>JASGTU010000108.1 GCA_030058085.1 Chloroflexota bacterium
GCCGGCAGCCAGCCTGCGGGCATCGCCGTTGCGCCCGATGGCGGCGTCTGGTTCGTCGAGCAGAAAGCCAAGAAGTTAGGCCGCTTTGATCCGGCGACGGAGACCTTCCGGGAATATTCGTTCAACAGCTTTCTGCCGGCACAGAATGTCATGCCCACAGATAGGGTCCTCGCCGACATCGCCGTCCAGGCCGGCGGCAAGGTGAAGATCTGGCTAACCATGCCCGCCCACCATACGGTGCTGCAATTCGACGTCGAAGGCGAGCAGTTCGGCCGAGCTGTCACCTACAACGAAGAAACAGGCGTCGGCAAATGGCCTGCCGGCATCGCCATCGACGCAAAGGGCAACATCTGGATCACGGCCTTCGGTTCCGGCATGATTGGGCGGCTAGCCACCGGCACGCTCACCAACTGGGCCTGGTACCGGACCCCAAGCGCCGATAGCGGCCCCAAGGACCTTGCCATCCAACCGGACGGCGACAACACCCATCTCTGGGTCACCCAACAAAATGCGGATAAGCTGGCGCGCTTCACCGTTGCCCCCGACGGCAAACTGCTCGCCAAGATCGAAGTCGGCCAGCCTAGCGGCAGCGCGCTGTCCGGCATAGCCATCGGCCCCGATGATCACATTTGGTTTGCGGAGTACGGCCGGGGCATCGTCTCTGAGTTGCCTCCCCCCTACTTCTATGCGGTGCACCTGCCGTCAGTTCACGTTATGGAATAACTGATTATGCATTTTCGATTTTCGTTGCGGCCGCACGCCGCCTTCGCCAAAGCCTTTTCCATCCTCCTCGCCGGCGCATTGCTCCTCATCGCCAGCCCCGCCCCCCCGCCCGCGCTGGCTGACGAGGGCCAGACCACCGGCCCGCATACTCTCTACCTGCCCACGGTGAGCAAGCGCTGCAGCTTCTCCGCCGCGTCCGCCAGCATCTTCGGCGTGCAGATGTATGGCGCGACCGGCGCCGGCACGACCTACCACAGCGCGCTCATCGACAGCGGCGCTGAATGGGTGCGCGTTCCGATTGAGTGGGACGCTGTTGAGCCGACCAATCTCCAGCCGGCCAACTACCGCTGGCAGTCGGCAGATGCAGCCGTCGCCGCCGCGTCCGCAAGCTGTAAGAACCTGATCGTCACCCTGCGTTCTGCGCCGAGCTGGGCCGCAACCTACCCCAACTCGCGCATCAAGCTCGACCAACTGGGCGAATTCGCCCAATTCGTCAGGGCGACGGTCGAGCGTTACGACGGAGACGGCATCAACGACGCCCCCGGCTCGCCCGTCGTCACCTACTGGGAGCTGTACAACGAACCCGACGCCAGCTTCGATTTTGTACCGGAGGACTGGCACAGGGGCTGGGGCGAATTCGGCGCCGAATATGCCCAAATGCTTTCGGTTGCATATCCGGCGATCAAACAAGCCAACCCCAAGGCCCAAGTCCTCTTCGGCGGCATCGCCTACGACAACTTCGTCGATGACGGCGGCAACTTCATCGAGGAGTTCCTCGACGATGTGCTCGCGGCCGGCGGCGGCGCCCACTTCGACATCATGAACATCCATTCTTACCCGGCTTTCGGAGGGTATTGGGTCAGGAGAATGGACCCCTCTTGTGTGAAAAACGGCACTTGTTTCGGCCCCGGCGTGGTGGAAAAAGTCACTTACGTACACGACAAGCTGGGCGACTACGGTCTGACCAAGCCCATCATGATCACCGAATCCGGCTGGCACAGCGACAATCCCCCCGACCAGCCCAGTTCGCCCGAAATGCAGGCGCGCTACGTGCTCGAAATCTTCACCCAGAGCAAGGCCGCCGGCGTTCTCAACACAATCTACTTTGCACTGACTGATCCAGGCGGCGGCTACCCGCATGAAAACGGCCTGGTGAGCGCCAGCACTCCTCCACAGCGCAAGCCCGCCTTCACCGCCTATCAGGTCGCCGTAGACTGGCTGGCGCCTGCTCGCTTCGTTCGCCGCCTGCCCGCCGCCGAGTTGAAGGCTAAGGCGATGGATGCCTACCAGTTCTTCCACCCCAGCCGCGGCCACACCTTCTACGTTGCCTGGCTCAACCCGGCCAAGCTGGGCCTCGATCTGGACGGAAACGGCACACTCGAAGAGAATAAGGGCGAAGTAAAGGATAACCAGGAGACAATCCGTCTGCCTGGGACGACCGCCAATGTTTATAATATCTATGGTACATTGTTGGAGACTGTCAACAGCAACGACGGCAATGTGAGAATCTTGATCGGCGGGCAGCCGAGGATTATCGAAATCGTCAAGTAAACCGCCAAAGGACCAAGCACAAGTGACTATGCCGCACAACTTCGTCCGCTGCGTGTTGCGATGGGTGATCGCGCCGATCTTCTTCGCTGCTATCGCCCTGCCCATTCCGGGCCGCGCTGTTCAGGCCCAAAGCGGGCCGGACGCGGTGGAGACGCTCTTCCTTCCCCTGATCGACGCCGAGTCTTCGGCGCTCTGTCGCCTGGGCGTCAACGGCGACATACGCAGCATTGACCCTGGCCTTCTCCGCCTGGGCTGGTACGTCGACTACGGCGCCACCCTCAACGCGGTCAAGCCCGCCAACGTGCGCTACATGCCCATGATCCGGCTGGTGCAGACCAACACCGGCCCCAGGCCCTATCGCTACTCGCTCTCCGCGAACCACGCGCCAACCACAGAACAGCAGCTTCTAGACGTCATCGCCGCCAACCCCGGCGCGGAGTGGTTCATCGGCAACGAGCCGGACCGTCGTCTGTTGCAAGACGACATCGAGCCGCACATCTACGCCATCGCCTACCACGATCTCTACCATCTGATCAAAAACCAGGACCCCACGGCCAAGATCATCGCCGGCTCGATAGTCCAAGCCACGGAGATTCGTCTCCAGTATCTGGACATGGTGCTGGAGGCCTATCGCACGCGCTACGGCGTACCGATGCCGGTGGACGTGTGGGCGCTGCACAACTTCATCCTCAACGAGGCCAGTTGCGCCCATTTCCCGGAGAGCGAATGTTGGGGCGCGGGCATCCCGCCCGGCATCGACGCCGAAGAGGGCATGCGCGTCCTGGTGCGCGAGAACGACAGCTTCGACCTCTTCAAACAGCAGATCCTGCGCTTTCGCCAATGGCTGGTGGACCGCGGCTATGGCGGCTCGCCGGTCTATCTCTCCGAATACGGCGTGCTCATGCCCAACATCTTCGCCCCGCCGGACGACTTCCCGCCGGAACGCGTGAACGCCTTTATGACCCGGACCTTCGACTATATCCTCAAGGAGGCCGTCGACCCCCAATTAGGCGACCCGAACGACGGCTATCGCCTGATCCAGCGGCTTTCCTGGTACAGCGTGACCGACCAAGCGTTCAACGGCTACCTGTTCCAGCGCGACCCCAACAGCAGTAGGCTCGTGCTGTCGCCTATGGGCCAGAACTTCTCGACTTACGCGGCGAGCCTTGCCAAGCAAATCGACTTCTATCCGGTACGCGCTTCCATCGAAGCGCCGCCCGTGCCGGACGGCGAAAACACGGTTGACATCACGCTGCGCGCCATTATCGCCAACAGCGGCAATAGCTCCGCCGCCCAAACCGCCCGCGTCCGTTTCTATAAAGGCAACCCGACCGCCGGCGGCGTACAGATCGGCGCCGACCAGATCGTTTCGCTGGAAGGCTGTGGGGCCAATCAGATCGCCTCCGTCGTATGGCAAGACGCCCCCCTAGGCGCACACAACCTGTTCGTCGTCGTCGAGCCGCCGTCTGGACTTGACAATAACACAGGGAACAACGCCCTGCAGTTCTCGTTGTACCTCGGCAGAGAGCGGCTTTACCTGCCCGCAATCGGCCGTTAAGCGCTTCGTTCGCCAAATGTCTGTCATTCTGAAGCGAGCGTTAGCGAGCTGAAGAATCTAGTTGTACCAGAAGGTGAGATGTTTCGCTACGCTCAACGTGACAGGGTTGCGTAGTTGGCGATCAAACCGCTAAGCTTTTTCTGACGCATCACTCGTGACGCATGACTTGTAACGTATGACAGTTGAAACCTCATCAGCCCAGCAGCCCAGACGGTCGCCATCACCCATTGCAGTTGTGGCGCACCGTCTGGCTGAGCTATTTCGCTACCGAGACCTGGTGCGCAACCTGGTGGTCAGCGAGCTAAAGGCGCGCTACAAAAACAGCGTGCTCGGCTTCGTCTGGAGCCTGCTCAACCCGCTAGGTATGATGGTCGTCTTTACCCTCGTCTTCGGCGTCCTCTGGCCCAACAACCAGATCGAGAAATACCCGCTTTTCCTGCTCTGCGGGTTGCTGCCCTGGAACTACTTTTCAGCCAGCGTGGTCAGCAGCATGAACAGCATCGTCGGCAACGGCAGCCTCATCAAAAAGGTCTACTTCCCGCGCGAAGTCCTGCCCATCGCCACGGTGCTGGCCCAACTCGCCAACTTCCTACTGGCCTTCATCGTCCTCTTCGCCGTCCTGCTCATCTTCCGCTCCAACCTCAGCCCGTGGCTGTGGCTGCTACCGGTGATCATCCTGATCCAGACGGCTTTCGCGCTCGGCATCGCCCTGATCCTGAGCACCCTCAACGTCTTCTATCGCGATACGGCCATCGTCATGGAAGTGCTGATGCTGGCCTGGTTCTTCCTCACGCCCATCTTCTACTCGATCAAGCAACTTCCCACCCACTACGCCTTCCTGGGCATGAACCTGGATGTCCACCGAATTGCCTACATCGTCAACCCCATGGCATCCTTTGTGAATATGTATCGCGACATGCTCTACTACGGCTACCGCACCGACCCCGATTTCTTCTTTCGCACCGCGGCGACCGCCGTGGTAATATTGGCTTTCGGCTACTGGTTCTTCATCCGCTACAGCAGCCGCTTCGGTGAGGAAGTATGATCGTCGAGCGCAGCCACGCGCCGCTGCCCGCCACGCCCCTGGTCGAACTGCGCGCGGTCTCACGCCGCTTCGTCAAAAGGGCGGAGCGCCATCGCTCCTTCCAGGACCTCTTCATCCGCCTCTTGCGCAGACGCAAGCCGCCCCAGGATCTGTTTTGGCCGCTGCGCAATGTATCGCTCGCCGTACACCCCGGCGATAGCATCGGCGTCATCGGCCCCAACGGCTCCGGCAAGAGCACCCTGCTCAAGCTCATCACCGGCATCCTCGAGCCGACCGGCGGCGAACTCTACGTGCACGGGCGCATCTCGTCGCTGCTGGAGCTGGGCGCAGGCTTCCAGCCGGACCTGACCGGCCGCGAGAACATCTACCTCAACGGCTCCATCTACGGCTTGACCCGCGCCGAGATCGACGCACGGCTGGACGACATCATCGCCTACGCCGAACTGGGCGACTTCATCGACACGCCGGTCAAGCACTACTCGTCCGGCATGCATGTGCGCCTGGGCTTTGCGGTTGCCATCTACACCGAGCCGGATTTGCTGCTCGTGGACGAGGTGTTGGCCGTGGGCGATGCCGCCTTCCAACGCAAATGCCTGCACAGCATCCAGCAATATCGCGACCGCGGCGGCACACTTTTTCTGGTCTCTCACGACCTGGACGCGGTGCAGAGCATCTGCCAGCGCGTCATCTGGCTGGAGGATGGTGAGGTCCAGGCCGACGGCGCACCGACCGACGTCGTGATGGCCTACCTCAACCATGTGGCGCAGACAGAGCAGGAAAAGGCCCGCCGCGCCGGAATCCCCTCCTCCGCAGAGATCGAAAACCGCCGCTGGGGAACGGGCAAGGTGCGCATCACCGCCGTGGAACTGCTGGACACAGACGGGCAACCGTCTAAAGTCTTCTACTCCGGCGCGCCGCTCAGCGTCCGGCTCCGCTATGAGGCCGCCGAGACGGTCGCCAACCCCGTCTTCGGCCTCGCCATCCACCACGACAACGGCGCACACATCGCCGGGCCCAACACCCGTTTCGGCGGGCTGGAGATCCCGCGGCTGGAGCCTGTGGGCAGCCTTACTTATACGATTCCCGCACTACCGCTGCTGGAAGGCCAGTACGTCATTTCCGTGGCCGCAGTCGACAGCGTAGACAGCGAAACCTACGATTATCACGACCGCCGCTACCCGTTCCAAGTATTCCCCGGCCAGGCAAACGAACGTTACGGGCTGATCTCCCTGGGCGGCGAATGGCGCCTGGACCCCGCATCGGAGCCGAGTCAGGCCGATCCTGCACTCGAAGCACGCCGTCCCGAAGCCGTCACGCAAACCCGCAGTTAGCCGCACCGTGCAACCGCACGCCTGCCCGACAGAGAGCACATGACAGACCAGACCAGCCTTGACTACGCATTTCTCCAGCATATCGGCGTCTCCGTAGACGGTGAAGCCGCGCTGCACAGTTGGTATCTGCCCCTGCTCGCCGGCAAGAAGCGCGTGATCGACCTCGGCTGCGGCATGGGCGGCTTCGTCGCCCTGCTGCGCTCGGCAGGCATCGACGCCCTCGGCGTTGACTCGGACCCGGACTGCATCGCCGAGGCCCGCCGCCACGGGCTGCCCGTGATCGAGGCGGACGTCATCCGCTACCTGCGCGAGGCCCAACCGGAAAGCTGTGACGCCATCGTCGCCGCACACCTGGTCGAACACCTGCCCTACGCGATCGTGCTGGAGATGGTCGAACTGGCGCATCGCGCCCTGACGCCCGGCGGACGGCTGCTGATGATCACGCCCAACCCACGCGCCCTCGTCAGCCATCTCGAGCTGTACCCGATGCACTTCGGCCACGTCGCCATGTATCACCCGACGCTCCTGGCCTTTTTCATGCATCACGCCGGCTTTGCCGCCACACAGACGGGCGAAAACCCGGCCACCGCCGCCGAACGGGTAGCTGCCGCCGCGCCTGTCTCCGAGTTGCGCAGGCTGGCGCAGTCCGCCGCGGCGTTGGGCGGCCCCACGCCGCTCCAAGACGCGCTGCCCAAGCCGCCCGGCCTGCTGCGCGGCCTCCTCTGGCAGGCGAAGCTGCGCCTTGCCCGCTGGCTGGTGCAGCCCTATTTCGACTTCGCCTTGGCCGAGGTGCGCCGCTCCGGGCAAACCCTATCCGACGCCATCCAACTCGTGGATCGCCCCTTCGAGAGCTACGTAGCCGGAGACAAGGCATGAACGTCCTTTTTGTCAGCGGCATGGACGGCGACACGCGACGCTATCGCTGCATCCACCACCAAGAGCAGTTGGCCCTAGCCGGCGTCGAGAGCAGCCTGCTCGTCGACGACGACCTGGAGATCTACGCCGCGGCTGCAACCTGCGATGTCGCCATCCTCCACCGCGTCCCCTGGTCCGACCTGATCGCAGACCTGGTAACGCTCATACACCAGCGCAACAAGCCCGTCCTCTTCGAGACGGACGACCTCGTCTTTGAGCCGGGGCTGCACGACCGCATCGGGCTGCTGGATATGCTGGACCCCGCCGAGGCGCAGCGGCTGCGCGCTTCCCTCGCCGGCCAAGCCGAGACTTTCCGCCGCGCCGACTTCGCCCTGGTCACGACCGAGTATTTGGCGCAGGCTGCGGAGAAAGCCGGCGTGCCCGCGCGTGTCCATCGCAACGCATGCAGCGCCGAGATGCTGGCGATCGCGGAAGAGGCCTACGCCACCCAGCTCGAACGTCGCCACGACCAGGGCACGGTCATCGCCGCCTACTTCAGCGGCACCGGTTCGCACAACCGCGACTTCGCCTCCATCACGCCCTCGCTGCTGGAAGCGATGGCAGCCTACCCGCAACTGCACCTCCACCTCAGCGGCCATCTCCAGATCGACCCGGCCTTCGACGCCTTTGCCGACCGCATCCGCCGCGCGCCCTATGTCTCCTGGCGCGAACTGCCCTACCTCATCGCCCAGGTCGACATCAACCTGGCCCCGCTCGAACTGGACAATCCATTCTGCCAGGCCAAGAGCGAGATCAAATATACCGAAGCCGCCTTAGTCGGCGTGCCGACGGTCGCCTCCGCCACCGACGCCTTTCGCTACGCCATCACGCCCGGCGAGACCGGCCTGCTGGCGGAAAGCCCGGACGACTGGACTGCCGCGCTCGCCCGCCTGATCGACGACCCCGACGCCAGGCACGCCCTCGGCGACCGTGCGCGGGCAGAAACCCTTCAGCGCTACTCACCGCAGGAGCGCAGCGCACAGTTGATCGCCCTGCTCGAAGACGTGCTCGACGGCTTCTCATCGCCCGACGCCGCGCCGCAGCGCGTGCCGGAGACGATGGCCCGCTGTCTGCTGCGCCGCCTCCGCGCCCTGGAAGAAAAGCGCGCGCAGCAAGATCAGCAGCTTGTCCAGCTGCGCCAGACCCTTGCCGGCTGGGAGCAGAGTGACCAGACCCTTTTCTGGCGCAGAGAGCAGCAGTTGGCCGAGAAGCTATTGGCCGACGACCTGCGCCAGATATTGGCGCGGCTGCAAGCGGGGCGCTAAGCCATGCCCCGCGCCCTGATCGCCAGCGGCTGCCCCATCGCCACCACGACGCTCTACCGCTGCATCCACCTGCAAGAGCAACTCGCCGCCAACGGCATCGACGCCGACGTGCGCCAGTGGGCCGATCCGCAACAGATCGACGCCGCCGCAGCCGAGGGCTGCGACCTGATCGTCCTCTATCGCCTACCCATGACCGCCGCTTTGCGCCTGCTTATCGATCAATCCCGCAGCCGGGGCGCGCCGGTGATCTTCGACACCGACGACCTCGTTTTCGAGCCGCACATGACCGGCTGGCACCGCGGCGTCGAGCGGCTTTCGCCCACAGAGCAGGAGCTATACGCCGACGGCGTGCAGCGCTACCTGGCGGCGCTGGAAGCCAGCGACTATGTGACGGTGGCGACGCCCTTCCTGGCCGGCCTCGTGCAGCGCCGCGGCAAGCCCGTCTTCGTGCATCGCAACGCGCTCGGGCGCGAGATGTCCGCGCTGGCGGATGCGCTCTACGCCCAACGCGGCGACCGCTCGCCAAGCGACCGCGTGGTCATCGGCTACGGCAGCGGCACGCCTACCCACGACTACGACTTCGCCGAAGCCGCGCCCGCGCTGGCCGAGATTCTCGCCCGACACCCGGCAGTCGAACTCTGGCTGGCCGGTCCGCTTGAGCTTCCGCCCCTGCTCAACGCCTTTGCGCAGCGCATCCGCCGCCACCCGCTCATGGACTGGCAGGGCTGGTTCCGCCTGGCCGCGCGCTTCGACATCAACCTCGCCCCGCTGGAAGCCGGCAACCTTTTCTGCCGGGCCAAGAGCGAGATCAAGTTCGTCGAGGCCGGCGCGCTGGGCATTCCTACCGTGGCCTCGCCCGCCGACGCCTTCGTCGACGCTATCCGCCCCGGCGAGAACGGCCTGCTCGCCTCCGGGCCGCAGGCGTGGTACGATGCACTGCAAGAACTGGTGCAGGACCGCGCCCGCCGCATCGCTCTCGGCGAGGAAGCGCGCCGTTCCGTGCTCGAACGCTACAGCCCGGCGGCCCGCGCCCGCGACCTGCACCCCATCGTCGATGCTATACTACATGCTGCGCCCAACACCGCGCCCACCATCGCGCCCAATACTGTGTCGAACACTGTGCCAAGACAACCCGCCGTCATGGATCGCCCAATGCCCGAACTGACAACGGACGCGCCGGCCACACAGCCCGCCCGCGCTGCAGACGAAGACACCCCCACGCCGCTCGTCCTCAACTGGCTGGTCTCCGAGCCGATGCGCGGATCCGGCGGCCACACCGGCATCTTCCGCCTGATCCGCTATCTGACCGAATTCGGCCACGAGTGCCACATCTACATCCTGCCCGTCATCCACATGCACGACTACTCCGCGCAGGAGTTGCGGCAGTTCGTCGATGCCCATTTCATGGTCACCGGCGCGCACTTCCACCGCTGGACGGGTAAGGTACAAGAAGCCGACGCCACCTTCGCCACCTACTGGAAGACCGTGCGCGAGTTGGACAACCTGCCCAATACCGGGCGGCGCTACTATTTCGTCCAGGATTTCGAGCCGTTCTTCTACCCGATGGGGACGGAATACCTTCAGGCCGAGAACACCTACCGCCGCGGGCTGCACTGTCTCACGCTCGGCCCGTGGCTAGCCGGCCTGCTGCGCACCCGCTACAGCGCCCAGGCGGACCATTTCGACTTCGCCGTCAACACCGACATCTATTACCCCAGGGAGCGCGAGCGCAGCGGGCGGCAACGCGTCGCCTTCTATGCCCGGCCCAGCACCCCGCGCCGCGCCTACGAGATCGGCATCGAGGCGCTGCGCATCGTCAAGTCGCAACTGCCCAACGTCGAGATCGTCATGTATGGCGCCGATTCGCTCGACCCGCCGCCGCCCTTCGCCCACACCAACGCCGGCATCCTCAACGACTACGAACTGGCCGCCCTCTACTCTAGCTGCGACGCCGGACTCTCCCTTTCCACCACCAACCCGTCGCTAGTCCCCTTCGAGATGATGGCCTGCCGCTGCCCCGTGGTCGATCTGCGCAACGAGCAGATGCAAACCCTGGTGACGGACGGCGAAACCGCGCTGCTCGCCGACCCGGCGCCCGAAGCCCTTGCCCAAGCCCTCATGCGCCTGCTGCAAGACCCGGTCCTGCGTGCCAAGGTCGTCGAGCAGGGCTATGTCGATGTGGCGCGGCGTTCGTGGCGCGACTCCGCGCGCCAGGTGGAAGCGGTCCTCTTGCAGCACGCGCCGCCGCCCGCAGAACGCGTCCTCGCCAAACGCCGCAGCACAGGCGAGATCCCCGACTTGCTCTGGCAGATCAACCGGCTGCTCGACGCGGACGAGCAGAATCGCGACCAACTCGACCAACTACGCGCCATGCTCTACCGCGCCCTAGCCGAGAAAGCGCAGATGGCAGCCCAAATCCGCCGCGCCGAGACGCTTCTCAGCGCGCCCGCGCAAAGCCGCTCCGCCTCGCCTGTAACGCTTCCGGATGCCGTCATCCGCCGGTCTGCGCCCGCCTGGGCCATCGGCCGCGAGCCGGCTTCGGTCCTGCCGCTGCCCGCTGCGCCGGTCCGCCAGACTTTCCGCGCCGACCGCTCTCACCTTCGCCGCCTGGAGTTGATGTTCGCCGAGCTGGGCGAACTCCATGCCGGGACGGTGCGCATCCGTCTCTACGCCGGACCCGCCACAGGCAAGCCGCTGTTGGATCGCACCGTCACCGCCGCCGAACTGCCCTTCGACGCGCCCTATGCGCTCACCTTTGCGCCGCAGACCGAATCCTACCGGCAGATGTACACCCTGGAGATCATGGCCGGCGGCGATGCTGCGATCCACGGCTGCGGCGTGTGGCGGCTTTGGCGGCGCAAACACGAGGCCGCCGCCCTCTGGGCCGGCGACGAACCGCTGCGCGGCCAGCTTGCCTTCCAGACGTTGTATGCGCTGCCCAACCAGGAACCGCAGCCCGGCCGCTCAGGCCCGCGAGACTGGGGCGGCGCCCCTCGTTCAGCCGGCGCGCTGGCCTGGGCCGCTGCCCGCCGCGCCGTCGCTGCCGCCCGCGAAGCGCTGCGCCTCGCCCGCCGCGCCCAGGACATCGTCCGCGCCCAAGGACCCGCCGCGCTGCTGGCCGAAGCCGTGAGCTACCTGCGCTGGCGCGGGCTGTAGAGCCGGACGCATGACCCAGTTCGAGAAAGCCGCTTCACCCATGCCCCGCCGCGTCCTGCTCGTCAGCCACGACATCGCCGGCCCGCTTATGGCCGGGCCGGGCATCCGCTATGTCCACCTGGCACGCGTTCTTGCCAACCACGCCGAGGTCACGCTTGCCATCCCCCACGAATCGCCCGGCAAGCCGGCAGGCGAGCCGTTCCGCATAGAACGCTATGACCGCGCGGCGTGGCCGTCGCTGGCGCCGCACGTGGAGGCATGCGATATTTGCGTCTTCCCCAGCGACATCGCCGGGACCTTCCCGCAACTGGCGCAGTCCGCCGCCTATCTCGTCGTAGACGGCTACGACCCGCTGCTCGCCGAGTGGCTGGCGATCCACGGACGCGGCGACCCCGATGCGCTGGCCGCCGACTGGCGCGACCGCCTGGCCCAACTGCAACGCCAATACACGCTCGGCGATTTCTACATCTGCGCCAGCGAACGCCAGCGCGACTGGTGGCTCGGCCTGCTCGAAGCCAACGGACGCGTCAACCCCGCCGCCTATGCCGCCGACCCCTCCCTGCGCATGCTGATCGACGTCGTGCCCTACGGCCTGCCCGACGCGCCCCCGCAGCACACCCAGCCCGTAGTCAAAGGCGTATGGCCCGGCATCGGCCCGCACGACAAGCTGCTCTTGTGGGGCGGCGGGTTGTGGTCCTGGCTCGACCCCGTCACAGCCATCGAGGCCGTGCGCCGCGTTGCCGCCCAACGCCCGGACGTGCGCCTGATCTTCCCCGGCACGCGCCACCCCAACCCCGAACTGCGCAACCTACCCGGCCAACTGCGCAACGCCCGCGCCGCCGCGCAGGAAGCGGGCCTGCTCGATACGGTCGTCTTCTTCGGCGACTGGATTCCCTACGCGGACTGGGCCAATCTGCTGCTGGAATGCGACGTTGCCCTATCGCTGCACTTCGACACGTTGGAGACGCGTCTCGCCTTTCGCAGCCGCGTCCTCGAATACATCTGGGCCGGGCTGCCCATCGTAGCCACCGAGGGCGACGCCGCCGCCGAGATGGTGGCGCGCTATGCGCTTGGCCGCGTGGTGCGCTACAATGACGCCGGAGACGCAGCCGAAGCGATCCTTGCCCTGCTCGACGCCAAACAGGACGACCGCCCGGGTTTCGCCGCCGCCGTCGAGGAGCTGAACTGGACGCGCGCCGCCGCGCCGTTGATCGCCTACTGCCGCTCTCCCTGGCGCGCAGCCGACAAAGGCGCATCCAACGTGTACAGCCCAAGCCTCATGGCGCAGTTGGAGCAGGAGCGAGCCCACTACGAGGCGCTGATTCGGGGCTATGAGAGCGGCCGCTTCATGCGCCTGATGCGCTGGATCGAACGCCGGCGTCGCCGCTTCCGGCGCTCGCCCAAGTCGTAGCGGCGGCGCATCTGCCGCAATGTGAACTGGCGGCGCATCTACCGCCACTGCAAACCGGAGGAACAACCTTGCCGCAGTCTCCCGCCATCGCCGTCATCCTGCCCGTCTGGAATGGCATGCGCGACCTGCCGGCCTGCCTAGCCGCGCTGGAGCGTCAGCAGGGCGTGGCCTTCGACACCTACGTCGTAGACAACGCGTCCGACGACGGCTCCGCCGGCTTCGTGGAGAGCAACTACCCGGACGTCCGCCTGATCCGCAACGAGACCAACCTCGGCTTTGCCGCCGGCTGCAACCGCGGCCTGCGCGCAGCCCAGGGCTATGCCGTCCTCGTCCTGCTCAACCAAGATACGGAAGTGCGCCCCGACTGGCTGGCTCGCCTGGTCGCCCCGCTGGAGCACGACGCCTCCATCGGCATCGCCGGTAGCAAGGCGCTTTTCCCGGACAGGACCATCCAACACGCCGGCGGCGAGATCAACCGCCACGGCGTCACGCGCCACATCGGCTACCGCCAGCCCGACCGCGGCCAGTTCGCCTACCTGCGCGAGGTCGATTTCGTGACCGGCTCCTCCCTGGCGATCACGCACGCGGCCTACGAAGCGATCGGCGACCTGGACGAGGGCTTTACACCCGCCTACTACGAAGATGTCGACTGGTGCCGGCGCGCCCGCCAGGCCGGTTTCCGCGTCGTCTATGTGCCCGATTCGGTCCTAGTGCACAAGGAAGCCAGCGTACTGCTCGACAAGAGCTATGACGCCGAATTGCTCGCACACCGCAACCGGCTGCGTTTCGTGCTCAAGCACTGGTCGCTCGACCAGCTCGTCGACGAGTTCATGCCCGCGGAGCAACGCTGGCTCAACAGCCTCGGCTGGCAAGGGGAGCGCATCATCGCGGCCATGCACCGCGCCTATCTCCACCAACTCATGCACCTGGGCGACATCGTGGCGGCGCGTGAGCAAGCCTTTCCGCACAGCGCCGGTGAGATCGACGGCTTGGCCGCGGTGCTGTTGGGCCTGCGCGCCGTCTATCCTCTGCGTCCCGCCAACCTGGACGACCCTGTCCCGGCGCCCAGCGGGCTAGCGCAGGCCGCGCCTGCCACCGGACTGGCAGACGGTTTGCGCCGGCGCTTTCCCCGGCTCTCGCTGGCTGGGCTGCTGGCGCCGCTCACCAGGCCGCTCGCCCGCCTCAACAACCAGCAGCAGTTGGCCCAAGTGCTGGTCGAATACATCCGCGAGAACAACCGCGAGATTGCAGACCTTGCCCGCGAACTGGATGCGCTCAAGCGGCGCCTCCCCCCAGACACCGAAACGGACGGCTGATTTGGCCGGAAAGCCTGCCTGCCGACCATGATGCGCGTGCTCTTTGTCACCAACACCTTCCCGCCCGACTATACGGGCGGCGCCGAGGTCTCCCTCTACCACACCTGCCGCGGGCTGATGGCCGCGGGCGTCACCTATCGCGTGCTGCACATCAACAATCGCCGCCAGGCCGCAGGCGACGACCGCTTCAGCGTCGACGGCATCCCCGTGCGCCGCGTGCAGTTCGACTCGCACCGCATCTGGCAGGACATCCTCGACCGCCGCGTCGTTGAGGTCGTACGCCAGGAGATCCGCCGCTTCCGCCCCGACCTCGTGCATGTGCACAACGTCTCCGGCTCGTCGCTGGCCCCCTTCGTCGCCTGTCGCGCCGAACATGCGCCGGTCGTCAATACGCTGCACGACTACTGGCTGCTCTGTCCCAACAACATGCTCTACCGCCGGGACGGCTCTACCTGCGACCCCGCCGCCCATCCGGACGGCTGCAGACAGTGCTTTCGCCGCTACGACTATTGGGCGCCCGTGCCCTACCGTCGCCGTCTGTTCGCCCGGCTCACCGCCAACGTACGTTTCTTCATCTCGCCCAGCCAAGCCCTGATCGCGCAGCACGTCGCCGCCGGCTATGCGCCGGGCCGCTTTCGCTGCGTGCGCCACGGCATCGAGGACCGGCCCATCCCGCCCGCGGATCAGCTCTCCGGCCCCGTCGCCGAGGTCTGCGCCGCGGCGCAGACCCGCCCCACCCTGCTCTTTGCCGGCGGCGGCGTAGAGATCAAAGGCGCGCAGACCATGCTGGACGCGCTGCCCGCGCTCATGGCGGCGATCGACGGCCTGCAACTCATCGTCGCCGGCGGCGGTGATGACGTCATCCTGCGCCGTTTCCGCCGGCACGCGCCCGCCGCGCAGGTCCTCGGGCCAGTGCCCTTCCAACAAATGCGCGCCCTCTATGCCGCCGCCGACCTCGTCCTCCTCCCGTCCGTTGTGCCGGAATCTTTCTCGATGGTCGTGTACGAGGCGTTCCAGGCGGGCGCGCCGGCTGTGGGCGCGGCCATCGGCGCCGTACCGGAGTTGATCGCACACGACATGCGCGGCTACCTGTTCCCGCCCGGAGATGCCGGCGCGCTGGCAGCACAGGCGGCGGCCCATTTTGCCAAGCCTGCATACGAACGTCGACGTATGCGCCACGCCTGCCGCGAGTTCATCGTAAGCCAACTGTCGCTCGCCAACCACGTAACCGCGCTGCAACGCGTCTACCAGGAGGTCCTCGCCTAATGCGCCTCCTGCACGTCAGCCACCAATACTACCCGGCCATCGGCGGAGCGGAACGCTACATCACCGACCTCTCCGAAGAACTCGCCGCCCGCGGCCATACGGTGGACGTCTTCACCACCCGATCGCAGGACTACGTCACCTGGACCAACACGCTGCCCCCGTGCGAGACGGTGAACGGCGTGCACGTGCGCCGTTTCCGCAGCCTGCACCGCAATCGCCTCGCCTGGCAAGCGCTGGCCTTCGGCATGGAGCGCTCGATGAGCACGGACAAAGTCCGCTGCGAACCGCTCGTCTTCTTCGGCAACGGTCCCGTCTCGCCGGGCATGGCCGCGGCGCTGCTGCGTCAGACGCCCGCCTACGACCTAGTGCACATCAACAACCTTCACTACGCCCATGCCTGGGTCGCCTTTATGGCCGCCAAACGGCGCAACGCGCCCGTCGTCATCACGCCGCATCTGCACATCCGCCAGCCGGAGACCTACGACGTCGGCTACATGCGGCGCATCCTGCAGGGCTGCGATACGGTCATCGCCGTCAGCGAGGCGGAAGGCCGCTTCTTGATCGATCAGGGCCTGGCACGCGACGTCGTCGTGGCCGGCAATGGGCTGCGCCTGGAACGCTTCCCGCCGCTCGACGCCGCAGCCGCCCGCGCCAAGCTCGGCCTGCCCGCCGGCGCCTTCGTCGTGCTCTTCCTGGGCCGCAAGACCGCGTACAAGGGCCTCGCTCTGCTCCTGGACGCGTTCGCCGCGCTGCGCCGCCGCCATCCCGCCGCCGTGTTCCTGGCCATCGGCCCCGAAACCGACTACTCGCGCCGCCTCTGGGCCGAACGCGGGCCACAGCCGGGTGTAGTTACGCGCGGCGCGGTGACGGATGACGAGCGGCTGGCCGCGCTCGCCGCCTGTGACGTGCTCGCCCTGCCTTCGGTCGGAGAGGCATTCGGCATCGTTTACCTGGAAGCCTGGGCCTACCGCAAGCCTGTTATCGCCGCCGCCATCGAGTCCGCCGCCTCGCTCATCGACGACGGTGTGGACGGCTTCTTGGTCGACACGGAGCATCCCGGCCTTCTCAGCCGCCGCCTGGCGCAGCTTGCCGCGCAGCCGGAACTGGGCCGCGCCTTAGGCGAGCAGGGCTATCGCAAGCTCTGCGCCCGCTACACCGTGGGCGTCGCCGTCGATATCGTGGAGGGAGCCTATTACCGCGTGCGCCGCAAGCACGCCGCCAGCGAAGGGCTATCGCCATGCACATCCGCCTGATCGCCCCCTACATCGCCCCCGGTGCAGCCGAGCCGGTCGCCGCGCTCACCGCCTTCTTCCTGCGTCGCGGGGATGACGTGCGCCTCTTTACCGTCGACGCCGCGGACGAACTGCCGCCCGCTCTGGCGCAACTCGGATGCACACGCGTCGCGGATGCCGCCGAACTGGCGCGCAGTCCGGACTTCGCCGGCGCCGACCTGTACATCTTCTGCACTTCCGCGCCTCACCCTCTGCTGGATGCGATGCTTGCGCTGGCGCGCGGCGTCGTTATCCTCTATCACGCGCTGTCTCCGGCCCTCGCTGCAGAGCGCCTTCTGCCGCAAAAGTCTGCGGCAAGCCTCGTGCGCCTCGCCAATGCCGCCGACCTCATCGTCGTGGAGTCGCAGGCCGGCGCCCAACGCCTGCGCGCCACGGGCGCTGCCCAGCCGGGCCGGCTGTACGTCATCCCGCCGCCGGTCTCCCTGGCCGATTTCTCGCCCGCGCCGCCGGATGCGGAACTGCGGCGCAGCCTCGACCTGCTTGGCCGCCACGTCCTGTTGGCGATGCCGCCGGCGCACGCCGCGCCGC
>JASGTU010000109.1 GCA_030058085.1 Chloroflexota bacterium
GGACGGATCGCAGCCATGGGCAGCCATTCCCAACTGTTGGAGCGCTCTCCACTCTACGCCGAAATCTACGAGCGCCAACTCCGCCCGCAAGAACAGGATCGACAGATCTTGCACCAATCCGCCCAGGACGCCTCTTGATGAAAACCCAGTTCAGCCGCGCGCTGTTGCTCATCGCCCTCGCCCATCTGATCATCGAATTCAGCAACAACTTCTTGCCGGTGCTCTACCCGCGGCTCATGCCCCTGATGGGGCTGAACTACACGCAGGTCGGCGTCATCGCCCTGGTTGCGGGGACCAGTATGGCGCTGGCGCAGCCGCTCTTCGGCTACATCAGCGACCGCTGGGGCGCCGTGCCTCTGACCACCTTCAGCATTATGTGGATCGGCATTGCCATGGGCTTGGTGGGCTTCGCCCCCTCCTACGGCGTGCTCCTCGTCCTGATCTCCTTGGGCAGCCTCGGGTCCGCCGCCTTTCATCCGCCGGCCGCGGTGATCGCCGCCTCGAACAGTGGGGCGAAGCGCGGCTCGGGCATCTCCGTCTTCTCCGTCGGCGGCAACATCGGCGCAGCCCTCAGCCCCCTGTGGATCGCCCTGACCCTGTCCTGGTTTGGGATGCCCGGCGTCATCACCATCCTGCCGCTCGGCCTAATCTTCGGCGTTATCTTCTATCTCAACTTGCGCTCGAGTTCATCGGTCGCGGCACGCGAGGCAAAACCCAAAGCCGCCGCGCAGGGTGACGCATTTATCGCCGGCCTGGTTCTCATCGTCGTCGCCATGATGTTTCGCTCCTGGTTCCAAGTTGGGCTGACCACCTATCTGCCCACCTGGATCGAGTCGACCGGCGGCACGGTGGCGGCAGGCGGCAGCATGCTCGCTATCTTCGCCTTCTCGGTCAGCGCCGGCAGCCTGGTCGGCGGAGCTGCGGGCGACCGCTTCGGCTATTGGCGCATCTTGGTCATCGCCCTGGCCCTTTTGCCGCTGACCTTTTGGTCGTTTCTCAACGGCGCAGGGCCGGTGCAGATCGCGGGGCTGTTCCTCTCCGGCGTAGCGGTGGGGACGACCCTCCCGAACAGCATTGTCCTCGTGCTGGAAGCGCTGCCGAACCAAGTCGGGGTCGCCTCCGGTCTGCTCATGGGGCTCGGTTGGTGGCCCGGCGGGCTGGGCGCGTCGTTCACCGGCTACCTGGCAGACCGCTTCTCGCTCTTCACCGCCCTATCTTCGCTGACCATCGTCCCGCTGTTCGGCCTGCTCTGCCTGCTGGCATACGGGTTGCTGGCGCGCGCCCGCAGCCGGCGAACGCCCGAACCGGTTGGCGAACAAGCCTGATCGACAGGCCGCTAATCTGAGGACGCTCCTGTAACTCACTTGCCGATTCAGCCCAGTCATGGTACGCTAAATGTGATTTTTGTACCTTACTAGCGACCATCGGCATCAGACGTTGCCCCGGGGCCCGTGTGCCGGCCGGCTGACGCCTGTCGTCGCAACCCTTCGTTCGCGAAAGGAGACTACCATGCGGCAGCCACACCTTGCGACTCGCTGGATCAAGCGCGTTGCGCTCGTTGCGATCGCGCTTGCGGTCGCACTCACCCTATTCATCCCCAGCCAGGCAAACGCCGCCCCCGCGGCCGGCCCGTCCCGTCCCGGCGCGGCGCGCTGGAGCGGCCAACCGGCGTACCATCGCCCAGCCCAACCCGTACGCGTCCAGCCGGCGCGCGTCCAACCGGTCCGTCCCCAAGGATACTACTACTGCGTGCAACGGGGCGATACGCTTTCGGCTATTGCCCGCCGCAGCGGCGTATCCGTCCAGACCCTGGCGCGCGTCAACCGTATCCCCAACCCGCACCGCATCTACGCGGGACAGACGCTGCTGATCCCGGCGACGCACCATCACTGGAGATAACCGCGCCGGAGCCGGAGCGAATCCGGCATCTACACACGTAATGTTAAACAGCCGGCTGGTCGGACCAGCCGGCTGTTTTTTACTGTAGCGCCTCTGTGCACTGCGAAAGGCGGATTCGTCCTGCCAGGCGCTCAGAAGGTCGTGTACAGCTCCTGCGCGCTCCCCGTCTGCGCCGAACGATACGCCGCTTCGATGATCTCGATGACGTGGCGGGCGTGTTCCGCCGTGGCAATTGTCGGCTTTTCGTCGCGGATCCAATCGACCAGTTGCATCACATCCTCGAAGACGTGTGACTCTTCCACCTCGCGATGGCGTCCGGCTACGTGAGGCAGCGCGGCTGTATAGCCGAACCGCTCGGCGACCTCACGTCCGGGGTAGTCGATCACCTCTCCGTTCAGCACGCCTCCGTTGATCGTCCCCTTGGTGCCGAAGATAAGCGGACGCCCCATGTTCGGCAAACTGCCTGCCGCCACGCCATAGACAAAGGCAAAGAGCGCCCCGCCGAAATCCAGCGCCATCACCGTCTGATCGTCCATATCCGTCGGCAGCAATTGCCCCAGAAACTCGCGCTCCCGAATGCGAATGCCGGAGAAGGCGGTCACGCGCCTCGCCGGCCCTAAGACGCCCGTCAAGGCGTGCAGCCCGTAGACCGCCATGTCGTAGAGCGGGCCGCCGCCCGGCTTGCGAAAATACCAGGCGGGGTTGATGTTTGTGAGGGGATCGCTGCCGTGCCGCACGCCGGCTTCCTGCTCGTGATAGCGGCCAAACGAGGCGCCGGTGACCGCCCACGTCAGCGTGCCCAGCGCGCCTTCGTCGATCAACTGCTTGATGCGCTGTAGGCGCGGGTTGAGCATCTCACCCGGCGAGGCGACCAGCTTCACGCCCTTGCTGCGGGCGCGAGCGATCAGGTCGTCGGCCTCTGCCGCGGTCGTGGTCATCGACTTGTTGAAGTGGACGTGAACCCCGCTCTCCACAGCCAGCACGCCCTGCTCGTAGTGCAAGCCAATCGGAGAGGCAATGCTGACCGCATCCACGTCGCCGGCCTCTAGCATCTCCTCGAAGCCGGCGTAGGCATGGTCCACGCCGAACTTTTCCGCCGCCGCCTGCGCCCGCTCGACGACCGGATCGCACAGCGCCACGACGCGCACGCTCTCCTGGGCATCTTCCATAGTCAAGTGGGGTAGCAGCCCGCGCAGCGTGATGCTTCCCGCGCCGACTATGCCAAGCCGCACTACATCGCTCATAGACATGCACTCCTCGTTTTTCTAGGCTGCCGAACGCACTGCACAATTATGCTGGGTCATGTTATGGGTCCTCGATCAGGGGGCGTCTGGCATGCGTCAACTCGCGGTCGAACGGCATCACACTGCGTCCGGCGCGTAGGCATCCGCTCCACCTAGCTCCTGACCAGGCTATTGGATGATATCACAATTGGGAGAGGGTGTTGTATTCCGTCGTGCGCTCCACCCAACAGAAAACGCCGCCGCCCTGTCATCAGAGCAAGGCAGCGCTTCACACCTATTGAGTTTGCCCAGCGCGGCGTCCTCCGCGCTACCCCTTCAGAGAACCGGCCAACAGCCCGCGCAGGAAGAGCTTGCCCAAGGCAAGGTAGACGAGGATTGTCGGCAGAGCAGCGATCAGCGCCCCCGACATCTGCACGTTCCATTCCACGAAATAGCTTCCGGCAAGGTTTTGCACCGCAACATTCACCGGGGCTCGGGATGGGTTACTGAGCACCACCAGGCCGATCAGATAGTCGTTCCAGATCGTGGTGAACTGCCAGAGGAGCACGACGGCAAAGGCCGGCAGCGAAATGGGCAGCAAGATCCAGCGGTACAGCCCAAAAAAGCCGCAGCCGTCTATCTTGCCGGCGTCGAGAAGTTCGTTGGGAATACCGGCATAGTACCCGCGGAAGAGCAGCGCCGTGATCGGAATACCGAAGATGCAGTGAACCATGACCAGTCCAGGCATCGTTCCGTATAGCCCGAAGAACTGCAAGGTGCGCACCAGCGGAATCAGAACGCCCTGATAGGGCAAGAACATGCCCACCAGGAAAAGGATGAAGACCGTGTCCGCATGGGGGAAGCGCCACTTGGCGAAGATGTAGCCGTTGATCGATCCGATGAAGGCGGAGATCAGCGCCGCGGGTACGGTGATGCGCACGCTGTTCCAGAAGTTGGGCGCAACCGATGTCCAAGCCCGAAGCACTCCTTCGAGAGTGGGGTTCTGCGGCAGTTCCCACATACGTGCAATCTGGACATCTGCGAAGGGCTTGAGGCTCGTAATCAGCATGACGTAGAACGGCATGAGGTAGTAGGCCGCAAACGCTATGAGGAGAAAGTAGATCGCGCTGCGGGTCCAGATACGCTGCAGGTTCATCTTTCCACCTCGCCGCGCATGCTGCGCAGATAGGGAACCACGAGGAACAGCGACAGAAGAATCATGAAGGAGCCGATCGCCGCGCCCAAGGAGAAGCGATAGGAGCCGAAGGTGGTCTGATACATGTTGAAGGCGAGCGTATCAGTGGCAAATGCCGGGCCGCTCCCCCCCATCGCCGCAACCAAGTCAAAGATGCGGATCGAGTTCATGCCCGTCAGAACGATCACGACGAATGTGACCGGGGCTAGCAGCGGGATGATTACATAGCGATAGATCTCAAATGAATCAGCGCCGTCAATAGCCGCCGCTTCACGCAACTCGTACGATATGCCGCGCAGGCCCGCCAGATACAGCGCCATGACATAGCCGGTGAATTGCCAAGCCGCGGCGATGGATACGGCCAACATACCGAATTTCGCATGGACGAACCAAGAGGGCTGGAAATTCTCTAGACCGACGGCGGCAAAGAGAAGGTTGATCCCGGTCGTAGGCTGCATCAACCATCGCCAGGCGACGCCTGTCACGATACCCGAAACGGCAAAGGGAAAAATGAATATCGTGCGGAAAAGCGCCTCCCCCTTGATTCTCAGGTCGAGCAGCACCGCCAGGAGAAAACCGAACACAATGCACTGCGACATAAACCCAATGGCATACAACAAGTGGTTGCGCAGATCACTGTGGAAGCGGGCGTCATTGAACAAGCGCTGCCAGTTCTTCAACCCGACAAAGGTGTAGTCCACCACCGCCGAGTCCCATTTCACAGTCGAGATGTAGAATGTCCAACCGATAAAGCCGTAGATGAAGATTGCCACGAGAAAAATAGACGGAGCCAGGACGATAAGGGCGATCAGCATTTCGCCGCGCAGCCACCCCGGACGCCTGCGTTTTCTTGTGGCGGGGGAGGCGGCTAGGCCGCGCTCCCCTTCCACTCTTACCGTCGGATACGTTCTATTCGCCAAATCCTGCGTCCTCCGCCGCTTGGACGAGCATAGCCTGTCCCTTGGCAACGTCCCGGTTGGCAGCAACCTCGTTGATAGCGAAGTCGTAGTCAAGAATGAAGCTTTGCTTGGTCGCCGCGCCGTGCTGGATGCTCGGAACGAGCGTATTGGTTGCAAAGTCCTCCATCGCAGTGAGTTGGTACTCGTCGTAGAGGCTTGGGTCGCCGTCGACGCGTGCCGGAATTGAGCCCTTGATTGGGTTAAAGGCATCCTGGCCTTCGCGGGAGCCGACCACCTTCAGGAAGGAGATGGCGTTGTCGCGGTTCGGCGCATTCTTAGGCAGTCCGAAGGAGTCGGAGAGGACGATGAAGATGCCGTCCGTCCCCGGAGAAGGCGCCCAGGAATAGTCCGTGTAGCCCATTGCCTTGAGCTGACCGTGTGACCAGTCGCCGCTGATGAACATCGCCACGCCTTCATCGGTGGCGAAGGCGCTGACCATCTCGCCCTGTCTTACGCTCAGGTAATCGGGGTTCACGTAGTCGAACATCTTATTCAAGATCTCCAGCGCTTCGGTGACGCGCGCGTCATCCCAACCGATGGACCCGTCGAACAAGCCGCGATAATCATCCGGCCCGAACACAGATACGAGAATGCTCTCAAAGATATGGGCCGCCATCGTCTGGTCAGCCTCGCCAAGACCCATGGCAGGAATGCCGACTTCCTTGAGCTTGTCTGCAGCCACGAAGAACTCGTCCCAGGTGGTCGGCACAGCTTCGACGCCGGCCGCGGCTAGTTTCTCTGGGCTATACCACAACATATTGGAACGGTGGATATTGATCGGCACTGAATAGGGATGCCCCTCGTAGGATGCGATGTCGATCAGGTCTTGCGGGAAGACATCATTCAGACCCTCTTCTTCGAAGAGGAAGTCCAGCGGTTCCATGCGGTCGGCAATCACATGGCTGTCGATCAACTCGCGGCCCAGGTGAACCTGGAACGAATCGGGCGGTTCGCCGCCCATCATGCGGGTTTCAAGCAAGGCCTTCATCGCCCCGCCCTGTCCGGCGCCGCCCACCAAAGCAGCGTTCTCAATCTCGATCTCCGGGTAGCGCTCATTGATGATGGCATATACGGCGTCGAGCGCTTCCACCTCTCCGCCCGTGGTCCACCAGGAGAAAATCTCCAGCGGACCGGAAGGAGCGCCTTCTGCCGCAGGCGCTTCGGCAGCAGCTTCCTCGGCCGGAGCCGCTTCCGCAGGCGCTTCCGCTGCCGGAGCGGCGGGCGCCGCAGTGCAAGCTGCCAAACCAAGCGCTAACGCAGCCACTAACACAAACATCAACCAACGGCGTACATTACTCATCGAGGAGCCTCCTTACGGCCAATTGTTGATACGGCTTGTGAATTGGTTTTGAACCACAACAAGAACGCGATCGAACCTCTATGGGGAAGAAGGCGCGCCACAGTCTCACAATGCCCGCATCGAGGCCCTTGCTTGAGTTGCCAGGGGAGCGACGTTCTCAGATGACGTCAGGCAACAGGCAACGTTATAACGCCAAGCCTATCGATCTGGGCGGAGTATGTACGGCCTTCACACTTCTGCTCACACGGATCCGGAGTGCACAGCCGATGTAGCGATGGCATCTCGATGGGAAGCTGGTAAGTTTGAGTATAATACAGGTAGCGCGCCGCCGCAAGTGCGATTTTTGTCTCCCTATTCACTACGATTGGTGTATTCCCACATGAATGACGACACGATCCGCAACCGCCTCCGGCATGTCTACTGGATGGGCGGCTCTCCCTGCGCCGGCAAAAGCACGATGGCCGGCCTCATCGCCGCCGCCCACGGCCTTACCCACTATCATATCGACCAAGAACTGCGCACGCGCCTGCCTAAGCCGGAGCCGGCGCGCCAGCCTTGTTTGGCCTACTGGGTTTCCTCCACCTGGGATGAATTGTGGATGCGTCCCGTCGATGTGTTGCTCGACGACGTGATCCGCTGCTATCAGGAACAGTTCGACCTGGTCATCGCCGACCTGCTGGCGATGGATGCCGGCGCCCCGATCCTGGTCGAAGGCAACAGCCTGCTCCCCGACAGCCTCGCGCCCTTCCTATTAGACCGTCGCCGCGCGCTCTGGGTGATCCCCACAGAGGCATTCCAACGCCGCAATTACCCCAACCGCGGCGAGTGGGTACAATATATCCTCAGCCAATGCAGCGACCCGGATCAGGCCCTGCAAAACTGGATGGACCGCGACGTCGCCTTCGCCGCCTGGATCGAGGGGCGCGTGAAAGACCTAGGGCTGGCGCACTTCACGGTCGACGGGGTCCAGTCTATCGAGCAGAACGCGCAGCGCGTGATCGACTTTTTCGACTTTTTCGACTTTTTCGGACTCTCCGGCAAGCCGGTAAGCAGGTAGACAGATGAGCAGAAAGGATCAGCCAGTCATGACCGACCAGCTTGACCGCCGCGACGCCAATGCGGCTACGCGCAATGCCTGGGATGCGAGCGCGGCCTACTGGGATGAATATATGGGCGAGGGCAATGACTTCGTGGAGGTCCTCATCTGGCCGGCGACCTTGCGTCTGCTCGCCCTGCAGCCCGGCCAACGCATCCTCGACATCGCCTGCGGCAACGGCCTCTACGCGCGCAAGCTCGCCGCGCTGGACGTTGACGTGGTCGCCTTCGACTTCTCGGCGGAGATGATCCGGCGGGCGCAAGCCCGAGGGGCAGTCGCGTCCATCGACTATCGCACGCTGGATGTCACGGACGAAGCGCAGCTCTTGAGCCTGGGTGAGGCGAGCTTTGACGCGGCCATCTGCCAGATGGCGCTCTTCGACATCGCAGACATCGAACCGCTCATGGCCGCGCTGCCGCGCCTGCTGAAACCCGGGGCGGCCTTCGTCTTCTCGATCATGCACCCCTGCTTCAACAGTGTCCACGTAACGCATATGGCGGAGAGAGAAGACCGCGACGGTGACCTGGTCACCACGCACTCGCTGAAGGTGAGCGGCTACATGACGCCGTCCGTGCAGCGCGGGCTTGCCGTCCCGGGCCAGCCGGAGCCGCACATCTACTTCCACCGGCCCCTGGGCGAGCTGCTCAGCACGGCCTTCCGGCACGGCTTCATGCTGGACACGTTGGATGAGCGCGCCTTCCCCGCCGGTCAGCCGCACAGAGGCAACCCACTCGGCTGGGGCTCGTCCTTCAGCGAGTTTCCGCCCGTGCTTGTCGCCCGCATGCGCCATGCCACTGCCGGCTAGCTTAACCCTGCCCGCCATCCGCGGCAATCCCGAACCCGGCATCTCACCGCAGTTGCCGGTAAAACAACGTGCGGAGTGTAAACACGAACCGCCATTTCAGCGGTATAGCGGTATAATGGAGGGGAATGGGGATTGCACGCCGCTTTTGGCGGCCCGATGCGTGATGCGTGGCGCGCAGTTGCACCTATCCGTGCAGCCAATTCGCACCGGCAACCCTTTCCCCCGAACAGGAACTCGCTATGACGTTCCAACATATTCGGATGATCCTGGGCTTCTTCGTCGGCTATACAACGCTAAGGTTCGGCATCCCAATCTTTTTCACCTGGCTCATCGGCCGCGTCCTCGGTTCAGGGAATGCAGCCCGCTCCAGGTGAGCAATTGTTGACAGGCTTGGTTCTAGTTAGCCGTTCGTCTACTCTCTCTTGCGACTGCCGTTTCTCAAACAAAAAGGCGACCTTCGTCGAGTGCGAAGGTCGCCTGTCTCATTTCCCAAAGATGGTCCGCCACGGGTGCGCACACCCCGCCAGCTTGTCGCGTCAACCGGGCGGCAACAATCTGCGATCCGCAAGCGAAAGTCTACAATCCCCTCATCCCTTGACCGCGCCGCCCATCAGCCCGCGTATGTAGTAGCGCTGTAAGAGCAGAAACAGCACGACGCACGGCACGATGGCGACTGTGATGCCCGCCTGCAGCGCGCCCCAATCCACCGAGCCGTACAGCCCGCTGCGCACGCTGGTCAGCAGGATCGGCAGGGTGAACTTCTTCTCCTGCGACATGATGATCAGCGCCGCCAGAAACTCGTTCCAAGCGTTGATGAAGGCGTAGATAGCTACGGTCACAACCCCAGGGAGGACTGGCGCAAGCATCACGCGGTAGAGCAGCGTGAACGAGTTGCAGCCATCCAGCAGCGCCGCCTCTTCGATTTCCAGGGGCACGGCGTCGAACGTGTTGCGCATGATGAACACGCCGAACGGCAGTTGAAACGTGATGTAAACCAGGGCCAGCCCAACCAGCGTATTCTGCATGCCCAGCAAGCCCAACATCAGAAAAAGCGGCGTCAGGATCGACTGAAAGGGAATCATCAGCGTCGCCAGAATGACGAGAAACAGCACGTTCTTGCCTCTGAAAGAGAAGCGCGAGAAGCCATAGCCGCCCAACGTGCTCAACAGAATGGTCCCCAACACAGTGAGGATCGCGACGGAGCCGCTGTTAAAGATGTACTGAAAGATGCCGGCGCCGTATTTATTCAGCTTCACATAGTTCTCAAACGTGAAGCCGGTGGGCCAGAATGGCGGCGGCATGCTCGACGCCTGTCCGCCCGGGCTGATCGAGGTCAGCGCAGACCAGAGCACGGGGAAAAGAAAGATTGCCGCCAGCCCAATCGCCAGCAGGTAGAGGAACGCAGTGGAAATCTTGCGCCGTGTCGCCCCCGGACGAGTTTGGCTCCGGCCCGAAACAGCCATCCGTCAATCCTTCCTTCTCACTAAGCCTAGAACTCGTTATCGCCGCGCAGCACCCAAAGCTGCAACATGCTCAGCGCCAACAGGATCACCAACAACACCAGCGATAGCGCCGCGCCGTAGCCCATCTTGAAATAGGTGAACGAGTTGTTCACAATCCAATATACCACCGTGATGGTCTGGTTTTGCGGCCCCCCGCGCGTCATAATGAAAAACTGGTCGAAGGCCAGATACGACCCGATCACGGACAGCACGAGGGCGAGCGCAAACGTGCGGCGCAGCAGCGGCGCGGTGATGAAGCGCAGCCGCGCCCAGTACCCCGCCCCATCCACCATGGCGGCGTGATACAACTCGTCCGAGATGGCCTGCATGCCCGTGAGCAGCAAAATCATAGTGAAGCCCACGGTCTTCCACACGACCGAGACCACAATCGACGACAGCGCCAAGCGCAGCTCGCCCAGCCACACTATCGGCTTGTCGATTACGCCCAGCCACAGCAGCACGCCGTTAAACACGCCCACGCGGTCGTTGAGCAACCACACCCAGAGCAAGCTGGAAGTGCCCAAACCAATCACGACGGGCAAGAAGTAGGCCGTGCGGAACAGGCTGATGCCATGCAGCGATTGGTTTACCAACAGCGCCAGAATGAAAGCAAGGATGAAGATCGGCGGCGTCACCAGCAGCGTGTAGAGCGTTGTGAACCACAACGCCCTCCAAAACTGTGCATCATTCGCCATTGTCACATAGTTCTGCAAGCCGGAGAACGCACGCGTGCCGATCAAAGGCCAATCGTGCAGCGACATCC
Organism: Chloroflexota bacterium; assembly: GCA_030058085.1. Taxonomy (GTDB): domain Bacteria; phylum Chloroflexota; class Anaerolineae; order Caldilineales; family Caldilineaceae; genus JASGTU01. The sequence goes on from JASGTU010000109.1 coordinate 10,743, forward strand.
ACACCGTCATGAACAATGGCAGGATGAAGAACGCCATCGTGAACAACACGGCCGGCAGCACATACCAAATGCCGGTCTTTTGGCGGCGCTCCACCACGCCAGGCCGCCTCTTGGTCGCCGGAACGGATTGAGAAGCTTGGGCCACACTCATAAGGAAGTCGCTCGATGAATAGGCAATCTGGAGACGGAAGGCTGAAGGCCAAAGACATCCAAGAGCCGGCCGATCTGGCAGGCCGGCCCTTGGCGGAACTTGCCGGCTAACCTCCTACAGGGCTGACGCCGAACCGGCGTCCAAGCCCCGCAGGAAGTGATGGCAGGTGCAGCGCCCCAACCGCTGCGGCGCCGTTATTGCCCAGACAAAATGGCCGTGAACTCGGCTTGTCCTGTGGCAATGGCTTCGTCGATCTTGCCGTCGAACACCGCGGTCTGGATCATCTTCAACCACGGACCGTTGGCGTCGTTGAACAACTGATTGTACACAAGGCTGTAGGGCGTCTTGCCCAAGCCCATTGCCTCGCTGCTGAGCGTGAAGCGCGGGTCCTCGGCGAAGTACTCGTTGTCGGCTAGATCGGTGCGCACCGGCAGGCTGAAGTTGGCCGCGTACTGCTCAAGTTGCACCTCTTCTGAGAGCAGCCAAGTGATGAACTCGAAGGCTTCGTCCACATAGCGCGACCCGGCGGGAATGCCGATGGAGTCGCCGCCGGCAAACGACGAGACGCCGCCATCCTTGCCGGGCAGGAACGTCACGCCGAACTCAAACGGCGTGTCGCTCGTCTTGAGCGGCGTGATGGCGAAATTGCCCAACCCCTGCATGCCGATCGTGCCCGACGCAAACGTGTTGAGGAACTCGGCGCCGCCATCCGCCACGGAGCCGGGCGGGATCAACTCCTCTTCCCACAACTGGCGGTAGAAGGCCAGCGCCTCCTTCACCATGGGGTCCTCAAGGGTGGCCTGCGTGCCGTCTTCAGACAGGATATCGCCGCCGCTGGCCCAAATCATCGGGGCATAGGTAAACGCGTTGCACCCGGGGCAGGCGCCGGAGAAATAGTACCCATAGACGCCGTTGCCCAGCGCGGTGATCGCCTTGGCGTACTCGTGGATCTCCGCCCAGTTTGCCGGCGGCTTCTCCGGGTCCAGGCCGGCCTGGCTGAAGAGGTCCTTGTTCCAAATCAGGACGGAACCCTCGGCGTTGAACGGCACGGCGTAGAGCTTGTCCTCATACGTGCCCAACCGTATATGCGACGGGCTGAGCGTGTCGAAATAAGGCAGAGCCTGGGCCTTATCCGTTATATCCGTCATCTGCCCGGCAGCCGCAAATGCGGGCACGTAGATCAGATCCACGGCCACAATATCCGGCGGCGTGCCGCTCGCAATCATCGTGCCGAACTTCGTCACGAACTGATCGGCGGGCACCACGGTGACCTCAATCTGGTTGGTGTGCGATTCGTTCCATGCATCGACGAGTTGGCGCACAATCGC
>JASGTU010000110.1 GCA_030058085.1 Chloroflexota bacterium
CGGCGTAGGGGTTGAACTGGTAGAAGACGTGGTAATAGCCGTTGTGATAGATCGTGCCGTTGGGGTCGTTCATCCAATAGGCGGGCGGTCGGAAGTGATAGATCGGCCGGTTGGGGTCATGGGCGACTAGGGGCGCCTGCGCGGCGACGCTGGCTTCGGCGGCGGCGAACTTGTGAGCAGACATGGCAACTCCAACATTTCTAGCTAGTTAGCGATAGTGAACCTTAGCCCTTGACGCCGCCCATCATAATGCCTTCGATGAGATAGCGCTGGCCGATGAAATAGACCGCAACCACAGGCACGAGCGACATGGCGACCCCTGCCAGCACGATAGACACGCTGCCCGTCATCATATAACCCTTCAACACATTCAGACCCAACGGGATGGTGAAGTTATCGCGCGAAAGCAAGAAGATCAGCGGGCGGAAGAACTCGTTCCAGTGGCCGTTGAACGTGAGCACCGCCAGCACCGCCAGACCAGGGGCCACCAATGGCAGATAGATGCGGCCGAAGATGCCGAGTTGGCCCGAACCGTCGATGAGCGCGGCCTCCTCAAAATCCTTGGGCACGCCCATGAAGTACTGGCGCATGAGAAACGTGCCGAACGCGGTAGGCAGCGAGGGCAAGATCAGCGACGCCAGCGTGTCGTTCAACCCCATGCGGCTAATCAGCACGAACACAGGGATGATCGTGGCCTGCAGCGGGATCATCATCGTTGCCATAATGAGCCAGAACAGCACTTCCCGTCCGGGAAACTCCAGGCGGGCAAAGGCATAGCCCGCCAGCGAGGCCGTGATCAACTGGCCGAGGACCACCGCGCCTGCGACGATGGCGCTGTTGAGGATCATGCGCAGGAAGTCGATCTCCTCAAAGACGCGGTTGTAGTTGGTCCAGTCCGGATTGGTGGGCAGCCACTGCGGCGGCAGCGTAAACGATTCGGTCGGCAGGCGCAGCGAGGTCGCGAAGGTCCATACAAACGGCGCCAGCACGATCACGCTGGCCAGCGCAAGCAGGGTCAGGCCGATGATATTGAGCGCGCGGTAGCGTACATAGGCTGTCCAACTGCGCTTGTGGGGCGCTGATCCGCGGACATAGGTGGTCGAAGTCTGCATTTGCCTGCTCCTATTGGTAGAAGACCCATCGCTTGGACAGGCTGAACTGCCCTGCGGTCACAAGCAGGATGATGACAAAGAGGAAGACGGCGATGGCAGAACCGTAGCCGATCTCCATATTCTTAAAGGCGGACTCGTACATGACCATCACCGCGGTGCGGCTGGCGTCGCCGGGGCCGCCGCGGGTCATGACGTAGGGATGGTCAAATATCTGCAGCCCGCCGATCACGCCCGTCACGGCGGCAAAGAGCAGGGTGGGGCTGACCATGGGCAGGATGACATGCCAGAAGCGATTCCAGCCCCGCGCGCCATCCACGTCGGCGGCCTCGAGCACTTCCTTCGATATGTTGTTCAGCCCGCCGATAAACAAGATCAGCGTAAAGCCCATGTTCTGCCACACGAAGGCAATCGCCACCGTGATTAGCACCAGGTTGGGCGAATTCAACCAGGGGACCTGCGGCAGGCCGATCAGGGTCAGATAATAGTTGACCGGGCCAAACTCCTTGTGGAGCATGTAGCCGATGACAATGCCGGTCGCCGCGCCTGACATCAGGAAGGGCAGGAAGAAGGCGGTACGGAAATAGTAGCGCATCCAGGTGGGCATGCGCTGCTGGATTGCCAATGCCAACCCCAAGCCCACGGCGATCTGCATGGTGATGGCGAGCACGACCAGGAGAAAGGTGTTGCGAAAGCCGAGCAGCACCCTCGGGTCGGCAATCAGGCGCGAGTAGTGGGCCGTTCCCAGGAAGCTGGGAGGCGAGAAGACGTCCCACTTGAAGAAGCTCAGGCCGAACGATACAAGGATCGGCCCAGCGGTGAAGACGATGATGCCCACGATAGTGGGCGCCAGGAAGAGGTAGCCGATCAAGGCGCGCCGCCGCCGCAGACCGGCTAAGGTATTCTCGGTCAGTAAACTGATCGGGTTGCGACTCGTCTTCTTGTTCGGAGCGATTGCGGTTTCTGCGCTCATATTTTGGCTCCATGCGTAGGTAGGCCGCCATCGCCGGGCAAGCTGCCCGGCGATGGCAATTTTGCCGCCTCGAAGCGGCCGCCGTGTTGCGGCTATTCGAGCTTATACATCCCCGCCCCTTCGCGGGAGTACAGGTCTTCCAGTTCCTTCTGCAAACCGTCCATGGCTTGCTGCGGCGTCATCTCTAGGCTCATGGCGCGCGCCGTGTAGGCGGTGAAGAGCGTGGTCATTGGGTTGGAGATGGGCGGCGCCGGGATCGGAGCCGTGTCAGGGTGGTCGTCCAACGTGGCGTAGAAGACTTCCCAGTGCTCGGGGCCGGTGTTGGCGAAGCGTTCGGCGTTACACATGGAGCGCCGCGACGGCGTAGTGATCGTGACGGGGTTGAAGATGCCGTTGGCTTCCATCGCTTCGCGGGTGGCGCCGAACTTGTAGTATTCCCACGCCGTGTCGAGGTTCTTGGACGCGGCGAAGATGAAGAGAGCGCCGGTGCCGAACTGGTGGCGCTGGTTCTTCCAGTTGGGGAAGAGCTGCACGTCGAAGGCGCCGTTGGCCATGCCGGCGTTGGCCAGGCCGCCCGACCAGAAGCCGCCCGCCGGGGTCATGGCCAGCGTGCCGCTGGTGAAGAAGCCCTGCAACGTTTCGCCGCCGCCCAGCTCAACCGCCGGGGTGATGCCTTCGTTGAAGAGTTGGACCATGAAGTCGAGCGCCTCGACGTTGGCCGAGTTGTTGGCCTGCGGGGCCAGCCAGCGCCAGCCGCCGCCGCGCCCTTCCGCCGCCGGGTCGTCCGCATAGAAGGTTTCCCACAACCATTCGCCGCCGGGGGCGCGTTCCTCAGTGAGGAGGTTGCCGCCGTTGACGAAGATCCACGGCATCCAACTGCCCCATAGCCGGTTGATCCAGGCATAGCCGTAGACCTTCTGGCTGCCGCTCTGGCTGGCGATGGCCTTGGCGATCTCGTAGAACTCTTCCTTGGTCCATCCGGAGTCGGGATGGCCGAAGCCGGCCTGCTCGAAGGCGGCGGTGTTGTAGTACATGTTGGCGGCGTTGAAGTCGCGCGAGAGCTGGTAGAGGCTGCCTTCCCACATCATGGCCTCGTTCAGGCTCGGGTGCACGTCGGCGAAGTACTCCTTCATGTCGGATTCATTGGCCTTGACATAGTCGTCCAAGGCCAGCGCCAGGCCTTTGCCGGCATAGAGCTGGGTCGCCTCAGTGGCGGCGAAGCCCAGGTCCATCTGCTCGCCTGCGGCCAGCATGGCAAGCATCTTGGCGGCCACCTCTTCATGGTCGATGCCTGTCACGGAAATAAACTCGGCCTCGACGTTGGGGTGATTCTGCTTGAACAGCTCGAAGACAGGGGACTCTTCATCCGGGTTAACCTGAATGCGCAGCAGGACGGTCTCGGCTGCCGGTGCAGCGGCTTCGCCGCCGGCCGCCGGCGCGCTGGGTTGCGCAGGCGCCCCACAGGCCGCAACGGCCAGGGTAAATGCGCCGGCGCCGCTGATGCGCAGAAAATCGCGCCGGCTAAAGGCGGAACGGGTGGGCTGTGTCATGATTTGTTTTCCTTTCATGGTATGTAAGAGCCGATCTCAAAGCGAACCAAGCGAACGATTGACAGCTACAGTTGGCTGGGGCGCACTGCTGCCTGTTCTACGCAGTGCGTCTCTTTGGATAGAATGTCGGTTACGTCGCAGTTTCCCTCCTCTCTACCCGGACGCCGGGTCACACCGACTGACGTTCGATCAACGGACAGGCAAGTAACACTTGCGGAGGAGATGCCGGCTTCAGCTCGCCGCCCAACAGATACTGCGCCGCCCAGCGCCCCATACCGTAGTGGGGCAGTTCCATGGTGGTCAGCGCCGGATGTAAGTTAGCGGCCAGCAGCTCTTGGTTATCGTAGCTGATCACGGCCATGTCTTGGGGAATTCTCAGGCCATGCTCCTTAATGGCGTCATAGGCACCCATCGCCATGCGGTCGTTGTAGCAGAAGACTGCGCTGGGCAGCTTGGAAAGGCGCAAGATTCGCCCCATTGCCTCATAGCCGCCATACGGCTCAGCCACCCGCTGGACAACCAACGTTTCGTCATACGTGATGTCGTGATCCGCCAGCGCGCGGCAATAGCCCTCCGCGCGCAGCACCTGAGCTGGGTCTGGAATGTTGTGGTTAATGAAGGCGATGCGGCGATGGCCGCTCTGGATCAGCCGCGCCGTCGCCTCATATCCCCCACGCAGTTCGTCGGGCACAACGGACGGCAGCGACCGATCCTCGACATAGCAGTCGAGCAGCGCCACATTGGTTTCCAAGATATTCTTGGGTGGTGTGACAGGCCGGTGCCACATCGTGGCGTAAATGATGCCCTCCACTTCGCGCGAGAGCATCATTTCCACCGCCGCCTCCTCCAGCGCCGGGTCGCCGTTGGTATTGACGAGCAGCAAGATGTGGTCGTACTGCCATGCAACATCCTGTGCGCCGCTGATCACATTGCCGGCGAAGGGTGTGGTTGCGATGTAGTCTGTGATGAAGCCGATGGCTAGGCTCTTGCGCGTGCGTAGCGTCTTGGCTGCGGAGCGCGGCCGGTACCCAAGCTCGCTAATCGCCTTCTGAACAGCAGCGCGCGTCTCAGCGCTGACGTTGGGGTGATCGTTGAGCACGCGCGAGACGGTACCCACGCCAACCCCGGCGTGCCGGGCAATATCATGGATCGTAATCCGGTTGCGCATCGCCACAACAGACCCTCCACGAGGACTGGGGAAACGTGCGACAACAGAACGATTGGAAACGATTCCAAATAACGTCCGAACAGGAAAAGCGATGCCAGATGGAACATAAGATAAAACTTGGAAACGATTCCAAATATAGATCGCTCGGAGGGATTTGTCAAGTGGAAATTTGTTGCTATTGGTGCAAACTGAGGCGTATGAATGTGAATACCGTTCCCGCGCACATCCTGTACCCCGTGAAAGGGGGATAGGTGCAGGGTCTTGTCGCTAGCGCCCCAGCTTGCGCAGCCAGCGGTTGAAGCTGCGGCCCGGCTTGCGCGGCTCGGGCGCGGGGCTGGTGGCGGCCTCGATCCAAAACTGCAGCGCGTCGGGCGGAATGCCCAGATCGCGGTAG
>JASGTU010000111.1 GCA_030058085.1 Chloroflexota bacterium
TATTCGCCATACCCGGTCGAGATCGAGCCGTCGAGCAGCCCGGCTCTGACCTCATCCAACAGGTCCTTGACTTCTTGCGGCACGTCGTCTTCGAAGTCGTGGAACGGGGCCAAACCGCCGCCGCCCACGTAATCGCCGCTAGGAACTTCGCCAACCGCAGCCAACTCCAGCAGGTCTACCAGGCTGGTGGTGATGGGCTTGGTAGCGCTGGAGACCAGGCAGGGCTGCGCAGCGGGCAGGGTATCCCACTGATCGGTGTCTACGCCGATGCAGTACAGCCCTTGGTGGGTCGCTACTTCTTGCAGCGCGCCGTTGCCGGTCATGCCGCCGGCGCCGAAGATCACGTCTGCGCCTTGGTCAATGGCCTGCTTGGCCGTCGCCGCGCCCCATTCCGGGTCGGTGAAGGCCTGGGACAGTTCGCCCGGATGGTAGGTGGAGATGAGGTTGATGTCGGGGTTGACGGACTTGGCGCCGGCCTCGTAGCCCTCCTTGAAGGCGACGACGGGCGGAACAAGGTCAGTGCCCAATACGGCGGCGATGGTGCCGGTCTCGGTCAGGGAAGCGGCCAGTACGCCGGCCAAGTATCCCGCATGATCCTCCTTGAAGACGAGGCCGGTGACGTTGGGCAGCACCTCTTTTTGGGGCTGGTCGACGCCGATGAAATGAATGTCAGGGTTTGCCTTGGCGGCTTCGGTCGTCGCATCGCCCAGCGCCGCCCCGACGGTCACGATCACATTGAAGCCGGCGTCGATGAACTGCTGCATGTTGTCGGCGTAGTCTTTGGCGTCCTGGGTTTCGATGTACTTGATATCGTCTTCGCCCAGGCCAAGCTCTACCGCCGCTTGCTCTACGCCTTCCCAAGCGGACTGGTTGAAGCTGCGGTCGTTAACGCGACCCACGTCGGTGACCAGACCGATCTTGAAGGTCGCCGCCTCCGGAGCAGCCGCTTCCCCGCCGGCAGGCGCAGCCGGCGCTACACAACCCGCCAGCGCCAGAACTGCGATTAGCGCCAAGCCGAGGAGCAGTGAAGTGTATCTAGATGGTTGCATATGGTTTTGTCTCCTATACGCTAGAGTGTAGAATGGAACGCATGTCGTAATACATGCCAGCGCTTAGCTGTCGTCATGTGGGGGTCCGCCAGGCGGAGAGGCTTCGGGCGGAAGGCGGCGGACAAAATCGCGCGACTATCTGCCTTCCGTTCAGAATTATACCCAACCCGCAGCATAGTAGCAAAGTGAATTCGTTCACAAAAACGCAGCGGGCCGCCGCTCTTAACGGGGCCTATCGACGCGATTCCGCCCCTTTGCAGCCAAATACATTGATACCCGACGAACCATCAAGCAAAGGATAAAGTCATGTCCATTTCACTCGGCGTGCGCCGCGCCTTGCAGCAATGCGCCCAACCCGACAGCACGTTCGCCATGCTGGCAATGGATCAACGCGGCAGCCTGCTTAAGGCGATCAACCCGGACAACCCGGCCTCCGTGCCGCGTACCGATGTCCTGGCCCTGAAACGCGCCGTCATCGGCGCCCTGTCTCCCCACGCCAGCGCCACGTTGATGGACGTGGAATATGGCTATGGGACTTGTGTTGCCAGCGGCGCGTTGAGCGGGCAATCCGGCCTGCTCCTCGCACTCGAAAAAAGCGGCTACGATGGCGACCCCACCGAACGGCGCACCAAGCTGCTCGACGATTGGAGCGTGGGACATTCGCGTCGCGCCGGCGCCACCGGCATCAAGTTGCTCGTTTACTACCATCCCGACGCGCCCAATGCCGCCGATCAGGAAGGCCTCGTGCGCGAGGTAGCGCAGCAATGCGCCGAGTGGGATCTGCCCCTCTTCTTGGAGCCCCTGCACTATTCCATCGACGCCAACGTGAAGACCCTGCCCAACGCGGAGCGGCGGCGCGTCGTCGTCGAAACCGCGCGCCGGCTCACCCCGCTAGGGGCTACGGTCCTCAAGGCCGAGTTCCCCGTCGACGTCAAGCAGACGCAAGATCAGGGCGAGTGGGCCGCGGCCTGCGCCGAGTTGAGCGCGGCCAGCGTCACGCCCTGGGTGCTGCTCAGCGCCGGGGTGGACTTTGATATCTTCCTGCAGCAGGTGCGGGTGGCCTGCACAGCCGGAGCAAGCGGCGTGCTGTGCGGTCGCGCCGTCTGGAAGGAGTCCGTGCCGCTGGCGGGCGAGGCGCGCACCGAGTTCCTCGCCACGACCGCCGTCGACCGCTTCCGCCGCATCGCCGCTCTGGTGAGCGAGACGGCCCGTCCGTATACCGACTTCTATCCCGTATCCACCGGTGAGACGGCCGCAAGCTGACTCTTTCTTAGACGCGTACCACTATCCGAATTTGGGCCAAACCTATGACCTCACCTAGCTCTCACCGGCCCCTGGTCGGCATCGACGTCGGCGGTACGTTCACGGACTTTGTGGTTCTGACGGACGGCGGCCTGACCGTGCACAAGGTTCCGACCACGCCGGCGGATCAAAGCCGCGCCATCGTCGCCGGCCTCGATGCGCTGGACGTGCATGAGGCCGACGTGGTCCACGGTATGACGGTCGCCACCAACGCGCTGCTGGAGCGGCGCGGCGCCCAGACGGCGCTGCTCACGACTGCAGGTTTTGCCGACATCCTCATCATCGGTCGCCAGAACCGCCCGCAGCTCTACCATCTCAGCCAGCAGCGGCCCGCGCCGCTGGTCGAGGATCGCTGGCGGCTGGAGGCGCCCGAACGCCTCGACGCGGCGGGCAATGTCCTCGTCGAACTGGACGAGGCGCGCGTGGCCGAACTAGCCGCGCAACTGGCGGACGGGGATGCGGAAAGCCTGGCAATCGTCTTTCTCTTCTCGTTCCGCAACCCCGCCCACGAGCAGCGCGCCGCCGAGATCATCCGTGCGGTCTGCCCGGATCTGCCCATCTCGCTCAGCAGCGACATTCTGCCGGAGTACCGAGAGTACGAACGCACCGCCACCACGGTGATCAACGCCTATGTGCAGCCGCTCGTGGCGCGCTATCTGCACCGGCTGGAGCGGGCCCTGCCCAACAGCCGCGTGCGTATCATGCAGTCCAACGGCGGCGCTATCGGCCTGGCGCAGGCCGCGGGCCAGGCGGCGCGCGTCGTTCTGAGCGGGCCGGCAGGGGGCGTGGTGGGGGCTTTCGCCCTGGCGAAGCAGGCGTTGGATACGGAGACGCCGCAACTGATCACCTTCGACATGGGCGGCACCAGCACCGACGTGGCGTTGTGCCCCGGCTTGGTGCCCGCCACGGCCGAAAGCACGATCACCGATCTGCCGCTGCGCCTGCCCGTGATCGACATCCACACCGTGGGCGCGGGCGGCGGCAGCGTGGCCTATGTAGACGCGGGCGGCGGGCTGCGCGTCGGCCCGCGCAGCGCCGGCGCCGTGCCTGGCCCGGCCTCCTACGGCCGCGGCGGAACGGAAACCACAGTCACCGACGCCAACCTGGTGCTGGGCCGGCTCGACCCGAGCGGCTTCCTGGGCGGCCGCGGCGATGTCGCGCTGGATGTGGACGCAGCGCGCAGCGTGCTTTCGGAACTGGGCGCGCAGCTTGGCCTGAGCGCGGAGGAAGCCGCCCTGGGCGTGGTGCGCATCGCCAACGCCACCATGGAACGCGCCTTGCGCCGCGTCTCGGTGGAGCGCGGCTATGACCCGCGTTCCTTCACGCTCCTGCCCTTCGGCGGGGCGGGCCCGCTGCACGCCTGCGACTTGGCCGACGCTCTGGACATCCGCGACATCCTGATCCCGCCCATCCCCGGCGTGCTCAGCGCCTATGGCATGCTCGTGGCTGACATCGCCAGCGACGCCTCGCACAGCGTGCTCCAGCCCGCCGACCACTTGGTGACGGACCTGTCGCCGCTGCATGAGATTTTCGAGGTGTTGCGCGCCCGCGTCACTTCCGTGCTGGAAGCGGAAGGCGTGGCTGCGCCGCGCATCGAAGCTGCGCTCGATATGCGCTATCGCGGGCAGAGCTACGAACTGACGGTCACGCTGCCCACGCCGATCACCGTGCGGCATCTGGTCGACGCCACCAACGCCTTCCACGCCGCGCACGAACAGCGCTACGGCTACGCCATGCCCGACGAGCCCGTCAATGTGGTCAACCTGCGCGTGCGCGGCATCGGCCCCGGCGCACAGCCCGGCCTGCCCAGCCTTCCGCTGCAGGGCGAGGACGCTTCGGCCGCGCGCCTGGCGGATAAGCCGGCCTGGTTCGACGCATCCGGCCCGACGCCGACGGCCTGTTATGACCGCGCTCGTCTGGCCCCCGGCAATTGCTTCGCCGGCCCGGCCATCGTCTACCAGTTCGACTCGACCATCGTCGTGCCGCCCGCCTGGTCAGGACGCGTCGACCAATTCGCCAACATCTGGCTGGAGCGAAAGTAGCGCCCTATGGACCCGATTACGTTGGAGCTTTATCGTCACCGCTTTGCCGGCGCCGCCGAAGAAATGGGCGTGACCCTGCGCCGCACCGGCTATTCGCCCAACATCAAGGAGCGGCTGGACTTCTCTTGCGCCATCTTCGACGGCGAAGGCCGCATGATCGCCCAGGCCGCGCACATCCCCGCGCACCTGGGGGCCATGCCCGCCAGCGTCCTGACCATCCTCGACCGCTTCGAGGTATGGGAGCCGGGCGACGTGGTGATCGTCAACGACCCCTTCGAGGGCGGCAATCACCTGCCCGACATCACCATGATCTCGCCCGTCTTTGCGCGCGAACAGGGCGATGCGCCCGACTTCTTCGTCGCCAGCCGCGCTCACCACGCCGACGTCGGCGGCATGACGCCCGGCTCGCTGCCTCTCTCCACCGAGATCTACCAGGAAGGCATCATCATCCCGCCGGTTAAGCTGTATAAGCGCGGCGTGCTCGATGCCGACCTGCTGCGCGTGATTTTGCGCAACGTGCGCACGCCCGACGAGCGGCGTGGGGACATCGCCGCCCAGCGCGCCGCCGCCGCCATCGGCGAGCGTCGCCTGCGCGAGATGGCGGGCGCCTTCGGCATCGACGAGGTGCTGGACTATGCCGCCCGTCTGCGCCAATACAGCGAACGGCTCACCCGCGCCGCTATCCAGGATTGGCCGGACGGCGCCTATGCCTTCGAGGATGTCATCGAACTGGTGGAGGACGAGCAGCTCACGCTCGTGCCCATCCGCGTCACCGCCACCATCTCCGGCTCCGGGGTGACGTTCGACTTCACGGGGACGGCGCCGGTCATGAACGGTTCGCTCAACGCTGTGATCGCCATCGCCCAGTCCGCCTGCTATTACGTCGTGCGTTGTCTGGTGGGCGACCAAGTTCCCATGAACGCGGGCTGCTTTACGCCCGTTCATGTCGTCGCGCCGGAAAATACGGTGGTCAACGCGCTGTCGCCGGCTGCGGTGGCGGGCGGTAACGTAGAGACATCGCAGCGCATTACGGATGCCGTGCTGGGCGCGCTGGCGCAAGCCCTGCCCGACCGCATCCCCGCCGCCAGCCAGGGGACGATGAACAACGTCACCATCGGCGGCATGCTCGCCAACGCCACGCCCTTCGCCTACTACGAGACGATTGCAGGCGGCATTGGCGCAAGCCGAGAAAGCGACGGCCCTAGCGGCGTGCAGGTGCACATGACCAATACGCTCAATACGCCGGTTGAGGCGTTGGAGCTAGCCTATCCCTTCCGGCTGGAGCGCTACGCGCTGCGCCGCGACAGCGGCGGGGCCGGTCTTCACCGCGGGGGCGACGGCATTGTGCGCGAATACGTGATGCTGGCGCCGGCTACAGTCACCATGCTCAGCGAACGCCGCGCCGTCGCGCCGTGGGGCTTGGCGGGCGGCGAGGACGGCTGTCCGGGGCGCAACATCCTCTACCGCGTCGACGGTTCGACGGAGGAGCTGCGCTCCAAGTTCACGCGGCGCGTCATGCCGGGCGACCGGCTGCGCATCGAGACGCCGGGCGGAGGGGGCTGGGGGACGCCGTCTGAGGCGTAACGCTCCGCGAAGTGCACACCTACAATTGAATAGATCTTGTCCTTTCGCCCAGGCGCACAGACCAGCGCCTGGGCTTCGTTTAGCGCGCTTTCTATGCATGCAACGCTGCATGCAACATTGCTCGCCGCTCCTGCGTCATATGTGCGCAAGGAGCGCACTCGCCATTGTCTCGCCTCTGAAACGGTCCACTGGCGAGCGTAGGATAACGGTCCAAGTCAAATCCGGGTGCGATCCAGCGAGCTTTTTCGCCGCCGTCTATACTGGGGGCAGGAAGTGAAATGAACGCCGGCAGACAGCAATGCGCCGGTTCGCATAAAGAAGAGCGGAGGCAGCATGAACATCCGACACATCATTATCGTGGCGATCACCTTAATCCTGTTCGGTTCTGTGGCGACGGGCGTCATCCAGGCGCTGGAGGCGCACCCCAACGCGGTTCACAATATGCCTGCCCTTGAGAATGTTCGCGATTATATGGCCGCAGGCGAGCCGGACGGCGTCAACTACGCCGTCGACGCGGGCGCCCTCTTCGCAGGCGTGCCCGGCGCTTGGACACAGATCCCCACGCCGGATGGCGTGATCGTCTCGGCTGTGGCAGTCGACGCGCAGCATGACGGTGCGCTCTACATCGGCGCAGCCAATGAATTGGCGATCTACCGCTCGCTCGACGCCGGTGAGAACTGGCTGCACGTACCGCTGAGCGACGAGGCCGGCGGCGTGACGGACATTGCCCTCGACAGCGCGCAGCGCCTGGTGTACGCCGGTACGGATACGGCCGGCCTCTTCCGCCTGCGCGACGTCGGCTCCAGCGTGATCCTGAACAGCCAACTGCTGCTCGACGAGCCTGTGCGTCAGGTCGTCGCCGACAGCACGGGGGCCGGCCTGGCCTTCGCCCGCACCGACTTCGCCCTCTACCGGGCCGAGAACTACGGGCTGACCTGGCTGACTGTGGACAACCTGTTGAGCAGCCCGACGGCGCTGGCTGTCGCCAACACCATCCCGGCTACCTTCTACGTCGGTACGACGGATCGCGGCGTGCTCACCAGCACGGACGGCCTGACCTGGACGACGGCGAACGACGGCTTGGACCTCGTGCCCGGCTCGCGACTGCACGTCGACGCCCTGGCAGCCGACCCGACCCAGCCCGGCCTGGTCTACGCCGCCACGAGCTATCTCTACGGCAGCGCGACGCTGCACCAGACGCCCAGCCGTGTATCGCTGAGCGACCCTGCGGCGCAGGCGTGGACGACGCTGCACAGCGACCTGGATGTGTCTGTGGCCGAGTTGCTGCCGGTGAGCGGTTATGAGGGTGCAGTTTACGCACTGACCACCACCTCGCGCAGCCCGCTGGCTCTGGGCAACGCGCCTGCACAGACGGCAGTTGCGGCCCAGGTTGAGCCGGCCCCTGCCGCTGCCGTCGCAGCGACCGCCGCTGACGAGGGCGTGACCGGTCCGCTGGCCTGGATCATCGCGGGCATCGCCGCCATCGCGCTGCTGTTCGCCGTCGCCTACGACATGACCATGCGCCGCCGCACTGCGGCCCCGGCCAAGACTGCCAACGGCATCCTGGAAGCCCAGCCCGTGCGCAGCAAGAGCTAAGCGCTCGACGGTCCTGAAT
>JASGTU010000112.1 GCA_030058085.1 Chloroflexota bacterium
TCGTCGCTTCATCAGGCGGCAGCACCCACTCCTCCGCCGGCGGGCGCGTGGGGATGGCAAGGTAGGCTGTGGAAGGCTGAAGTTGGGCGATGAAGCCGGCTGTGGCGGCGAGGGTTGGCGCGCTGTCATTGACGCCTTGAACAAGCATGGTCTCTGTCACCAGCTTGCCGCCAAATGAGGAGGCAAACGCCAGCGCGCCGTCCAGGACATCGGGTAGAGACAGCAGGCGGGCCGGCCGGTCGATCTTGTGCCAGACATCCTCGGACACCGCGTCGAACTTGAGCGAAACCCAGTCCGCCTTGCGCAGATCGGCGCGCACAGCTTCGTCGCCAATCAGCGACGAATTCGTGATCACGGCGACGGGAATGCCCAACGGCTTCAGGAGATCGATCGTTTCGCCCAAACGACTGTCCAAAGTAGGCTCGCCGTCGGGCACTACGGTAAGGTAGTCGATCGCTTCGCCGGCTGCCTTCGCCCGTCCGACTTTGGCCTGAACCGCGCGCAAAATGTCCTCAGGTGCATAAAACGGACGCCGGCGCACACTCATCTCCAGCGTACGCCCCAACTGGCAATAGACGCAGGCGTAGGTGCAGATCTTGGGCGGGATATTGTTGATGCCCAGGCTCTTGCCCAGCCGCCGTGACGGCACAGGGCCAAATGTCAGATCGGGCATACCCATATTCTGCTCCTCACGCCGGTTTCGGGGAGAATATCCGGCGTCCCATTCCGCCTCTTAGTGAAGCTTCTCCGGGTGGTCCTCTAGACCGCCGTCCAGGTAGGACTGCACGGCCGCGTCGATATCTTCAACCGTAGTGACGAAGGGGCGGATGCCCGCCTGCTGCAAGCCCGCGTATGCGCCCTGCCCCATGCCGCGCGCCAAGAGCACGTCGCAATCTGCGATGGCGGCAAACATGCGTGCGTGCCGGCCTTCCGCTTCCGCGCCCCAGCCATGACCGCGCCCGTGTTCATGTTCATGTTCATGCTCGCCATGCTCATGTGGCTCATGCACAAAGTCATGGTGGCCTACCTTGGAACGCAGCTCTCGCTCCGTTGCCTTGCCATCCTCGACCGTCACGACGACATAGGCGCGTGCGCGCCCAAAATGTGCGCTGATGGTCTTGCCGTCGTCCGTCACTGCTGCGATCTTCATCGAAATGGGCTCCGTTCAGTCAAAGCTCAACACGGTTCCAGCCGGACAGGGGTGAACCTGTTCGCCGAAAGCGTGAGCGAGCGCCACAAAAGCCCGCTGTCCCGTACAGTGGCTGGGGTAGAGGCGCATGGGCTGGTAGGCGCTGCGGAGCACGTCGATCACATGCTGGAGGGCTGTTCCCTCAGCCGCGACGAGATGCGTGCCGCCGATCACCACGACCGGCTGACGCCCAAAATGCCGCTCGACATGCGCCAGCGTGTTCAACAGGCCGGCATGACAGCAGCCGCAAAGCAGAACCAAACCCTCCTGCGTCTCAAAAACCAGGGAAAGGTCATCCTGATACGGGTCGGGCCGCCAGCCCTCGCCGTCGGGAACGACCAGATTGGCGCCGCGCCCTTCGAGTTCGGGGCGTTCACGGATTTCGCCCGTCGTCCACACGCCGGGCAGGACCTCAACCGGCTCCGCGCTGAGGCGCAGGTCAACAAGCCGGCCCAGGGCGTCGAGCGGCATGGGCAAGCCGATGTAGTGATAACGGTCGCCCCTGCGGCTGTAACGCGGCCGGCCGATATCGGGATTGGCGTAAAGGGGCAAACCGGGACGTAGAGAGAGAATGGCGGGCAGCCCGCCGGTATGGTCATTGTGGGCGTGGCTGAGAATGATGGCGTCGATGTCGTCCGGCGCCTTGTCCAGCATCATCAGATTATGCAGTAGGATGGCGGGCGTCTGGCCTGTGTCAAAGAGCACACAGCCATCGCCGCTTTCGATCCAAAATGAGATGCCGTGCTCGCCCCAGAAGGGAGAACTGGGCTTGGCCGTGTTCTCGATCACGCAGGTGATGGTAACCACGAGGCTTGCTCCTTGTCGGGACGAGGGGATCTCTCCCGACCATGTGTTTCAGCCGCCTTCGACCGTCCGGGGAAAGAAGCGCGGCCGGGCGCAAACACCTGTCGCACCCGGCCGCGCCGACCTTCACTCAGCTAGAATGAGCCTACTACGCGATCTGTATGCACTCTTCCGGGCAACTGTCGATAGCGGCCTGCACACAGTCCATCAGGTCATCGGGCACGTCGCCCACGGCGGGATCGCCGTCGACCCGGTAGGCCTCGACGATTTGGGTGACGCCGCTGTCGTCTTCTTCGAAGACCTCGGGGCAATCGCCGGAGCACACGCCGCAGCTAATGCAGTTGTCCTGGGTAATGGTAACCTTCATGAAGCTTATCTCCTTAACGTACAGATGAACTTATCAACACGTCTTCTTGATCGCGCCGGCGACTTCGCCTGGCGCGGCACACTTCTATTGTCTCTAGGCGCCCGCCGGTTTGGCGTCCGGCTGTGAACGCACTAGCGAATGTGTCCGCTTATAGCATAACCAAGCGAGCGCGACTTCTCTTTGTGGCAGCGCAAAGCAAAGAACGAATATGCGGATAAAGGTCCACGCAGAGGGCTTCAGTTTTCTATTGGCGCAACGGTTTGGGCGACGGACTCATATAGGACCCACCCTTTTCATGTTCGCGCAGCCCCCGCAATAGTTGCGCAAGCAGGCGCAGACGTGGTAAACTCACTGTTTGTGCCTGCGAACAGACGGTTCGCAGCTTTATGTCAATGGGCTGAGAGTGCGACTTGGCTCTAAGCAGTCAAGGAGTACTTTCTGTGAAATTTGAACAACTTCCCCTCGACCCGCGCATTCTGGCGGGGGTCAGGAACGCCGGCTTCACCACGCCGACACCCATCCAAGAGCAGGCCATCCCGCTCGTCTTGGACGGACAGGACATCATCGGCTTGGCGCAGACCGGCACCGGCAAGACCGCAGCCTTCATACTGCCTATCCTCCAGCGGCTGACGCGCGGCCCGCTCGGCCGCGTGCGCGCCCTCGTGCTGGCGCCCACCCGCGAACTGGCGGAACAGATTCACCAGACCAGCGTTGCCCTGGGTAAGCATACCAAGGCGCGCAGCGTTTCCATCTACGGCGGCGTCGGCAAGGGCCCGCAGCTCGCCGCCCTTCGCCGCGGCACGGAGATCGTCATCGCCTGCCCAGGCCGCCTGCTCGATCACATCAACGAGGGCGCCATCGACCTGTCACACGTCGAAATGCTCGTGCTGGACGAGGCCGACCGCATGTGCGACATGGGCTTCCTGCCCGATATCCGCCGCATTCTCAAGCAACTGCCGCGACAGCGCCAAACGCTCTTCTTCTCGGCTACCATGCCCACGGAGATTCGCGAACTGGCGGACAGCATTCTCGACCACCCGCACACCGTGCAGGTCGACATGATCGCGCCCGCCAAGACCGTCTCCCACGCCCTCTATCCTGTGCCGCAGGGGGACAAAAAACAGCTCTTGCTGGGGATGCTCAAGCAAATGCCGTCCGAGCGCGTGCTCGTCTTCACGCGCACCAAGCACCGCGCCAAGCGGCTGGCCCAGGACCTCGAAACCCAGGGCTACCGCGCCGCCGCGCTACAGGGCAACATGGCGCAGAACCGCCGCCAACAGGCCATCGACGGCTTCCGCAACGGTCGCTACGATATCCTCGTCGCCACAGACATCGCCGCGCGCGGCATCGACGTCTCCCAGATCTCGCACGTCATCAACTTCGACATGCCCGACACCGTAGACGCCTACACCCACCGCATCGGGCGCACCGGCCGCGCGGAACGAAGCGGCGAAGCGCTGACCTTTGTCGCAGCCGGGGACGAAGACATGGTGCGCGCCATCGAGAAGACCTTGGGCGCACGCATCGAGCGGCGCGCAGCCACAAGCCTAGCGCCGGGCGAAACCGTCCCAAACCCGCGCGCGGCGAAAGAACAAGCCATTTCGGAACTGCCGGCTCAGCTAGGCGGCAACGGCCGCGCAGCCGGCTCTCCCCCGCGGCGTAGACGCAGCACACAGGGTCCGCGCAGCGCCTCACAGCGCAGGCGGCGCAGCCAGTGGGCTACTGCTCGCTAAGTACAATTACACTGGTCCTTAGGGATTGACGTCGAGACCCTTCACTTCGTTCAGGGTGACAGTAATCCCAGGAATTCGTGACACCGTACTTAACCTAGCAGGCTATATGAAGCCCTGGCGCTTTAGCGGATGCCAGGGCTTACGCCGCCATCGCCAAGCCGCCGCTCGCCTCCGCCGAAACCGGCATGAGCGGTTGGCGCGGCTCGGCTAGCCCCGCTTCCTCGGGGTCCAGCAGCGGCATACTCTCTCGGACCAGCCCATCGTTGACCAACGCCTGGCGAAGCTCGCTGTGCTGGCTGAGAAACGCGTAGTTGTTGTAGTGCGGGTCTTTATAGTCGGCGATGCGACCGCTGACAAACGCTTCGACGATCTCACGGATGCCGTCGCGGACGGTGTAGCGGCAATCGAAGTTCACTGCTTGGCGCAGACGGTCAAAGCGCACGCGGTAGTTGCGGTTATCCTCTTGGGCCTGGGTCACAACGCGCGCCGCCGGCATCATCTCCTTGATCAAGCGGCCGAGTTCCTCGATCTGGTAGTTCTGCTCGTTGCTGCCCACATTGAAAATCTGGTTGCAGACCACAGCCTTCGGCGCCTCCAGCATACGCACGATAATCTCGGCAACGTCCTGCACATGGATGAAAGGCCGCCACTGGCTGCCCCCCACAATGCCCACCTCGCCCTCTTGAACAGCTTTGGCCGCCAGCAAATTCACCACCAGGTCGAACCGCGGCCGGCCTGACAGCCCATACACTGTGCCGAAGCGCAGGATGATGGGCGCGAAGGTCGCATCGGCCAAGCTCAGCAGCACCCGCTCCGACACCACCTTGGTACGAGCGTAGAGCGAGATAGGTCGCAGCGCCGACCGCTCATCAAGCAGTTCGTCGCTCGCCCCATAGACGCTGCACGTCGACGCAAAGATAAAGCGGCGGACGCCATACCCCTTGCCGACTTCTGCGATAGTGCGCGTGGCGCGCTGGTTGATCTCCAGCGTCAGGTCTTCGGATAGCTTGCACGCCGAATCGCCGACGATAGCCCCCAAATGCACGATGGCGTGCATGTCTTTCGCCGCGTTGACTACGCAGTCGATGTGGCGAAAATCGCCATGCACCAGTTCGAAGCGCGGGTTGCCGTAAAACTGGCGGATGGGGTCATCGCCATACAGCAACAGGTCAAGCACGCGCACACGGTAACCGCGCGCAAGCAGCCGTGCGGTCAGCGCCGAACCGATATACCCGGCGCCGCCGATCACCAACACGTTTTGCAGCCCGTCTCCTTCGTGCACAGCCGAAAGCAAACGCCGCTCCACTGCCCAGAAGGCCGCCCACGCTTGTCGCCAAAGGCGCGCGGCCATGACGCCTGCCAGTGTCAGCAGCCAGCCGCCGGCCAAGACGCTGCGCGGGAAGGGTATGAACTCGCGCGCCAGCAGTAGCGCCACGCCGAACAGCAGATAGCTCAGACTGACGGCCTGGGCGACAACCAGCAGCTTGTAGCGCCCCCGGTAACGGCGACCGTGGGTATAGAGGCCGCACGCATAGTACACCGCGATGCTGATGACGGTGATGATCGGGCTAGAACGCAGAAATGCGCCGGCGAAGTCACGCCAGGCCGCCACGGCGGCGGCTTCCCCGCCCACAGCCATAGTTGAGAGGTAACGCAAGGCCATCGCAGCCGCCAACGCCCCGTTCACCACGACGATGTCAGCAACCATGCGCAGCGCCATCGCACGCGAAAGGCGGATGCGCTTACAACGAACCAGGATCGAGTTGAGGCCAGCCTGTATAAGGGCTGCCAGTTTACCGTGCATCTCCCACCCCCTGAGCGTCTTGTACCCGGCCACCCGCATCACGGACCGGGTTGCTGTGTTGTGATCTTCTCCAGCCATTCCTCGCGCCAAAAGAGAAAGCACGAGCGGTCACACCGGCCGAAATCGGCCGTTCCCTGACAAAACACGCCTTCGAGCAGCACGATGCCGCGCGCCTTCTTCACGCGCAGGTCCCGCTCGTCTACGAACCGCTCCATCCGCTTGAGAACGCGCTGTGTCGTACCGCAGTACTGGCGCATCTCCGGCATGAAGGTGCATCCCCGCAGCTGGCGCCAGTGATCGAGCGTGGCGTCGATCTCGCCGGCGGAACGGACGCGCACCAGGTCGCCCGCTTCACAGCGATCGGCCGCGCTCGAAGCCGCAGCTTGCATCGTTCGCTCCGGGCGGTTGGTCAAAGCATACGCCCGGTTCGCCAGTCCATTGGTAGTGCGCTTCAACTTGCGCTCGGTCGAAGGCGTCAGATGCCGGCGCACCGCCAATTTGAGCCGCCGTAGCAGAGAAGCCGGCGGCGAAGGCGCAATACCTTCGCTGGTCAGGCGCAGCGCAGCAAGTTGGCAGTTCGACGCTAACGGATGCGCTTCCATCTTCACACCTCCTCTCCGGCGCCTAGGCCGGATGCTCGATGCCGCCCGCTTCAGGCGC
The DNA here is from genome assembly GCA_030058085.1 of Chloroflexota bacterium. Lineage (GTDB taxonomy): Bacteria > Chloroflexota > Anaerolineae > Caldilineales > Caldilineaceae > JASGTU01. The sequence goes on from JASGTU010000112.1 coordinate 6,558, forward strand.
AAAGGCCGGCAACGCCTGCTGCATTGCATCCCCGCGGGCGCAGAGACACGCCGCAGTCCGCCACATGAGGCGAAGGTCAAGCCAAAACGAGCGGCGTCGAATGTACTCCAGGTCAAAACTTAGCTTCAGCGGCATGACCTTAGTCACGTATTCCGTTTCGAGGTCGTCGCACCCCTGCAGCAGAGCCTCCTCGTTGCGGAAGTGAATCTGGGCGAGGCCGGTGATGCCCGGGCGCACGCGCAACGCCTCTCGCTGTTGCGGCGTGTAATAGGCCACATAGCAGGGCGCCTCCGGCCGCGGCCCGACGAGGCTCATCTCGCCGCGCAACACGTTGGCAAGTTGGGGCAGTTCGTCGAGTTTGCTCTTGCGCAGGAGTCGCCCCACCCGTGTGACGCGCGGGTCCTGGCCGCGCGTCACCGCGGACCCCATCCGGTCGGCGTGATGCGCCATCGTGCGCAGCTTATACATGCCGAAGGGAACGCCGTCCCGGCCGATCCGCCTGCCCACGTAGAAGGCCGGTCCCGGCGAATCGAGCTTGACCGCCAGCGCCAGGAGCGCCATCACCGGCCCCAGCGCAATCAGGCCGGCTAGGGCGACGACGAAGTCAAAGAGACGCTTAGCCATAGCGTCTAGCCCTCCCTGCGGTATAGGCTGACCACGCGGCGCACAGCCGCCACGACATCCAGCACATCGTCCTCGCTCATCTTCGGATAGAGCGGCAGCGACACGATCCCGGCGTAGATGCGCTCGGCATTGGGGTAATCGCCAAGCTTGCAGCCGAAGCGCTGCCGGTAGAAGGGGTGAAGGTGGACCGGAATGAAGTGGACGCTCGTGCCGATGTTCTCGGCGCGCAAAGCCTCAATGAAGCCGGCGCGGTCGATGGTGAGACGCTCCAGGTCCAGTTGGATTACGTAGAGATGCCAGGCGTGGCCGACGTCGGAATTCACTCGCGGCGTGCGGATTTCCGGCATCTCTGCGAACGCTTCGTCGTAGAGGCGCGCGTAGCGGCGGCGCGTCTTGATGAAGCCCTCCAGCCGCGCCAATTGGTGAATACCCAGCGAGGCCTGGATATCGGTCATGTTGCACTTGTAGCCGGGATACAGCACTTCGTAATACCAGGAGCCGCTGGCGGCGTAGCGCTTCCAGGCGTCCTTGCTGATACCGTGCAAACTCAACAGGCGCATCACATCGGCCAGTTCGTCGTCCTCGGTGGTGATCATGCCCCCTTCAGCGGTGGTCATGTTCTTGATGGCGTAGAAGCTAAACGCAGTCACATCGCTCAGGACGCCCACCTTGCGCCCGCGATAGGTTGCGCCGGCGGCATGGGCCGCATCCTCGATTACCTTCAGCCCGTAGCGCCATGCGAGTTCGTGAATCTCGTCCATACGGCATGGCTGTCCGGAATGATGTACGGGGATGATCGCCTTGGTGCGCTCGGTGATGCGCTGCTTGATCTGCGCCGGGTCGATGTTGAAGTCGTCGCAGATGTCGGCAAATATGGGCCTCGCCCCCAGATGCACGACCACGTTAGCCGTAGAGCAGAAGGTCAGCGGCGACGTGATCACCTCGTCACCCGGCCCCACGCCGGCCGCGGCCAGGCCGATATGCAGCGCCGCCGTACAGGAGCTGACGGCGATGGCGTGGGACGCGCCTACGTATTCGGCAAAGCGCTGTTCAAACTCCTTCGTACGCGGCCCGGTGGTGATCCACCCGGAGCGCAACGTCCGTACGACCTCATCGATCTCCTCCTCGCCGATATCAGGCAAGGCAAAGGGCAGGAACTCCGCCCGCTGCGGCGCGATCACATTAGGCTGCGGCTGCGTCATGGAAAGCGCAGGTTGCAGAGACGTCATGGGGTTACCGCCTTTCCGAGGCTCATTGAAGCGGATAACTGCGCCAGCAATTGATTGCGGCGATCTGCCAGCGTATCGGGCCACTCTTGCTCGGCGGCAGGTCGTCTCCCCTCCAGATAGAAGTGCAGCAGTCCCGCCCCTTTGGCAATAGCCGGACGGTGGGCGGCATGTTTGGCGAGTCGTCGATGCAACAAATCGCCGGATGCGTTCACCACAGGGCGCAACCACGAATGAAGGACAACGCGTTGGCGCACGGGCTTGGCCGTGAAGCCCATGCGGAACTTGAACTGGTCGACGCTGCAGGGCGCGTCGAGCGACTGCAGGCAGAAGAAAACGCTCGATACCTCCGGGCGTTGCAACACGCGGGCGATGACGCAGTAGAAAATGGCATTGTTGACGCGATGCTCCAGGTGGGCTGTGGCGCTCTGCTCATAGGGGAGCAGGTAACATCCCTCGCACTCAAAACCAAGAAAGGCCGCGACCAATTCCCCTTCGTGGATTGCGCCCCACGCCTCGAAGCCGGGCAGCCCCTCGGCGCTGCGACAGACCCGGCGCCACCATTGCGGCTGCTCGGCTTCGCTCCGCCCCTGGCGGGCCAACGTCTCCGCGCGCAGCCGCCACCCCTCGGTCGCCAGCCGTTCGAGAGAGATCGGCTCCACGCTCACGTACTCCAAGCCGCGCTGTACGTTCTGCCGGGCCTGGCGCGGCAACGCCTCCAGCGTGTACGGCCGTTCACACACGACGTGATAGCTGAGCTTCCCCCAGGGAGCGGCGACCGGCGTCGAGTAACGCAGCGCTACAGCCCGTTGCGACCGCAGCAAAGCCGACAACTCGGCTTCGTCCGGTTCGATCACCCAGTGGTACGGGATGGCCTGAAGCACACGCGGGCCGGCTTCAAACCAATAGCTGCTCTGCGTGCGCACCGTGCGGTAACCTTGACGTTCTAGCCAGGTCGCAAAGGTTTCGGCGTTCATGGCAGCCTCGTTTCTGAGTCGCTTGTTCGCTCGCCTACAGTTTTGCCAGGATGATGTCCGCGATTCGCTGGGCGGCCTTGCCGTCGCCAAACGGATAGGCCACCTTCGCCATCGCGGCATAGGCCGCCGGATCGTGCAGCAGCCGCGCCGCCTCGCCGGCGATGCGCTCGCGGTCCGCGCCCACGAGGATGGCCGTACCGGCCTCGATTGCCTCCGGGCGTTCCGTTGTCTCGCGCAGCACCAACGTGGGCTTGCCCAGCGCCGGCGCCTCCTCCTGGATGCCGCCGGAATCGGTCAGGATAAGGTCGGCACGCGCCATCAGATGGGCGAATTGCTCATAGCGCAGCGGCTCCAGCAGATGGATGCGCGGGCAGCAGTCTAGAATTCGGTAAGCCGGGTTGCACACGTTCGGGTTGAGGTGCACGGGATAGACGATCTCCACATCCGGGTTTTGGTCGGCGATGTCGCGAATCGCCAGGCACAACGCCTCGAAGCGCGGCCCAAAGCTCTCGCGCCGGTGCGCCGTAACCAGGATGAGCCGGCGCCCATCGAGGTCGAACCCAAGTTCCAGCCGCACGGGGCGGCTCACCGTAAAGAGAAGGGCGTCCACCACGGTGTTGCCGGTGACGAAGACGGCGTCGTCTGGCACATGCTCAGCGCGCAACGCCTCGGCTGCACGCTGAGTGGGCGCAAAGTGATAGGTCGCCAGGACGCTGGTTACCCGGCGGTTGATCTCCTCCGGGAAGGGGTCGTCGCGGCGGCTGGTGCGCAGCCCGGCTTCGACGTGACCAACGGCGCGGCGCTGATAGAATGCCGCTAACGCCGCCACCATGACGGTTGTCGTGTCGCCCTGCACCAGCACCAAATCGGGCTGCACTTCCATCATCACCTCGTCTACAGCCGCCAGCGCACGGCTGGCGAAACTCCCCAGGCTTTGGCCGGGCTGCATCAGGTCCAGGTCGATGTCCGGCTCAATCTCGAACCATTGCAGCGCCTGGTCCAACATCTGCCGGTGTTGGGCGGTGACGCAAACCACGCTCTCGACCTGCGAGCAGTGCTTGTGCAGTTCCCAGATCACCGGCGCAAGCTTGATCGCTTCCGGCCGCGTGCCGAGGACAGTCAGGACCTTCTTCATGTCGCCGCCGCAGGCATTTGGCGCACCGCCGAAGAGACGCCGGGCGCAAAGCGCGCAGCCGGTTCAATTCGGTCCCAGTGCTCGCGGAACCACCCGATGGTGTACTGCAACCCCTCGGTAAACGGCGTCGACGGACAATAGCCGATCAGTTCTTGCGCCCGCTCCACGCTGGCGCGCAGGCGCGGCTTGGTGTCCCATTTACGCCGCGGCACGAAGCGGATGCCGGCCGCGTTACCGGCTGCCGCGTTGATCATCTGCGCCAAACTTAGTATGGTCGTCTCCACGCCGGAGGCGAGGTTGAACTCCTGCCCCACCGCGCTCTCCATCACGCCGGCGCGCAACAGGCCGTCCACAATGTCGCCGACATAGGTAAAGTCGCGGGTCTCTTCGCCTGTGCCGGTGATCGGCAGCGGCAAGCCCTTCATTGCCCAGTAGATGAAATTGGGGATCACGTTGCGATATTGCCCCGGCGCCTCGCCCGGCCCGTAGGAGTTGAAGAAGCGCGGCTTAACCACGGCCAGACCGTAGTGGTGGTAGAAGAAGTTGCAGTACAGCTCGCCCAGCATCTTGGTGATCTGGTAGGGGCTGCTGAGATGCAGCGACATGTACTCCTCGCGCAGAGGCAAGGGGGCGGCGCTGCCGTAGATCGAGCAGCCCGACGAGGCATAGACGAAACGCTGAACGCCCGACAGGACCGAGTACTCCAGCAGTCGCAACGTGCCCATGCCGTTGACCAACAAGTCGCGCTCCGGGTGATCCACGCTGTTTTGGTTGGCGAAGAAGGCGGCTAGGTGATAGACGATAGCGGGACGCTCCAGAAAGACGCGCTTCAGCAGCACCTCGTCCAGCACATCGCCTTCCACGAACAACACGCCCGGCAGTGACGGCACATTCCAGCGTTCGGAAGACGAGAGATCGTCCAGCACGATCACGCGTGCGCCGGCCTGCGCAAGGCCGCGCGTCAGGTTGCTGCCGATGGCGCCGGCGCCGCCGCTCACCAGCACGGTCTTGTCCGCGTATGCCCCCAAATAGTCGATCATGAATTGCCTCCGTTGCGCCTTGCGCTGTCCAACAGAACAGCTTCGAGTTGTTCGATACACGCCTGGCGCGAGAAGTGCGCCTCCACATAGGTCCGGCCGCGCCGCCCCATCTCCTGCGCCAGACTCGGCTGTGCATGCAGTTGGCGGATGGTCGCGGCCAACGCCTCCGCATCCCCCGCGGGCACGCACAGGCCAGCCCCTGCCTCGTCTAGAATACGGCGCGCGTCGCTTTCCGTGGGCAGGCTGGCGATGACCGGCCGCGCCGCCGCCATGATGCTCAGCAGCTTCGAGGGCACAACCGGCGTGTGCAGCTCCGGGTGCAGGTTAATCAGCGATGCATCCGAAGCCGCCAGCACGTCTGGGTAGATCGCCCACGGTTGCATGGGCAGCCACACGATGTTCTCCAGACCGAGATCGCGGCTGCGGGCGAGCTCGCGCTCCTTTTGTACGCCGTCGCCGACCAACAAAAACAGGATCTCCTTCTCGTCGCGCAGGCGGCAGGCGGCATCGACGACCGCGCCCATGTCCTGCGCCCAGCCCATCGTGCCCGCGTAGGAGACGACGAAGCGCCCGTCCAGCCCTTGTTGGCGGGCGAAGTCGTTGTCGCGAACGCCGGGGCGGATGCGGTCGGCGTCCACCCAGTTGTACACCACATGCACACGCTCCGCTCGCCCGCCGCGTTCGATCACATGGCGGCGGTTGCCGGGCGAATGCACCGTCAGGTCCGCGGCTGAGCGGTACACCTGGCGTTCCATCGCCTCGAAGAGACGGATCAACACGCGGTTGGTTAGCATGCCGAGTTCAACGGCCTCAAGCGGGAAGAGGTCTTGTATGTTGGCGACCACCGGCGTGCGCCGCATCCGACCGGCGCACGCCGTCAACCAGGGCAGCGGCAAAGGCGGCGAGAAGACCAGGATCACGTCGGCGCGCGGCCCCATGACGACCATCGCGCTGAGCCACAGCCCGAAGAGGAAATGCTGCAAGCCACGCGCAAACTTGTTGGCCCGCGGCAATTGCGGAATGCGCACGCGGCGCACCGCAAACCCGTCGAGTTCTTCGTCCAACCGTACGCCGCGACGGTACTGCGGCGCGAGGTCGGTCACGTTGTAGGACGGATAGCCGGTGAGTACGGTCGTCTCATGGCCGCGCGCGCGTAGACTGGCAGCCAGTTCGTAGATCAGATGCGCGGCGCCGCCGATCTCAGGCGGGAAGTTGATGGTGACGAGTAGGATCTTCATGGCGACCATGTCTTCCAAACGTTCTCTCCATCTTGACAGTGCTTTCGTAGAGCGTGACCAGCCGCTCTACATACGGCGTCACGTCGTATTCGCGCGCCGCGATCTCTCGACTGCGCCGCCCCATGAGGCTGCGCAAGCCCGGCTCCGCAGCCAGGATCATCAGCCGTTGAGCCAATCCGGCTGTGTCGCCCGGCGTGATCAAGAAGCCGTTGTAGCCGTCTACGACGAGCTCCGGGATGCCGCCCACGCGGGTGGCGACGATCGGCAGTCCCGCCGCCATCGCCTCCAGGATCGCCATAGGCAGCGCCTCCTTATACGAGGGCAGCGCAAAAACATCGCACTCATGCAGCAGTTGCACTTTGGCGGCGCCCTGCACCGGCCCAACCGCCTCGCACAGGCCCGTTAGCCCCAACATTTCAACCCGATCGCGCACCATGTCGAGATCGGCGGCACGCGCCGGCGGGCCGGCAAGAGTGAGGCGCAGGGGGCGCCCCCCCTCCTTGACGAGCGCCGCCGCGGCCAGCAGGTCATACACCCCCTTACCTGCCCCAACCGTGCCGAGAAAGAGCACGCGCATTTTCTCACCAGGGCGACGCGGCTCTTCTGCAGCCATAGCCGCCACATCGACGCAGTTCCGTAATACGCGGATGCGCGCCTGCGGCGCAATCCGCGCCAGATTCCGTGCCCGTTCGTCCGACACCTCGATCACCAGGTCCGCCGCGTCGAGTATGGCGAGCGTGAGTCGTTGCGCCGCTACGCAGCTTCGGCTGTACGCCTGCGCAAAATAGCCGCCATGCATATGGAGGATCACCCGTCGTGCGCTCGCCCTCGCAGCGAGGACGTAGAACGCGTCCTTATACCAGGCGAGACCTTCCGAGGTGTGAATGTGGACCACGTCGGGCCGGAAGCGTACGAGCGCAATCAAGAAACGAGCGTACTGCGACAAGGCGAGCGCGACATTCCTGACGGTGATCCTCCCCGACTCGGCGGCGGCGCGGCGGCGGACGGTCGATGTGTAGCGAAGCTCAATCCGACGCCGGAGCACAGGCGTGATCGACTCGACCAGCGAGCGAATGCCGCCGATCGTACCCTCGCCAGGCCCCACCATCAGCACCCTAATGGACATAGAGTTCCTCCGTTGGAGCAGGTTCCGGCCAAGTCCACACACATGCACCGTCACCGCACAGATCGCCCAGAAGCGCGTCTTCGTACTGGTTGACGACTGTCTCCAATTCAAATGGCTGCCAGCTTTCCTGGGAGGCGTGCGGCGCCTCCCCGTTCAGCGCGGCATCTATCGCCGCTGCCAGTTTCGGGGCGTCGCCCACCGGCGTCAGTAGTCCGTAACGCCCGCCGGCCAGTATCTCCCGCGGCCCGCTTGGGCAGTCCGTCGAGACCAGCGGCGCCCCGCAGTAGAGCGCCTCGATCAAGACGCCCGGCAAGCCCTCCCAGCGGGAGGAAAGGACATATGTCCCTGCCCTCGCCATGTAGGGATAGGGATTCGGCACGAAACCGGGCAGCCCTACGTCGTCCTGCACACCAAGCTGCTGCGCGGTCGCTTCCAGCTGGGTCCTTTCGTCGCCTTCGCCCAGGATCAACAGCCGCACCGGACGAGAGCGACGCACCAGTGCAAAGGCGTGAATGAGGGTGGTGAAGTCTTTCTGCGCTTCGAGGCGACCGACCGCCAGGGTGACCGGCGGCGCGCCGGGCGCAAACCAGGGGTGGGCCAACGATTCTTGCGCCTTCATGCGCAGGCCGGGCGTGATGATGGGGTTATAGATCACGCGAACCTGCCGAGGCGAAAGCTTTGCGTATCGCACCAGGTCGGCAGCGACTCCCCATGACACGGCCACAACGGCATCCGCCCAGGGGTAACAGCGACGCGTCAGAAGCGGAATCAGCCGCATACGCACGTCTGCAGCATAGGCATGAACTTCGCTCGACAGCGTGTTGCGTTCGCTCACGACCAACCGGTGCGGAATGCCGGTCAGACGCCGCGCCCACAGCGCGACCAAGTTGGCGTGCAGCACCGATAGCATCGCCGCCGGTCGCTCGCGCCGCAGATAATCCACCAAGTGCGGCAGACTTGCCAGGACGCGCGGCGCGCCAAGGTCCACAAGCCGCACGGTGTCCGGCGTCTCCGCCAAGAACGGCCCCGACGCGTGCGCCAGCACCAAATCCACCTGGTAGTCGCGTTCGGCCAAACCGCCCGCCAGCTTGATCATGGAACGCTGGGCGCCACCGGCAGCCAGGTCGGGCACGAAAATCGCCAACCGAACAGAGGCGTTCACCATATCAACCAGCCCTCCCTCACGCGTGGCGAACTTCCGCCGCCTTCGCCACCGGCGTCCGACCGGCGTTCGAGTACGAGATGTGACGGCAGCGTCAGCAAAGCCAACAACAGGAAATAGGCACGGTCGGCCTCGACGCCGCCGCCCTTGATCCACGAAACCAGATACCCCGCTGCGATGGCGGCGATCAGCGCGTAGTAGGGCGTGAGACGCCGGTCGCCCGCCCGTTTATCGCGCAGCCAGTGATGGACGAATGTCGCCGTCGCGCTGACCGGCACGGCCATATAAAGAAGCAAGCCGGGCAACCCCGTCTCCGCCCAAATCGTCAGGACGGGGTTATGGATCGCCACCGACTCGAACTGCCCCACGCCCCTAGTCGCTTCGACGTACCTCACCATCGCCTGAGGCGCATTGAAGATGCCGACGCCAGTCCAGGGGTGGTCGAGGATCATCCGCCATGCAGCCAGCCACAGGTCTTCGCGCCTGCCCAACAGCGTATCCCCGCGCTCTACGGCAAAGCGCGCAGCCAGCGTGGTGAACACAAACGGGGCCACCAGCACCGCGACGAGCAAGATTACCAGGCCGAGCTTTCCCCATATGCGCGTGGGTTGCCAAAGCCAGAAGACGGCGAAAGTAACCACGAACGAAATCGCGCTGCCGCGCGATCCGGTCGCTGCCGTCACGAGCAAAGCCAAGCTGATGAATAGACTCCCTACCAGCACCGCTGCCATTCTGTGCGCTTGGTCAACGCGCATGGCTTGCCAGAGAACGCCCATCATAGTCATCAACGCCAGGACCCCGGCCTGATTCTCGTTCATGCTGAGTATTTGTAGCCGGGAGCCGGGCGCGTATCCTTCGGCGACCAAGGAAGCCGCACAGGCGGCGATCAGCACCCAGCCGCAGAGCGCCAGCGTCGCCATAAGTCCGTCCAACTGGTCGCGCGTTCGGACCAGGTTGGCGATGAGAAGCAGGCAGAGCAACAGCCGCAGCGCGTAGGCCTGGATGCCGATCCACGCCGCACTGACGTCATCCGCCCAGAAGAGCGTGAACGCCGCCCAGCCGATAAAGACCAGCATCCACCGCGCCGCGCCGGTGACGATCACCGGACGGCGCTGCACGATGACGGCGATCAGCCACACGCCGCATGCAACCACAGTCATGCCGCGGTTGAGGTCAGACTGCCAACTCGCCGGTAAAATGCCGGCAGGCAAAAAAACCGCTGCGATCGCCGCATACAACGCCCAAACCGGGCGGCGAACCCAACTGGCGAGGACCGCGGCGCCGCATAGACCTAGACCCACGAGCAGCGGGGCGAACGGCGACTGGTACACAGCGTAGGATGCGGCGGCGGCGCAACTCAGCGCTACGGCCAACGCCGTCAGGCCTGCCTGGCTGGCGAGAAAGCTGCGTGGCTGCACAACCCTCACGAATTCCATGTGTACGCCGCTCTCGGCTCTCGGAAAAAAGCGTCAATCACGGTCAAGCGTCCGGCGCGGGCAAAGGTATGCGTCGCCGCCACGCTTGCATCCCAATCCGGCCTGACAGAAAGCGCCGTTTCCTCGGCGTAGTCTGTAGGCGAAAGGCGCAAGATGCGGTTCAGATCGAAACCGTAGCCGTATGTCTTCGTGCAGTCTTGCGACGGACGCAACAACTCGCTCCCATCGCGCCACAGCCTGCCTGCGGGGCGTCCCTTCCTGGAATCGGCGACCAGGGGATTGAGCGGATGGGGACGCCATGCGCGCGTGACGGGGCAATCGGCGCAGAAAAGGTGCAGTTGGGCAAAGGGGAGTGAAGCGGCGCGGCCGGCGATGCCGGTGAACAACCACCACAAGCCGTCGTGACGGAGTAATGTGCTGTCTACTGCATCCACGCCTTCCATCAGGTTCATGCGGAAGCGCCACCTGTACGGGAATTCCACGCATTCATACAGCGCGATCGTTCGGTTGGAGGACGATTCCGGAATCATGAAGTAGCCGCCCTGCCATGCAAACACAAAGGGATAGGAGAGATGCCAGGGTCGATCCAACACCTTGGCCGCCTCGGCGCAGTTGCCGTGCTCGTCCATTTCGAGAACCGCTATGTGGCCTTTTCCGGCGCCGGAAAGATACTCCTCTACGAAGATGTAGTAGCGACCATTGGCGTGCACGATGTGCGGATCGGCCCAAAACCTGTCGCGCGGCGGCGTCAAGGGCTGGAATCCCGCGAACGAGGCCGGCAGCTCGTCGCCAAAGGCGTAGAGCAGCCGCCACTGCTCTAGATAGAGCGCTTTCTGCCAAACGCGCCGAATAATCCTGGGCGATAAGTCAACCTTCATTTGTCCTGCACCTCGAGCGCAACGCCTGCGTGCAGCCCGCCTTGGATTGCCCTAGGCAGATAGCTGCCCAAGAAAAACTCGCGCAATGCCAATTCGTCAATCCAATATAGCCCTGGTTGAAACGTGAACGAGTCGTTGTCGAAGATATACGCGCCTGCCACATTGTCGACCTGTAGCCATTCCGAGTTTTGTACCTGTGTGATCGGCGACATCTCGATGATTCGATAGGCGCCGTCTGGGCTATGCAGCATATCTACTGCCATTGCGGGGCTCTTGACGAACGCGTTCACCTGCAGAGCGATGCGCATTGCCTCTTCAGGCAAGGCGCGAAATTCGCCTAAATACATCCCCGAGGCGCGAAAGTCTCCTTCCGGAGCCTTCCGGTAGTTACCGAATAGCCAGTTGCCGACGACGATGACCCGCAAGTCATAGCCGTCACTGGGGATATATTCCTGCAGGTAGATGTAGTTCTTCTGCCGCAAGGCGACCATATGCGACTTTCGACCAGTTGACGAAAACGCCTGCTCCACTAGCCGATGCGCCGCCTGGCGGTTGCGCACCAGTTCCACGCCGATGGAGCCCGAAGCGGGAAAGGTCTTGGAAACGACAGGATAGGTCAGGGTATCAACCAGGCAATGTGCATCGTTGCGGTCGTGCGATACATAGGTCTTGGCAAAAGGCATGCCGCATATCTCGGCTAGGCACGCTTCGAGTTCCTTGTCCTCGTACAGCGCAGCGTGTTCAGGAGACGGGTAGGTCGTCTTGCCGAAATGAGCTTGGATAAAGCGATACTTCCTGCGGGTTTCCTCCAAATGCCAAAACTCACTGGACGGCATACCGATAATCACGTCGTAGCCCTGCACCTTCTCCAGCCAGTCATGCGCATGCAGGTTGTAGATGCCGTACTCGAAGCCGTTATGCTCTAGGAAGCGGCGATACTTGGTCCAGCGCGGGTAAGGCCCCGGGTCTTGGACAACGCCGCAGCGCGGTTTACACAGTCCTGCCGGCCAGTCAATAACTGCGGGCTCCACTGCGTCGACAGCCTCGTGGTCGTCGATGCAGGCGAGTTCGGCCATCGGCAGATGCTGGCGCAGCCGCGCATAGAGCCTGCGCTTGCGCCAGCGCCTCGTCATGGATGACAGTTTCGATTCCTTCTCCATTACGAAGCCTCCAGTACAAGTGCGGATCGAGAATTGGTCGCCGTCCCTTACGCGCTTGCCCGCAGCAAGCGCCACATCGTCCCGCGCACCCCAAGCCGCCGAACGCCGAAATGCCATCGGGCTGACCAGCGGTCGAAGCGAATGCGTTGCGCCGCGTACCACTGCGCATAGGCCGCGCCCTCGCGCATCCGCAGAATGCGCGAGGTATGCTCCATGCGCTTCTTAGCGCGTGCGGCCCGGTCAACGGTCGCCACGCCGTCCGCGCACCAGAAGGAATGCGCCTCAAAACGGGGCGATTCCCCGCGCCGCAGCCGGATCAGGATGCCTAGCCCCTCGCGGTTCCTGGGCGCCTGGCGGACAGCCCAGCCCCCGCGTCCGTCCGGTATATCGTCGAAGCAGAAGTTGCCGACGCTGTAGAAGATCGGCCTGCCGTTCACGGTCTCGCAGCCGCGCACCACATGAGGATGATGGCCGATCACGCAGTCCGCACCAGCGTGGATCAGCGCGCGTGCCGCCTGCCGGTCCGCGGGGAGCGGATAGGCGAAATGCTCGTCGCTCCAATGCACGACGGACGCCACCCAGTCCGCCTCCTGCCGGATCGCCTGTATCGCCTGCACCGCAGCCTCCGCTCCGGGCCAGCAATTCGGCCCCGGCACAGCCATCCAGTCCGGGTGCGTCTCCGGGAAGACCCAGTTAAGCACAGCCAACCGTCCATCCGGCGTTTCCCACCACAGCGGCTGGGCGATCTCCTCCGGGCACAGCCCGGCCCCAACCGTTGCGAAGCCCTCCCGCCGCAACGCAGACAGCGTCTCTGACAGACCGTCAGGCCCCGCGTCCAAGATGTGGTTGGTCGCCAGCGTGGCGAAGCCGGGCGCCCAGTTGTGCAATATGCGCGGCGAGTCCTTGAACGCCCTCAAGCGCGGCCCGCTGCTACGCGGCGACGGATTGAGCGCGTCGCCGATGGGCAGTTCCCAGTTAAGCAGCACGCGTGAATCGTTCCCGATGCGCAGACCGGCGGGGAGGGTCCACGCCCGTTGCGGGTTCGCTTCGTTCGCCAGGGCGATGTCGCCCACTACGAGCAAGTTCATGGCAATGCTCCGCTGCGCATTCCCCGTATCGCCAGATTCCATATCAGGCGCCGGTCTTCTGGGGCGAGCATCACGCGCCACACGAAACCGGCGTAGACCAGCGCCACAATCGCAGCCAATGCTGCCAGGGCAAACCAGCCGTCCGCCCCTCCGACCTGGGCGAGGGCATACGCCGCGCCGCCTACGAACAGCGTGCCGGCAATGCCTGGCGCCATATTCGGCATATAGCTCCACCAACGCAGCCCCATGATCTTGGCCGTGTAGATCGGCATGTATAGTGCGTTCTTGACCGTCCACGCCAGCGCGCCCGCCATCGCCACCCCCAAGTAACCCCACAGCCCCCAATGCGCCAATACAACAGCCAAGCCAAGCGCCGCCACGCCGGAAATCAGGGTAACGATCCCCGGCCATTTCACCTTGTCATACGCGTTCTGGACGTGCAGCAAGGGTCGTACGGACAAGTTCAGGCCGAGATGTGCCGCCAGTACAACGAGCAAGCCGCTCAGGTGGGCGAAGGAAGACCCAAGCCATAGGGTCAGCAACGGCTCGCCGAAGCCGCACAGCAAGCCAACCGGCAGCGCCAATCCCAGCCCGAGCAGCCGCACCGCCTGTGAAGCCACAGACCGCACGCCGGCAACGTCGTTATGCGCGTATTTCGCCAGGATTACCGGACGCACCACAACAGCGGCAGCTTCCGCCAAGTACTCAATCAGCAAGGCAAGTTGGGCAACTGCGGCGTAACTGCCGGTCATGGCGGCGCCGAAATAAGCATTGACGACTATCAAGCCTGTCCCTTGCAGCAACATGGCGCCGGCCATGTTCACCACCAGCCACCCGCTCATGGACAACAGGTCATGCAGCCGCGACAGGTCGAATGCCGACAGTCGAATGTGCAGTTCCGGCGTCAGCCGTCGCCACAGACGCGCATAACCGCCCATGCAGACCACAGCGCCGGCCAACAGAGCCGCGCCGGCATACCAGAGGCGGGCCGGCAGCAGCAAGAAGAGCGCTGCGATCAGGCCGAATCGCACAGCCAGCCCAACCAGACATACGACATTTCGCCAGACGAACCGGCTGTACACGAATGGCGAGACGGCGAAAATCTCGCCGATCACCGTGACAAAGAACGCCGCCGCGCTCAACGCGAAAAGCCAGGACGAGTCCCGCTCCCACCCTGCAGGCACGGTGAACAATGTGGGAAAAACAACGGCGATAACCACGACTAGAGGGCTCAGGCCGGCTGTAACCGCCAAAATGCCAAACAGAGCCGTGTTGAACGTCCTGTTGGCGGCTTGCTCATCATGTCGCCCCAGATCGATTGCCAAAAAACGGCTGACGGCGGAGTCGAGCGCCGCGGTCACCACGGAAAGATACGCTGTGACCATGTGCACCAATGGGATGACGCCGAAGGCGGCAACGCCCATGCGGCCGATGAGAAACGGCGTCATCCATAGATTGGCGACAGTCTGCGCGCCGATGTACGCGGCGTTGGACGCGACGTTCGCCATGAATCGCCGCTGTACCGACGCCGTGTCCGGCGCGTCAATCGGCGCCGCAATAGGCGCACCACTGCTCACCGCATCGCTTATTACCGTCGTCGCGGGTCTGATCATGACGGGCTTACCTGACCTCAATCAGCGGCACATAGAGCGGCGCCCCAAGCTCGTCGCTGCACTTCGTCAGAAGGATGATGCCGTCTTGCGGCAGCAGGGTAACCTGGGTGACGCGCGTGCCGTCGTTGTAGCGCGCCACGCTCACCCATTTGAAGGCGTCGGCTATGACGTCGCCCTCGCCCGTAGCGACCAACGTCGCAGTGGCTGTCTCGCCGGCCTCGAACGGGAAGACGCCCAGGTCGCGCCAACCGACTTCTCCGCTTGATTGATCAAGGGTGACAGTTGCCGTGCCTCCTGTGTGCGTAATCCCCACCGTAACGCTGATACTCTGTCCGGCGCGAGGCGCAACCCATGCCAACACGTGATACAGCCCGCCATAGGCAAGTTCAGGCTGATACACCGCGCTCGCCATCGTGCCGCCGGCGGCGATGAGGACGGTTTTGCCGAACTGCTCATTGCCTGCCGGCTCCACTCGCCATCCTCCGGACGCGGCGATGGCGTCGTCGTCGATGCGCGTTTGGAAAAGAGGCGCTTGGCCGGCGTCGAGCTTGTAGTAGCTGCCGGGCAAGGTGACCGTCCGGATCTCGGACGAGGCATTGACCACCGCCAGCCCGTTATCAAACGAGCGCGCCCAGACGCCCGACGAACCGGCCTCGAACCCGGACTCATTCGTCAGCGCGTGGCGACTACTCTGGGGGCTGTCGTCCAGCGGTTGCGGCTCCCCTGTGGGCAGGCCCAAATAACCGCGCGGCAGTGCGCCGCCGGGCTGGTCGCCCGGTGCGCCGAATTCGTCGTACCAGAAGGATTGGCCGCGAGTCGGTTCGTACTGAAAGAAGTAGAGGCCGTCGCCCATCAGCGCCGTGGCCAGGCCGAAGCGCATTCGCTGGTAGTCCGCTGCAGTCTCTGCACGCATAGCCGGCGTCATATCGTCGTAGCTGCGGCTGCCCTGCGGCCCCTCCAGCGATTGCGGTGCGCCTTGGATAAAGGTCGTGCGCGGCAATTGGCCGAGGTTCGACCACTCGTCATAGTCGGCAACGATCTTGTCCCAGATGAGATCACTGGTTCCGTCCGCCAGCGTCCACAGCTGCCACTCGAACATACGCCCGTTCACCCAGGGCGCGTAGACCGTCGCCGCCTCATTGCCCATCAGGACGGCGTTGGGCAACGCCGCGCGCACAGTCGCCAGCAGATCTTGCAGCCCGGCCTGGTAGGCGGCATCGAGTTGCGCAAGGTCGTCG
>JASGTU010000113.1 GCA_030058085.1 Chloroflexota bacterium
ACGGCCCTGACGCCTGCCCAGGCGGCGAAAATCCTCGCCACCGCTGGCAGTCGCCGCATCACCGAGGCGATGGTCCGCGCCGACATCGACGCCGGTGCCCCGACCAACGCCGACGGGACCGTGAACCTGGTGCATTACGCCGCCTGGCTGGCGCGGGAGGTGGCTGGTGGCGATTGACCCGCGCCAACTGCGACCGTCGATGCTGACGCGAATGCTGAACTCCACGCCGCTGGGCGAGGTGATCAGCGAGCGCCAGCTGCGCCGTCACCGCAACCGGGCGGGCTACCGCATCGGCGATGAGAAGCACGTCGACCTGCTGCGCTATGCGGCGTGGCTGGTATGGCTGCGTCACAACCCCGAGCCGGAGAAGCAGCCCGCCGACTACGAGGCGTTGAAGGAGGCGGCTCGCGCCCGCAACGCCGAGCTGTCGGCCATTGGACGGGACATCGGCGACATCCCCGAGGTGGTCGATCCGAAGCGCAAGGCGCGGGCGAGCGAGGACTTTCGGTTCTTCTGCGAGACGTATTTCCCTGAGACGTTCTGTCTGCCGTGGTCGGACGATCACCTGAAGGTCATCAGCAAGATCGAGACGGCCGTTCTGCGCGGCGGGCTATTTGCCATGGCCATGCCGCGCGGCAGCGGCAAGACGACGCTGGCCGAGACGGCCTGCATCTGGGCGATGCTCACCGGCGCTCGCGAGTTCGTCTGCCTGATCGGCTCGGACGCCGGGCACGCCCGCAACATGCTCGAGAGCATCAAGGTCGAGTTCGAGACCAACGAGCACCTGCTGGAGGACTACCCCGAGGCGGTCTATCCGATCCACGCATTGGAGCGCATCCACAACCGGGCGAAGGGTCAGCTCTGCAACGGCAAGCACACCCGAATCGTCTGGACGGCCGATGAGATCGTGCTGCCGACAATTCCCGATAGCGCCGCGTCGGGCGCGATCATTCGTGTGGCGGGCATCGAAAGCCGGATTCGCGGCATGAAGTACAAGCGAGCCGACGGTCGGGCGCTGCGCCCGTCGCTGGTGGTGCTCGATGACCCGCAGACCGACGAATCGGCGCGGAGCGATCAGCAGGTGCGTGCCCGGATGGAGACGCTCAACGGCGCGATCCTGAACCTGGCCGGGCCGGGTCAGAAGATCTCCGGCATCATGCCCTGCACGGTGATCCGGCCGGGCGACATGGCGGATCAGATTCTCGACCGCGACAAGCACCCGGCGTGGCAAGGCGAGCGCACGAAGCTGGTCTACGCCTTCCCCGACAACGAGAAGCTCTGGGAGACTTACGCCCAGATTCGCTCGGACAGCTTCCGCAATGACGGCGACGGCCACGAGGCCACCGAGTTCTATGGCGAGCATCGCGAGAAGATGGATGCGGGCGCGGTGATCGCTTGGCCGCAGCGCCACAACGAGGATGAACTGTCGGCCATCCAGCATGCCATGAACCTGCGGCTGCAGGATGAACGGGCGTTCTGGGCGGAGTATCAGAACGAGCCGCTGCCTGAGGACGAGGGAGACGGCGATCAACTATCCGCCGAGACCATCGCCGCCAAGACCAACGGCCACCCGCGCGGCAGCGTGCCCATCGGGGCCAGCCACTTGACGATGTTCGTCGATGTGCAGGGCAAGATGCTCTTTCACGTCGTCGTCGCGTGGGAGGACGATTTCACCGGCTACGTGCTCGATTATGGAACCTACCCCGACCAGCAGCGTTCGTACTTCACGCTGCGGGAAGCGCAAAAGACGCTCGGTCGAGCCGCACCAGGCGCGGGATTGGAAGGATCGATCTACGCCGGGCTGGAGAAACTCACCGAGGATTACCTGTCTCGAAGTTGGCGACGTGACGACGGGGCTGAGCTTCGGATCGAACGCTGCCTGATCGACGCCAACTGGGGCCAGTCCACCGACGTGGTCTATCAGTTCTGCCGCCAGAGCGCCCACGCCAGCCTGGTCATGCCCAGCCACGGGCGCTACGTCGGCGCGTCGAGTATCCCGTTCAGCGAATACAAGCGCAAGCGTGGCGAGCGGATCGGTCACCACTGGCGCATCCCGAATGTGCAAGGCCGCCGCCAGGTGCGACACGCCCTGATCGACACCAACTACTGGAAGAGCTTCATCCACGCCCGGCTGTCGGTGGCGATGGGCGATCCGGGTTGCCTGTCGCTGTTCGGCCGCAAGCCCACCGAGCATCAGCTCATCGCCGAGCACATCACCGCCGAATACCGCGTGCAAACACAAGCGCGGGGTCGGGTGGTGGATGAGTGGAAGCTGCGGGCGGGCGGGCCGGACAACCACTGGTTCGACTGCCTCGTAGGCTGCGCCGTGGCGGCGTCCATTCAAGGCGCGGTGTTGCCAGGCACCGAAGCCAAAGCCGCTCCCGCACGGCAACGGCTCCGGCTGTCCGAGATTCAAAGGAGCATGCGATAGATGGCTCAGGCAACCGACAAACCATCGCTCCAGCAGAAGCGCGGCCTCGAATGCCCCAAGTGCGGGTGCGCCCATTTTCGCGTGCTCTACACCCGCCGGGCGTTGGGTGGTCGCCTGCTGCGTCGCCGTGAATGTCGCTACTGCGGGCGGCGCATCACGACGTATGAGCAGAGCGCATAGTCGGATTCGGCCCCTCAAGTTCTATATGCGGAACAATCTTCGCTGATCGCCGCATATGTCCGTCAAATCGCCTTTCGGCCGGGTAATCGACTAATAGGCGGCCATGGTTCGGTCGCCTGTTGGAGACCTGCGTGGCCGAGAATCTCGACAACTCGATCAAGACCAACGCTGAAGGACCGGCCAAGGCCAGCGGCGATTCGTCCAGCGTCGAGCAGCACAAGCTCTCTGAGCAGATTGCCGCCGACAAGTACCTGGAGTCGAAGAAGGCCAGCCGCGCCAAGGGGCTGGGCGTCAAGCTCGCGAAGATCTCGCCGGGAGGGACCGTCTGATGTGGCCGTTCCGCAAAGACAGGAAGGCTTCCTCCCAGAAACGCTCCCTCCCGGCGGTGGTCCGTGCCCGTTACGACGCGGCGCAGACCACGGCGGAGAACGCCCGGCATTGGGCGATGGCCGACGCGCTGTCGGCCGATGAGGCCGCGTCGCCTGAAGTTCGCCGCAAGCTTCGCCAGCGCAGCCGTTACGAGGTGGCGAACAACTCCTACGCCAAGGGGATCGTGCTGACCATCGCCAACGACTGCATCGGCACCGGCCCGCGTCTGCAGTTGCTGAGCGAGGACGCCGAGACCAACCGCCGCGTCGAGGCGGCGTTTGCTGCGTGGGCCGACGCAGTCAACCTGGCCGAGAAGCT
>JASGTU010000114.1 GCA_030058085.1 Chloroflexota bacterium
TTCACCCCGGCCGCGGCGATCTGGGCCGCAGCAGAACGTCCGCAAGCGATCCGCTCGCTCATCCTGATCGGGCCGTTCGCACGCACGATCAAAATGAGCCCGGTGCAGCAGATCGGCATGTGGGCGATCATGCACGGGCCCTGGAAGGTGCGCGCCTGGGAGATGTTCTATCAGTCGCTCTACCCGACGCGCAAGCCGGACGATTTCGCCGCCTATCTAGCCAAGTTGCGCGCCAACCTGGCTGAGCCGGGCCGCTTTGCCGCCACCAAGGCCATGGGCGAAGCCCCGCGCGCGCCCGCGGAAGAACGCTTTGGACGCGTCCAGGCGCCGGTGTTGATCGTGATGGGGAGCAAGGACCCGGATTTTCCCTCGCCGGAAGCGGAAGCGCGCTTGCTAGCCGAGCATCTGTCGGGCGAGGTTGCCATCATCGAGGGGGCCGGGCACTACCCACAGGCGGAGATGCCGGAACAGTTCACGCCGCTGGCGCTGACGTTCCTGCAAAAGAACCGGGGAATAGCCTAGGCGTATACGAAATAGGGACGAAGCGCGCGCCGGGCCGCGCTACAGCCCCCAACTCACCTGCTGCTCATCCCCGAAGCTGTAGGTGAGGGGGATGTCGATGGGCAGCGGGCGCTGGTTCGACCCGTCCGCATCCATCACCCACAGCCGCCACGACCCGGCGGAGCCGCCTTCGCTGCGATTGCTCAGGAACACGATGAACTCGCCGTCCGGACTCCACGCCGGGGCCACGTTGCTGGGCAGTTCATCGACCAGGGTCGTGGCGGGCTTCGTCAGCGCGACCTTGCCCGTGCCGTCTGGGTTGACCTTAAAGATTTCCCAGTGGCTGGCTTCCTTGCCCTGGTAGACGATGGCCCCGCCGCCAGGCTGCCAATCGGGGTCATGGAAGAAGGGCTTGAGGTAGTCGAAGATCACCAGGCGATTCTCCGCATTGGATTCGTCCGCCGTGATCTGCAAGCCTGCATCCGACTGATAGACGACGCCGGCCTCGATCCAGTCGGGCGTCCGCGCCGACGAGAGCGTGGCAAGGTCGTGGAAGTCGTCGCCGTTCGTGTCGACCACCGACAACTTATAGGAGATCTGGCTGATCAGCAGGTCGGGGTCAAGTTCGATCTTCTTGCCGTCCGGCCCCACAATGTCATCCGCTTCTTCCTCCGGAATGCAGCCGAACGGCCCCAGCATGTAGCAGCGCAGCACCTCGTCCCCGCGCGAAAAGACGATTTGACTCCCGTCCGGGCTCCACTTGGGCGAGGCAAGCCGCTGCCGCCCGGAATAGATCAGGCGTTGATTGTCGCCGTCGCTGTCGATCAGGTAGAGGCCGTTCTCGCCGCCGTCACGCGTGAAGGCCACCGTACTGCCGTCCGGGCTGATGGCCGGGTCGAAGCCGTAGGTGAGGGAACGGATCGAGCCGCTCTCCAAGTCATAGGCGTAGATCGTGCCGCCGTTGCTCTCCTCGAAGACAAGCGTACCGCGCAGGCCGGCGCCGCCGCTTGAGGTGTCCGCTGCCGGAGCGCTGTCGCTTGCGCTAACCTGGGCAACCGGGGCGGCGGTCATCGCCACCTCCGTAACCATGTCTGCTGAGCCGGTTTCGTCCGAGACCGGTAAGCCCGCCGGCGCCGCGCTGAGCGCGACGAACTCGGCGGACACCCAGCCGAAGCCGTCCGCCGTAGCGGGCAGCGCCACCATGATCCAGGTATCGCCGGCGCTACGCGCCAGCGCGATGAACTGCTCGCGGGGATCGGCCTTCGTCACAATCGCATAGCCGGAACCGGGGCCGGCGCGCACGTTCAGCCTCGCATCCTCAGTGATGACCGTGGCTGTGATGATGGCGGCTTGGATCGGCGCGGCTTCGGGTGCACGCGCATCTTCGCCGGCCGCGTCCGGTGACACAGCCGGGGCGTCCTCCGGCGCAGCCTCGACGACGAGGCCCTCGTCGATGAGGGCTTCGTCGCCGGCAGGCAGTACGGGCAGGCCGGCGGTATCGAAGATGACTAGGCGCGCGATCTCCGCCCAGCCGGCCGCGTCCTCGCTTTGCACGAGCAGCCAGCCGCCGTCCGCGCTGCGGCCGATGGCGGTCAGCACCGCGCCTGCGGGCAGAGAGGCGTGGGCGCTCCCCTGGGGCCGGTCGTAGAGGTCTGCGCCCAGCGCGCCTGCCAGCGCAATCGAGCGAACTTCGCCGCCGGACGGCGCAGCGGGCGTCTCCACAGCAGGCGTCGTCGTTGCAATGTCCGGTTCGGGCGTGGCTTCCGCCTGTATCGTCTCAACAGGCGGCGCGCCGTCCTCGCCGCCAGGGAAGCGCGGTGTGCCGTCACCAAGCGGGAAACCGCCCTCGCCGCGCTGCGCTCCTTGCCCGCCGCGTTCGCCCAGGCCTGCGGGCGCGGCGAGCTCTTCATCCTCTGCCGCAGCGTCCGTTTGGGGCGGCTGGACATCCGCCGAGGACGGCGCGGGCGGCGTGATCTCCGCCTCTTGCGCGCCCATCGCAGGCGGGTCTGCTCTATTCGCACCAACCGCCGCGGGCAAACCGTCGCCGGAAGGCGCAACCGACTGCGTTGAAGGCGCGTCGCCAGGGACAACGCCCAACCGCGGCAGCGCTATGGCCGCCGCCACAAAGATCACAGCCAGAACGACAACTCCGCCGAGCAAGGCTTTCAGGTCCGTCAGCCACGCAGAATGGCGTTTCATATAGCGTTCCTATCTAGCGACCGCCGCCAGGAGCCCCGCCCATCGGCACACTCCCGCCGCCAGGTCCAAAGCGGATGTTATTGCCTCCCATAAAGGAAGTGACGCTGCCGACCACCTGGTCGCCGGCGCGCAGTTCCGGCGATTGCACCACCGTCCACTCGCCCTGTACGCTGCCCGAAATGACGACCACGCGCTGCATCACCCCGTCGCGCACCACCGCGACCACGTCGCCCTCGTCCTGCTGGCGGATGGCGTTGTTGGGCACGAGCCAGGCATCCTCGGCCACAGCCGTCGTGTCCTGCATGGCCGCGACCGCGGTCATGCCCGGCAGCACGCCTTGCAACAATTCAGAGTCAAGACGGATCGTCACCGGGTAATACACAACGCCGGAAGACGTGTCGCTCGACGGCGCGATGTAGTCGACGACCCCCTCGAACGTGCGCCCGGGAATAGCGTCGATCTCGATCTCGGCGCTTTGCCCAGGCGCGAGCTTCACCACGTCGATCTCAGCCACGTTCACGGTCAACTCAAGCTGGGTGGCATCGGCTACCGCGGAGACGATGGCGTTCCTGCTGACGCGCTCGCCCGATTCTACGGCCACGTCGATCACCACGCCGTCAATCGGCGAAACAACCTTAGCCTTGGACAGATTCGTATAGGCCTCTTCCAGATCGACGATGGCCTGCTCCAACGCAATCTCGGCGTCGCGCCGATCCAGCGCAGAGGGGCCGGTTTGCAGTTCAGTCAGGCTGGCGCGGGCTTGGGCGACCTTGGCTTCGGCGCCGGCTAACTCGGCCTCGGTCGGGGATTTGAGCAGATCGTCCAGCTTGGCCTGCGCGTCTTGGATGCTGCTGCGCGCCGACTCGAGGTCCGAGGTGGAAGCGGGCGCAGTCGCCTCCTCGTAGGCGGCCAACGCCGACTCATAGTCGATGGTGGCGTCTTGCAAGGCGACCGCCTGGCTGGTCATGCCGGCGCTGGTCTGCCAGGCGATCTTGTCATAGTCCTCTTGCGCCTTCTGCAACGCCACTTCCTTCTTGCGCAGGTCCGCGCTCAGTTGCGTCAACTCCGCCGCGCTGGGGCCTTGGAGCAGTTCGTCGTAGCGCGCCTGGGCAGAGGCGAGCGTACTGCGCGCCGCCGCGATCTCCTCGGCGCTGGGGCCTTGCCGGGTCTCTTCCAACGTCTCCAGCGCCTCGGCCAAATCCGCCTCGGCCGCGGCGATATCCGCCGGATCAGCCACTTCGGTCAATTGTTCCAGCTTCGTCTTGGCCGCCTCTACGCTCAACTCGGCGCGCCGCACACCGCGCTCCAACTCCGTCGTGGCGATCGTCAGCAGGACATCGCCGCGCTGCACCGTGTCGCCGGGGTTGACCAGCACCTGGTCGACCGCGCCGTCCACCTCCACCGCCACAGAACGCAGCGTCACCAGATCAATATTGCCCGAAGCGCTGACCTCGCCCAGCATGCTCGCCGCCGGTTGGATCTGCACCGTGCTCGTCCCTTCGGGCAAGACATCCTCACCTTGCGCCGCGGGTGCAGCAGCCGGCGTTCCCCCGCCCGTCCAGGAGGCTAACATCTGCCGGCCGCTCTCCGTCCCCGTGGCAAAAAAGTAGAGGGCGACGGCTAGAATGACCGCCAATATGAGGACGAATAGCCAACCTTTTCTGGACATGACAGAAATCTCCTAACTGCCGGTCACTCAAAGCGCAGCGCTTCGATTGGATCGAGGCGCGTGGCGCGCATGGCGGGGTAGATGCCAAAGATAAAGCCGCTGGCGGAACTGACGCCCAGCGCCATAAGCAGCGCTTGCGGCTCAATGATCACCGAGAAGGGAAAGTTCGGGATGCGCCCCACGGCAAAGGCAAGGCCAAAGCTGATGCCCATGCCGATTAACCCGCCGATCGTGGCGAGCACCAGCGACTCGATCAGAAACTGGAGCAGGATATCGCGATCATGCGCGCCGACGGCCTTGCGCAGCCCGATCTCGCGCGTCCGTTCGGTGACGGACACGAGCATGATGTTCATGATGCCAATGCCGCCCACCAGCAGACTGATGGCGCCGATGCTGCCCAGAAATACGGTGAGTGTCGCCGTGACCTCGCCGGCAAGCTCAAGCAGGCTGGCCTGGTTGAAAATCGAAAAGTCGTTATCGTCGTTCGGGCCAAGCCGGTGGCGCAAACGCAAGGTGAGCTCCGTCTGGCGCTCGGCCTCTTCCATGCGCGTCCCGTCGGCCTGGATGCTCATGGCGGTGATCGTGTAGTCGCCGCGGTAGCGCGGCGCGTTGAAAAGCCGGCCCTGGGCGACGCCGATGGGCACAAAGGCGCGGCTGTCGGGTCCGCCAAAGCCGGCGCTGCCGCTCTCCTTGAGCACGCCGACGACCTGGAACGGCTCGCCGTTGATGCGCACCTGCTGGTTCAGCGCCTCCGCCGCCACGGCAAAAAGGTCCGCGGCAACCGTACCGCCCAGCACGACGACGCGCAGGTTGGCTTCCGTCTCCTCCTCGGAGAAAAAGCGGCCTGCCGCCGCCTCTAGGTTGCGCACCGGCGCATACGCCGGCAGCACGCCCACCACTTGCGTCTGGCTTTCGCTCGACCCGTTGGTCAAGGTGGCGCTGGCCGTATACTCGGGGACGACCGTGAGCAAGGC
Source organism: Chloroflexota bacterium (assembly GCA_030058085.1). Taxonomy (GTDB): domain Bacteria; phylum Chloroflexota; class Anaerolineae; order Caldilineales; family Caldilineaceae; genus JASGTU01. The sequence goes on from JASGTU010000114.1 coordinate 5,344, forward strand.
CGGATGCAGCGAACGGTCGGAAAGCGCCTCGGCATCGCCCATCGTCAGAGTGGAAGATCCGCCCGTCGGGCTGACCGAGAGCAGGTTGGTGCCCTGGCTTTCGATCTGCTCCGTGATGCTGGCGGCGGCGCCGCTGCCGATGCCCATTGTGGTGAGCACAGCCGCCACGCCGATGATGATGCCAAGCATGGTCAGCGAGGAGCGCAGCTTGTTGGCGCGGATGCTGTCGAGGGCGACGGCAAAATAGCGAAGGACCTTCATACGGGCTGCCCGTCTCCGGCGGCTAAGGCGTTGGCGCGGTTGGCGATGGGCGTCGAAGAGGCCCGTTCCCGCACCGGCTCATCCGAGAGGATCACGCCGTCGCGCAGGGTGACGATACGCTCGGCGCGGTGCGCCACATGGTCGTCGTGCGTGACGACGACCAGCGTCATGCCCTGGCGGTGCAGATCGTCGAAAAGCGCCAGGAGTTCTTCGCCGGTCCTAGAGTCGAGCGCGCCGGTCGGCTCGTCGGCCAGCAGCAGGCTCGGATTGTTGACCAGGGCGCGGGCAATGGCGACGCGCTGCTGCTGCCCGCCCGAAAGCTCGTCCGGCCGGTGGTCGACGCGGTCGCCCAGCCCCACGCGCTGCAACGCCTCGACCGCGCGCCGCGCCGACTGGCGTTCGGACACGCCCGCATAGAAGAGCGGCAGTTGCACCTGGCGCCGGGCCGAGGTGCGGGCAAGCAGGTTGAAGCTCTGGAACACGAAACCGATCTCCCGATTGCGCAGGTCGGCCATGCGGTTGCGGCTCAGGCGGCTCACCTCCTCGCCGCGGATACGGTAGCTGCCGCTCGTCGAGCGGTCGAGCAGGCCGATCATGTTCATCAGCGTACTCTTGCCCGAACCGCTCGCCCCGACGATGGCGACGTATTCACCCTCGCAGATGGTGAGCGATACGCCGCGCAGCGCATGGACCTCGGTCTGTCCCATGAGATAGGTCTTGGTTAAGTCGCGAATTTCGATGACGGGCGCAGGCCCGCCGTTCTCACTGCTGTAGTCGCTCATCGTTTCATTCTAGAGCGAAATGAAGGCTCTGCCCAATTGTCTGGAGGCCATATCTGGAGGCCAAGACGCAATACGTCCCGTCTTTCGCCTCAGCCTACTCTAGCACGCCTATGTGCGGCTGTTCTGAAGAAGATGTTAAGAAGTTATTCAGGCCGCTATAGGCCGTCGCGCAGCAGCGGGCAGGTCATGCAGTGACCGCCGCCGCGGCCTTTGCCCAACTCGAAGCCCTGGATGGGGATCACGCGGATGCCGGCTTTGCGCATGTTGCGAATCGTGTGTGTGTTCTTCTCGTAGCCGATGACGACGCCCGGCTCCAGCGCCAGCGTATTGTTGGCGTCGTCCCATTGCTCGCGCGCCGCCTGGTACTCGTCGCCGCCGGTGTGGACCACGCGCAGCTCGCGCACGCCCAGCGCATCCGCCACCGCATCCAAAAAGCTCGGCTCCTCACGCACGTCGAAGACTTCCTCCTTGCTGCCGGGGCGGATGCTGAAGGCCCGGATCTGCAGCGCCACTTTGGGGAAGATCGTCACCACGTCGCGGTCGAGCATGGTGAAGACCGTGTCCAGGTGCATGTGGCTGCGGTCTTTGGTCATCAGACAGGCGATGACGCGTTCGGCCGCGCCTTTGGCAAAGAGGGCGCGGGCAAGCTGCTCCACCATGCGGCCCTGCGTGCGCTCGCTCATGCCGATCAGCACAGTCTTGTTGCCGATGGGCATGACGTCTCCTCCTTCGAGCGAAGCCAGCCCGAAGTCCTCCACATTGAAGCGGCTGTCGTCGCCGTCCGGCGGGTGCCAGAACTCGAACTCGGCGTCGCGAAACAGGGGGTGCGCCTTGTAGATGGCCGCGACGTTGACCGCTTCCAGACGGCGGGCGCGCGAACGCATGGGGTTGAGCGAAACGCCGTTGTAGATCCAGCAGGATGAGTCGCGCGTGAAGAGCGTGTTGGGCAGGGGCGGCAGCACGAACGGGTCATCTACATAGCGCGACGACGCGGCCAGCACCGACTGCCGGGCCAGGCGGCCCAGGTCCATGCCTATCTCGTCCAGGGTCAGCCCGCCGATCAGGCGGTCGGCAAGCTCTTGGGGCGGCATCTCCAGCAGGCAGGCGCGCACCTCGTCGACCAGCGAGACGCCGGCGGTCATCTCGGTGACGGTGCGGGCGATGATGGCGCGCTTGGCCTCCGGGTCGGCCTCCAGCGTTTCGGCCAGGAGCTTCTCCACGTAATAGACCTCCACGCCCCAATCGCGCATGACCTCGACGAAGGCGTCATGCTCCTTCTGAGCGTGCTCCACCCAGAGCACATCGTCGAAGAGCAGCGCGTCGTGGTTGGCAGGCGTCAGCCGGCGCAGCGCCAGGTCCGGGCGATGCACCATGACCTTGCGCAGACGGCCGACTTCGGAATAGACGCCGAAGGGCGACGACATGGACGGCTCCTTTCATCACGAGCGGGCGAACCAAC
>JASGTU010000115.1 GCA_030058085.1 Chloroflexota bacterium
GTCTGTGTTGCTGTCATAAAAGAGGCGTCCCTGTCATAGACGCCGCCTTTACTTTCACCCATCTTATCATGCGGAAAACGCTCCGACATCATACAAATGCCGTAGAAGCGTAGCCAATTGTGCCGCAAAAAGCGGACATGGGGCGCTAAGTTTGCACGTCGTCCAGGCTGGTCAGCCCCTCCTTGAGTGCGTAGAGGGCGGCTTGCGTGCGGTTCGCTAAATGCAGTTTGCCCAATATGTTGCTGACATGGGTGCGCACAGTCCGCTCACTGATCACCAACTTATCAGCGATATCCTGATTGGACAGACCGCGCGCCACCAGCACCAGCACCTCGGCCTCGCGCTCGGTCAGCGGCTCATCGGAAGGGGGCAACGTCGACGGCCGGTTCAACTCGCGGATGAGTTTGCGCGCAATCGCAGGATGCAAGGAGGACTCGCCGTTATACACATCGCGAATGGCCTGCAGCAAATCCTGGGTGGAGGTCTCCTTCAGCAAATAGCCCAGGGCGCCGGCCTTGATGGCGGCAAAGACCTTGTCGTCATCCGAATAGCTGGTCAGCACCAAGATGCGCGCATTCGGGTTTTCGCGCTTGATCTCCTCGATAGCCTCGATGCCTGTCTTGCGCGGCATCATCAGGTCCATCAAGATCACATCCGGTTTGATGGCGCGCGTCTTCAGGACGGCTTCCACCCCATCGGCAGCCTCCGCCACCACCTCAATGCCGTCCACATCCTCTAGCAGAGCGCACAACCCGCCGCGCACTACCGTGTGATCTTCCGCGATTAAGACGCGAATCATATCAGACATCGGGGCTTCTCCTTCACGACTATGGGCCCCCACCGCGGGCAACAAACCTATGACAAATTACTCGCGCACAACTGATTGGTATAAGACCGTGGCCCGGCGCTGTTGTCTGCTGCCGTCCGAGCAATCTTCCCCCGCAAACAGAATACGGCTGCGAATACGCTCGCACCCTGCGCTTAGATCGCTCCGGCACAACCTAGCGATAACCTGGGGATAATCCGAAGATAAGCTGCGCATACTCTCTCCCCGCCTATCCCCACTTTCCCGCCGGCATATTGCCGAACAAACGTCCGCCACAACATCTTGTGTTCTGGGCGCATCGGATAGAATATGTCTTCCCGCCTATTCTACCGTCATCCCATGAATTGTTCAACAGCCTCCCCGCCTGTCCGTATAGCCGTCTAGCTGTCATCTAGGCTGTTTTCGCCTAACGAAAGCTAGATATAGGGGGCGTCGTCGCGTTCCGCCGATGTCGTTTGCGCTTTTCCCCGTTTTCCCCAGAGCCTACTAAGAATACTGCCTTTTAAATGATCTTATTGCGGGGAGATTCATATAGAAAACCTATCCCCATATCGCATAGCAATACATCAAGGGCGGCGCATGCCGGGCGTTTCATCCGCCATACGATGTACGATGATGGGATGAAACATCTCATCTTCGCTGTCGGGCAGCACGATATTGCTCGGGTTCAAAAAGGAAAGCGGATCGATAAACCCGCCCCAGCCGTCGAAGCGGTTATAGGGCGTCACGCGGATAGCGAAGTGCAGATGCGACTCCACGCCCAGGCGATTGGGACCGGACGCGGCGATGGCGTCGTTGCGCTTAACCAATTGGCCCGCCTCCACCTGTACATCGCCTACGTGTGCATAGAAGGATTCGCCCCACCGATGTTCGATCTTGATGTAGCGCTCGAAGCCGCCGGCCTCGTAGCTGATCGCCATGATGCGACCATTGTCCACGGCGAACAGATTCGTCCCCGCCGGCATGGCGAAGTCGATGCCTGGATGCCCTTTGAGCGCGATGCTGTTGTAGCGATACTGCGCATAGTGGTCGGGGTGTTGCCCGAAAAACTGGATGACCTCGTGCGTACCGTCGAAGGGCGTGCTTAGGTAGATGCCCTCCGGCTCGTATAGTCCCGTCTCCAGCGGTTGGTTCATAAAGCGGTATTTCATTGTGCGGCCTGCACTTCTCCACTTCGAATAGTAACGTCCTGTAGACGCAATTCTAACGAGATTCTAGCGCATAAAACAGTAAACCGGTTGTAGAATGGAAGACGTTATTTATACTGCTGCTGCAACCGGATTCGACATTCCGTTGCACCCTGTTTATACTGTTTGAACGTGAAAACAAGGTTGTCGCCGGATTCGCGCCAAGGGTGTAGTGTACATCGACCTGGCATGGACGGGCAACCTGTGACAGGGAGTAAAAGGCGTGACAGTTGCCGGCGGGCGACTGTCGTCTTGTCTGGGGCCTGCGGGTTTTTCAGGCTTCTTGTAGATCGATGAGTCAAACGTTGGCGAAGGCCGGGCCATGTCCGGCGACGGGTCAAGGTTGAAGGAGAGAACAGCCGTGCCTATCTACGAATTTGTCTGTCAGGACTGCGGAAACGAATTTGAACGGATTCAGACGTGGTCGGATACCTCGACGCCCACGTGCAGCGCATGCGCCAGCAGCAATGTGGCGCGGCTCATGAGTCCGCCCGCGATCCATTTCAAGGGCAGCGGCTGGTATGTAACGGACAGCAAGAAGGGCAACAAGAACGGCGCCGTCGACCACAGCAGCAACGGCAAGAACGGCGCAAACAAGAACGGCGGCGAAGAAAAGAGCGCAACCGCCGATGCCGCCGAGAAGTCCGCGCCGGCAGAAAAGAAGGAATCCGCCGATAAGACCAAGGTGGAGACCACTTAGCTGGCGCCGCTTCGGGCTGCTCCTTGCGCAGCGCTATACGTATTTCGCAGCCCGCCGGGAACCCTCGGCGGGCTGTTGTGTTCACATCTCGTCCAGGAATCACGCCCTCGCACGGCGCAGGATTGGTTACTACGATGCCTGAGTTCTTCAACGTTTATTCGCCGCCGGACGCATGGCGGCATTTTCTCCGCCACTACTCGCCGCAGATGCGCACCGAGCGCATCCTCACGGCTGCTGCTTTAGACCGGGTGCTGGCCGAGGAGCTGGTTTCGCCGCAAGATCTGCCCGAATTCCCGCGCTCCACGGTGGACGGCTACGCGGTCAGCGCCGCCGACACCTATGGCGCATCCTCCAGCTTACCGGCCTTCTTGTCCGTCGCCGGCGAAGTGCCGATGGGTCAGGCCAGCTCGCTGGAGATCGGCGTGGGCGAGGCCGCTCTGGTGCACACCGGCGGCATGATCCCCGCCGGCGCCGACAGCGTCGTCATGGTGGAAAACACGCAACGCGTCGACGACGCCAGCATCGAGGCGCTGCGCCCCGTCGCCGTAGGCGAGAACGTCATCCAGGTGGGCGAGGACATCCGCACCGGCGACCCCATCCTGAAATCGGGCCATCTCCTCCGCCCCCAGGACATCGGCGGGCTGATGGCGCTGGGTATTACCCAGGTCACGGTCGCGGTCCCGCCACGCGTCGGCATCCTCTCCACGGGCGACGAGGTCGTGCCGCCCGATCAGCCGGTCGCGCCCGGCCAGGTGCGTGACATCAACTCGTACTCACTGGCCGCGCTGGTGACCCGCGCCGGCGGCGCGCCCATCACCTACGGCATCATCCCCGACAACCGCGCCGCTCTCGAAGCCGCCGCCGCCCAAGCCCACGCCGAGAACGACATCGTCGTGCTTTCCGCCGGCAGCTCGGTCAGCTATCGCGACCTCAGCGTCGAGGTGATCGCCGGCCTCGGCAAGCCCGGCATCCTCGTCCATGGGCTGAGCGTCCGCCCCGGCAAGCCGACCATCATCGCCGTGTGCGACGGCGTGCCGGTCTTCGGTCTGCCCGGCAACCCCGTCTCCGCCATGGTCATCTTCGATCTGATGGTCGCTCCCGCCATTCGCGCTGCGCTTGGCGCCCAAGCCCGACCCAAGCAGCAAGTGCAGGCCCGGCTGGCGCGCAACCTGGCGTCCGCCGCCGGGCGCGAGGACTATGTGCAGGTGCGGCTGGAGGAGCGAGACGGCGAGACGTGGGCCGTGCCCGTCTTGGGCAAGTCTAACCTCATCTACACCCTGGTGCACGCCGACGGCGCGGTGCAGATCCCGCTTGATTCCGGCGGCTTGCGCGAAAGGGCTTGGGTTACTGTCTATTTGCACTGAGTGCTTTGGCAACGATTTTCTGTCATTCTGGCGACGGGAGGGAGGAAGAATCCGATCGTCCGCCACACAGGGATTCTTCGCCTCCGGCTCAGAATGACAACTGCACAAATCATGTTGAGGCGCCGCTGAGAGTTGGTAAGAACGCCGATCTGCGTCGAATCGACATCGCCCTGCGGACGGCCCGCTTCACGCCATCCGCCACTACATAAAACCGGAACTGCCATGACCGAACAGACATCGCATCAACAGACAGCGCACGAGCCAGCCGCGCACGAACGCAACATCTACTTGCAGGACGTAGCCCTGAGCGAGGCGCTGGATAGCTGGCATGCCGCGCTGCAAGAACACGGCTTGTGGGGCCCGCTCGGAGCGGAGACCGTCCCTCTGGACCAGGCGCTGGGCCGGGTGACCGCCGAGCCGGTATGGGCGCGCATCTCCTCGCCCCACTACCACGCCGCGGCGATGGACGGCTACGCCGTGCGCAGCGAGGAGACGCGCGGCGCCAGCGAGACCAGCCCCCTACTCCTGCGCGTCGGCGAACAGGCCATCCCCGTCGACACGGGCGACCCCCTGCCCCTCGGCATGAACGCGGTCATCATGATCGAGAACACGCAGCCTGTCTGGCAAGAGGGCGTTGACTACATCGAGATCCTCTCCGCCGTCGCGCCGTGGGCTGACGTCCGTCCGATGGGTGAGGATATGGTCGCTACCGAACTGGTGCTGCCGGCTAACCACCGCCTGCGTCCTCAGGACGTGGGCGCTATCGCCGGTTCCGGCCATACGCAGGTGACGGTCTATCGCCGGCCGCGCGTCGCCATCCTGCCCACCGGCACAGAACTCGTGAAGCCGGGCAGCGCTTTACAGCCGGGCGACATCATCGAGTACAACTCGCTCATGCTCGGCGCACAGGCCGAAGAAGCCGGCTGCGTCGTCACGCGCCTGCCCATCCAGGCCGACGACTACGCTTCGATCAAGGCGGCGGTGGTCGATGCGCTAGAGACGCACGACCTGGTCGCCATCAACGCCGGCTCGTCCGCCGGTTCGGAAGACTACACCTCGACCATCGTGCGCGAACTGGGCGAACTGCGCGTCCACGGCATCGCCATCCGGCCCGGGCATCCGGTCGTGTTGGGCGTGGCGCAAGGCAAGGCGCTGGTCGGCGTACCCGGCTTCCCCGTCTCGGCTGCCATGACCTTCGAGCGGATCGTCATGCCCGTGCTGTATCGCTGGCAGGGCCTTCAGCCGCCGGAACGCCCGCGCATCGACGCCACGCTGACGCGCAAGACGCTCTCGCCGATGGGCGAAGACCACTTCCTGCGCGTGACCGTGGGTCAGGTGGGCGAGCGCATGGTGGCGACCCCGCTAGGCGGCGGGGCGGGCGTGCTCATGTCGCTGGTCAAGGCCGACGGCATCGTCACGATCCCGCGTTTCTCCGAAGGCTACGACGCCGGCGCCACCGTAGAGGTCGAACTGCTGCGCCCGCTTTCCAGCATCAAGCGCACCATCGTCGCCATCGGCAGCCACGACATGACGCTGGACGTGCTGGCTGATCAACTGCGACGCCGCAGCCCCGACCTGACGCTCTCCTCGGCGCACGTGGGCAGCCTGGGCGGGCTGCTCGCCCTGCAGCGCGGCGAGGCTCACTTGGCCGGTTCGCACCTGCTCGACGAGGAGACCGGCGACTACAACGTGAGCTACATTCGCCAACTGCTGACCGCGCAAGGCGTGCATGTGGTCCTGCTCGGCTTCGTCGACCGCGAGCAGGGGTTGATCGTCCCCAAGGGCAACCCCAAAAACATCCAGGCCTTCGACGACCTGCTGCGCGAGGATGTGGTCTTCGTCAACCGGCAGCGCGGGGCAGGCACGCGCGTGCTGCTGGACTACGCGCTCAAGCAGCGCGGGCTTAACCCGCGGCGCATCGCCGGCTACGAGCGCCAGGAGTATACCCACCTAGCCGTAGCCGCCACGGTCAAGAGCGGCGCAGCCGACACCGGGCTGGGCATCCTCGCCGCGGCCCGCGCTCTCGACCTGGACTTCGTGCCGCTCTTCCATGAGCGCTACGACCTGGTGATCCCGGTCGAGTACTACGAAAGCGACCTGCTCGCCCCCCTGCTGCAGATCCTACGCGAGCCGGACTCGGCCTTCAAACAGGCGGTGCAGGGCATGGGCGGCTACGGCACAGACAATATGGGCAAGGTGCTGGCCGAACTGTAGCCTTGCTTCGCGCTAATTGAGGCGCCGCGGGGCTTCAATGCCGCCGGGCGCGCCGAAACATCTGCCAGGAAACAGCCGCCTTCCCGGCAGATGTTTCTTTTTGCCGGACGAACTCTCCATAATAGGCGCTTTGGCTAGACTCTTCGCGTGCAATAGTATATATTGGTAGTATATACTTCCGGGGTCTTTGACCTGCGTACGCCGGCAGGCCGGCGATCCCCCGGGCCGGTCTGCGCCGGGTGGATCTGTTGCGCCTGCGCCATAGGAGGGCTATGAAGTCAGCGAAATTGTTCCAGAACGGACAGAGCCAGGCCGTGCGTCTCCCCAAGGAGTTTCGTTTCGAGGGCGACCAGGTCTACGTCCACCGGCTGGGCAACGGCGTCCTGCTCCTGCCCTACGCCGCGCCCTGGGAATCGCTCTTCGACAGCCTCGACCTGTTTACCGAGGATTTCGTAGCCGATGTCCCTGAATAACCCGCCGAGCGCAGAAAACAGCGCGCGCTTCCTGTTCGACACCTCCTACTGCCTGTATCTGATTCGCACGCGCCCGCGCCAACTCTTGCCGGCGTTTACCGCCCTGAACCCAGGCGACGCGGCCGTATCGGCCTTGACGGTAGCCGTGCTCCAGGCGCGCGCCGAAAAAAGCCGCAACCCCGCGCAAAACCGGCTCGCCCTGGAGCGCTTTCTGCTGCCGCTGCGCGTCGTCGATTTCGACGCCGGCGCCGCGCAACGACTTGGACAGGTCATCTCCTGGTGGGGCGGGCAGCGTGGCGGCGATGTGGGCCTCGCCCAGATGCTGGCTGCCCAGGCGCTCTGCCTGGATGCAACGCTGGTCACCGCCGAGCCTGCACTCTATGCCGCCATCCCCGACCTGCGCGTCAACGGGCCGGACGCAGCTGCGCTCCTGGAGCCTACCCAAGCGGACGCCGCATCGTCGCCGCCTGCCCTGCCCGATGTGCGGCCTGCTCTGCGGCGCGCACGCGGGGCCATCGTCGCCGTGGGCAGCCACGACATGACGCTGGACCTGCTGGGCGACTACCTGCACGCCCGAGACCCGAACATCACGCTCGTCTCGGCGCATGTGGGCAGCCTGGGCGGGCTGCTGGCCCTGCAGCGCAACGAGGCGCATCTTGCCGGCTCACACCTGTTCGACGAGGACACCGGCGATTACAACGTCGGCGCCATCCGCCGCGTGCTGACGCCTTACGGTCGCCATGTCGTGCTGTTGGGTTTCGTGGACCGCCGCCAGGGATTGATCATTGCACCCGGCAACCCCAAGAACATCACCGGCATAGAAGACCTGGCGCGGCCCGACATCCGCTACGTGAACCGCCAGCAAGGCGCGGGCACGCGGCTGCTGCTCGACCACGAACTGCGCCAGCGCGGGCTGGACGCCGCTCGGATCCGCGGCTACGCCCGGCAGGAATCCTCGCACGCCGCGGTCGCCGCAGCCGTCGCCGGCGGCGATGCCGACTGCGGCCTAGGCATTCAAGCCGCCGCCCATGCCCAAAACTTGGACTTCATCCCGCTGTTCAGCGAACGCTATGACCTGGTGATTCCGGTGGAGCACTACGCGAGCGAACTGCTGGCCCCGCTGTTGGCGCTGTTGCGCAAGCCCACGCCGGCGTTCCTGCGCAGTGTGGCTGCGCTGGGCGGTTACGAGACAAGCCGCATGGGCCAGGTCTTGGCCGAACTATGACGAACGACAAAGGAGCGGACCTATCGGCGATCTGACTCGCGGGTTCCTGGAGGCGCTGCGTCTCATTGCGTCCGGCGACTCGGCCCTATTCGAAATCGTTCTTCTCTCTATGCAGGTGTCGGGCATCGCCCTGGCGATCAGTACGGCTCTGGGCGTTCCCGGCGGCGTGCTCCTGGCCCTTACCCGCTTTCCGGGCCGAAAGCTAGCTGTCGTCGCCGTCTATACGGGGATGGCGGCGCCGCCCGTCGTGGTTGGTCTGTTCGTCTATCTGATGCTTTCGCGCAGCGGCGTACTGGGCAGCCTGAACCTGTCGCTTGTCCCCGGCCTGTTCACGGCAGGGGCGATGGTGGCAGCGCAGGTCATTATCGCCTTTCCGCTCGTAGCCGGCTTCACGATGGCCTCGGTGAGCGGGGTGGACCCGGCGCTGCGGCTGCAAGTGCGGGCGCTGGGCGCATCTCAATGGCAGGTGACGTGGGCCGTGCTCGACGAGGCGCGCGTCGGCGTGATCGCCGCCATCGTGGCCGGCTTCGGCGGCATCATCTCCGAGGTCGGCGCCGTGATGATGGTCGGCGGAAACATCGAGGGCCGCACGCGCGTGCTGACCACCGCCATCGTGCTCGAAACCAGCAAGGGCAATTTCGATCTGGCGATCGCCCTGGGCATCATCCTGGTCGGCATCGCCTTTCTCACCAACTATCTCATTGTGCGCCTACAGGGGCGATCCTTCGACTGATGATCGACACGCGCAACGCCACCCAAACCGACGCCAACAGCGACAATGCCGCGCCCGGCGACGACACCCTCTACGCCGTGCGCAATGTGACCAAGCGCTACGGCGACCGCACAGTGTTGGATGTGGCGCATCTAGACATCCGCCGCGGTGAGATCCTGTCGATCATCGGGCCGAGCGGCATGGGCAAGAGCACCTTGTTGCGCCTGCTCAACTTCCTGGAGCCGCCGACGTCCGGCGCCATCCATTTTCGCGGCAAGGCCTTCAACGCCGGCCAAGAGGTTCCGCTTGAGTTGCGCCGCCGCGTGACTACCGTCTTCCAGCAGCCGATGCTGCTGCGCCGTTCGGTGGAAGCCAACGTGGGCTATGGCCTGCGTCTGCGCGGCGAGAGCGACCGCAGTGAGCAAATCCACGCCGCACTGGAGGAGGTCGGCTTGGGCCGGCTGGCGCGCCAGCCCGCGCGCACGCTCTCCGGCGGCGAGGCCCAACGCGTCGCCCTGGCTCGCGCCATGATCCTGCAGCCGGATGCGCTGCTGCTCGACGAGCCGACGGCCAATCTCGACCCCTATAACGTGGGGCTGATCGAGCAGATCGTGGCCCGGCTCAACCGCGAGCACGGCACAACCATCGTGCTCGTCACGC
>JASGTU010000116.1 GCA_030058085.1 Chloroflexota bacterium
GGTCCACGCTAGCCACGAAGCGCAGCAGTTCTGGCGGCGGAAGTTCCGCCACCCAAATGCTAAAGGCCTCGTCCAGCCAAATGGTCTTGGCGTCGATCGCCCAGAAGCGCAGCAGCGCAGCCAGCAGGACTACCCCAGCCATCGCCGCCCGTTCAGACGACTTGCTCAGCGTCTTCATCCCTCCATTATGGCATAACCGCACGCCCCAACCAACGCGCGGTGATACCGCAGCCATCCTGACTATGGCCGCGGCTTTTGACACCCTTTTCCGGCCTACACTATACTGTGACAGGCGCGCCTGTCCGGCGAACAAACCTCGCGTGGCCTCGCTCGTTGCGGCTTTGCCGTTTCGCCATTTCCCTACGCCAGCCGCCGCCTTGTCCGCGCACATCGGCGCACACATCCAGCAAAGGAGGTCGACGCCGTGGACTGGAACTTCCAATCACTGATCGAACCGATGAACCTGACTGAAGGACCGGCCTGGGACGGTTCCGGTTTGCTCTTTAGCAACATCCCCAACAGCCGCATCATGCGCTACGACCCGCAGACCGAGAAGGTCTCTGTCTACCGCACCGGCACGAATGAGGCCAACGGTCTCATGTTCGACAAGGACGGACGCCTCTACGCTTGCGAAAGCGGCGCGCGGCGCATCGTGCGCTACGAAGCGGGCGGCTCGATCACCGTCATCTGCGACCGCTCCGAGGGCCGTCGCTTCAACAGCCCCAACGACCTCGCCATCGACAACCAAGGCCGCATCTGGTTCACCGACCCGCGCTACGGCGACTTCCGCGACGACATGGAACTAGACCATGAGTCCGTCTTTCGCCTCGATCCGCGGCCCGACGGCGCGTGGCGCGTGACCCGCGTCACCTTCGACACGACGTCGCCCAACGGCATCCTATTCTCACTCGACCAGCGCACCCTCTACGTGGCGCAAAGCAAGTACGGCGAAGGCCAGCAGCGCGAGCTGCGCGCCTACCCCGTGCGCGACGACGGCTCGCTCGGTCCGTACGCTGTGTTGCACAACTTCTACCCGCACCGCGGCATCGACGGCATGTGTCTCGACACAGACGGCAACATCATCGCCACCGCAGGCTGGGAAGTTAGCGGGCCCGGCGGTATGATCTACGTCTTTGCCCCCAACGGCCGCGTGCTGGAGACGCATCCCGTGCCCGCCAACCGGCCTACCAACTGCGCGTTCGGCGGTCCCGATCTTTCCGTCCTCTACGTGACGTCGATCGAGGGCCATCTCCTGCGCGCCCAGACGGACCGGCGAGGCCATCTGCTCTATCCGACTGCTTAGGGGCGTAACCCGCCGCGTATCCGAGAACCTTTACGTTATGCCGAGTTGTCTCATGCCCCTCTCAGAGGAGAACCTTTCATGACCGAACGCCTGACCATCGGCATCTCCGCCGATTTCAAGACCGACGCCGCAGGCCGGCTGGAGCCCGTCCTGGCCGAACTCGTCGACCCGCTGCCCCACGTCGTCTACGACTACTTCGCCGCATCCGGCAGCGGCCCCAATGGCCGTTATGTCACTCCCGCCGACATCGCTCCCTTCGACGCCGTGCTAGCCCTCGGCGACCGCTTCACCGCCGACTCATTCAGCGGCGACGACCGCCTCGCCGCCATCGCCCGTTGGGGCGTCGGCTATGACGCCATCGACGTCGACGCGTGCACGCGCGCCGGCGTCCTGCTTGCCATCGCCGTCGACGCAGCCCGCCGCCCCGTTGCCGAAGCCGTGGTCACGCTCGTGCTTGCCCTTGCCAAATGCCTGCCCGAAAAGGATCGCATCGTGCGCACCGCGCGCTGGGACCTGCGCGGCGCCACCATCTCCATCGGTCTGCGCGGCAGGGCTTTCGGCATGGTCGGCATGGGCAACATCGGCGCAGAGGTCTTCCGCCTGCTCGCACCCTTCGACCTTGGCCGCAAGCTCGCCTACGATCCCTACGCTTCGCCTGCCATCGCCGCCGAACTCGGCGTAGAACTGGTCGACATCGAGACCGTCTTCCGCGAGTCGGACGTCATCTCGATCAACGCGCCCCTCACGTCCGAGACGCGCGGCCTGGTCGACGCCCGCTTGCTCAACCTGATGAAGCCGGCCGCCTACCTCGTCAACACCGCGCGCGGCCCCATCATCAACCAGGATGATCTTGTCGCAGCCTTACAAGAACGGCGCATCGCCGGCGCGGGCCTAGACGTCTTCTCGCAAGAACCGCTGCCCGCCGGTCACCCGCTTACCACGCTCGATAACGTGGTCCTCGCGCCCCACTCGCTGGCCTGGACCGACGAGCTATTCCACGACAACAGCGTCGACGCCACGCTCAACATCCTGGAAGTGCTGCAAGGCCGCGTGCCCAAGTACACGGTCAACCGGGCGGTTACCGAAGAGACCAAGTTCCAGCAAAAGCTGCAGCGCCTCGCCGAGCGCTGGACCGCCGCAACCGCCTAACTACTAAACCGCCGATCGCCGACGCCATCCTGAAAGGTGAATCCGTCGTGAAACCCAATCGCATGAAAGAAAAGCTGCAAGCAGGGCAGATCCCCTTCGGCCATATGATCCTCGAATTCGGCACCCGCGGCATCGCCCGCATCCTCGAATCCGCCGGCATCGACTTCGTGCTGATCGACTCGGAACACTCGCCCTTCACCGCCGGCGACCTGGCAAACCTCGCCGCTTGGTTCAAGGCGACCTCAATCACGCCCATCGTGCGTATCCCGGAGATCCACTATCACCTGATCGCGCGCACTCTCGACGCCGGCGCGCTCGGCGTGATGGTCCCCAATGTGAAGAGCGGCGACGAGGCCCGCGCCATCGTCGACGCCGCCAAATACGCGCCGCTCGGCAAGCGCGGCGTGATCATGAACCACGCCCATACCGAATACAAACCGGCCGACCCGACCGAATTCATGGCCTACTCCAACGCCAATACCTCCATCGTCTGCCAGATCGAAAGCGTCGAGGGCGTCGAGAACCTGGAGGCGATCGCATCCACGCCGGGCGTCGACGTGTTGTGGATCGGCCATTTCGACCTCACCGCGTCGATGGGCATCCCCGGCCAGTTCGATCACCCGCAGTTCATCGCCGCGCTGGAAAAGACGGTGGCGACCGCGCGCAAATACGGCCTCGCCGCGGGCGTCCAGCCGGGCAATCTCGCCCAGGCCGAGGCGTGGATGGCGATGGGCTTCAACGCCATCTCCTACTCCGGCGATTTTTATG
Source organism: Chloroflexota bacterium (assembly GCA_030058085.1). Taxonomy (GTDB): domain Bacteria; phylum Chloroflexota; class Anaerolineae; order Caldilineales; family Caldilineaceae; genus JASGTU01. The sequence continues at coordinate 3,221 of JASGTU010000116.1, forward strand.
TCTACGCAGCCGCCCTGCAAAGCGGCGTCAACAGCCTCCGCGCAATCGCCGAAAGGCAGCCCAGCCAATAACCGCTCTTTCCCGTCCAGGACGCGACACAGCAAGTCCGTGCGCGTCCTGGACGGCGTAACATTCGCCCTGAAGCGTTTGCGGCACTCTTGCGCCTGCAACGGCTTTGCGGTATACATTTCTCCTGGCGTTTCGTCAATCAACTCGTCACTCCGACGACTTACTCGACACTCTGAGGTTTCATGTCACAACGCTTCGACTTCCATGACATCGCCCGGCTGCCGTTGCCCGCCGACAACGTCGCCATCGCCACCCGCCGCATCGACGCCGGCGCGGTAGTCCAGGACGGCGACCGCGCCTATTCATTGCCGGACACGGTGATGGAAGGCCATCGCTTCGCCGTCCAGCCCATTCCTACCGGCGCGCCGCTGCTCTCCTGGAGCCTGCCCTTCGGCTATGCCGTCGACGACATCGCGCCGGGCCAGTACGTCTGCAACCAAAGCGTGCTCGACGCGCTCAGCACGCGCGCGCTCGACTTCAGCCTGCCCAGCCGGCCCAACTTCGCCGACTCGATCCGGCCCTACGAGCTGGACGAAGCCGCCTTCCGCCCGGCGGATCCTCTCGAACGTTACGCCCATGACCGCCATTTCCTGGGATATCGCCGCGACGCGCGCCGCGGCGTCGGCACGCGCAACGCCATTGTGTTGCTGGGCACGACCTCGCGCACCGGCAGCTTTGTGCGCCAACTGGAACAACGCATCAAGCATCTCGCCGCCGATTACCCCAACGTCGACGCCATCGTTGCCGTAGCTCACACCGAAGGCGGCAGCGAGCAGCCCAACAACCTCGACCTGCTGCTGCGCACGCTCGCCGGCTTCATGGTCCACCCCAACGTCGGCGCCGTGCTCGCCGTCGACTATGGCGTGGAGCCGGTGACCAACGACGTGCTGCGCGCCTTCATGCAGGCGAACGGCTACCCGCTCGACGCAGTGCCTCATCGCTTCTTCACGCTTGACCGCGGCTTCCTGCCCAGCCTGGACGAAGCTGAACGCCAGGTGAAGGCGTGGCTGCCGCTCGTCAACGCCACGCCGCGCACCGCTGAGTCGGTCGCCAACCTGCGCGTGGCGCTGCAATGCGGCGGTTCCGACGCCTTCTCCGGCATCTCCGGCAACCCCCTCGCCGCCTGGGCGGCGCGCGAGTTGATTCGCTACGGCGGCAGCGCCAACCTGGCCGAAACCGACGAGTTGATCGGCGCCGAAGCCTACATCCTGCAGCGCGTGCGCGACCTGGATACGGCGCGCAAGTTCCTGGCGACCATCGCCCGCTTCAAGGAGCGCGCCGCCTGGCACGGCCATACCGCCGAGGGCAACCCCTCCGGCGGCAACAAATACCGCGGCCTCTACAACATCGTGCTCAAATCCATCGGCGCGGCTATGAAGAAAAACCCCGACGTGCGCCTGGACGAGGTGCTCGACTACGCCGAGCGAATGACCGATAACGGCTACTACTTCATGGACAGCCCCGGCAACGACCTGGAGAGTATCGCCGGTCAGATCGCCTCAGGCTGCAACCTGATCTATTTCGTCACGGGCAACGGTTCCGTCACCAACTTCCCCTTCGTGCCCACGATCAAGATCGTCACCACCACCCAGCGCTACCGGCTCCTCGCGCACGATATGGACGTCAACGCCGGCGCCTATCTGGACGGCGCGCCGATGGACGAACTGGGGGCGGACATGTTCGAGCTAACCCTGGATGTGGCCTCCGGCAAGCGTTCCGTGGGGGAAAAGGCCGGCCATGCCCAAGTGCAGCTTTGGCGCGACTGGCGGCAGACCGACGCCAGCCGCCTCGACGAGTTGCTGCATCGTCCCGCCCCTACCGGTGAGGGCTTGTCCGTCCGCGCCCGCGACGTCGCCGCGCCTGCCGTCCGCTTCAACGTTCTGCAAGGCAGCGGCGGGTCCTCGCTCGACAAGGTGGGGCTGATCGTGCCGACCAGCCTGTGCGCGGCGCAGGTGGCGCAAATGGCGGCGGCGCGCCTCAACCGCAAGCGCAGCGACGGCCTGCAGGCCGTTTCACGCTACGTGACGTTGCCCCACACGGAGGGCTGTGGCAACTCAAGCGGCCATTCCGAGGAGTTATACGTGCGCACCATGCTCGGCTACATCGTCCATCCTATGGTCGAGCATTGCCTGCTGCTCGAACACGGCTGCGAAAAGACGCACAACGACTTCATGCGCGCCCAAATGGCAAGCATGGGCCTTGACCTCTCCCGTTTCGGCTGGGTGAGCATCCAGATGGACGGCGGCATCCAGGCTGCACTCGACAAGACGGAAGCGTGGTTTGCCCAAGCCGCGGCCTCTGCCGAGCCGCCGCGCCGGTCATCCGGCGGCCTAGAGGCGCTGCGCCTGGGCATCGCCGGCCCCGGCCCCGTCACGGATGCGATGGCACGCGGCCTAGCGGATCTGACGACCGCTGTCGTGACAGCCGGCGGCGCGGTCGTCGCCGCCGAAAACGCCGGCGTCCTGTCGCACCCGCTTTACCGCTCGGCTGTCCTGGGCGACCAACTGGCCATGCCCACGCTGTCCTACGGCGCGCCGCTGCCCGCCGCAGGCCTCCATATTATGGAGACGCCCACGGCGCATTGGGTGGAGACCATCACCGGCCTCGGCGCGTCCGGCGTCGACGTCATCATCGCCGGCGTCACCGAGCACCCGCTCCAAACGCACCCCATGGTCCCTGTGCTGCAGGTCGCCGACGCCGCCTCAAACCTCGATCCTTATGCGGGCGATCTAGACCTGGTTCTGTCCGGCCCGCCCGCCGCCTGGGCGGACGCCATCCGGCAGCGCATCGCCGCCATCGCCGCCGGCAGCTACGCGCCGCGCCTCTACCAACTCGGCAACGTCGACTTCCAGATCACACGCGGCCTGCTCGGCGTGTCCATGTAGCCGGCTCGCGCCAATTATCTCGCCAGATAACCCGTATGCCTATGCCTTTGTCCGCATCGCCGCCCGTACGCATCAACCTCTGGTCCGGCCCGCGCAACGTCTCGACGGCGCTGATGTACTCATTCTCGCGTCGCAGCGACACGCGCGTCGTCGACGAACCGCTCTACGGCCATTACCTGCGCGGGTCGGACGCGCCGCACCCAGGTAAGCACGAGGTGATAGCCGCTATGGACACGGACGGCGAACGCGTCATCCGCAACGTCATTCTCGGCCCGTGCGACCGGCCCGTGCTCTTCATGAAGCAGATGGCGCATCACCTCGTCGATGTGCCGCGCAACTTCCTCGCCGCCACGCACAACGTCCTCCTGATCCGCGACCCGCAGCAGATGCTCCCGTCCCTAGCCCAGAACCTGGAATCGCCCACGTTGCGCGACACCAGCCTGGCGCTACAGACGGAGCTTTTCGCCCACCTCAAGGCAATCGGCCAAGACCCGCCGGTCCTCGACGCCAAACAACTGCTCACCGACCCCCGCTCGGTCTTAAGCCAACTCTGTGAGCGTCTCGGCCTCGCCTTTGAGGAAAGCATGCTCTCGTGGCCTGCCGGCCCAATCCCGGAAGACGGCGTCTGGGCTAAACACTGGTACCAAGCGGTCCACACGACGACCGGTTTCCTGCCCTACGAAAACAAAACCGAGCCCTTTCCGCCGCGCCTCAAGCCCTTGCTGGATGAATGCCGCCCGCACTACGCGCGACTGGCGCAACACGCCATCCAAGCCCAGCCACAGACAGGAACGTGAACCGTGGACGTCAAACTGCCCGATCCTCGCAACGCCGATATTCTGGTTCATGTAGGAGGGAAACTCGTGCCGCGAGACGCGGCCTGCGTCTCCGTGTTCGACAGTTCAGTACAAGGCGGCGACGCCGTCTGGGAGGGGCTGCGTGTATACCGCGGGAGGATTTTCCAGCTTGACGAACACCTGGATCGCCTCGCGGACTCCGCCAAGGCGATGGCTTTCGCCTCGATCCCGCCGCGCAAGGCCATCAAGCAGGCCATCTTCGACACGCTGCAAGCCAACGGTATGCGCGACGGCGTGCACATTCGCCTGACTTTAACGCGCGGCAAGAAGACCACCTCGGGCATGGACCCGCGCCTCAACCAGTACGGACCCACGCTGATCGTGTTGGCGGAGTGGAAGCCGCCCGTGTACAGCGCCGACGGCATCCGCCTGGTCACGTCAGCCGTTCGCCGCAACACCTCGCAGTGCCTCGACTCCAAGATCCACCACAACAACTTGATCAACAACATCCTGGCGAAGATCGAAGCGAACGTGGCGGGCGTCGACGATGCGGTCATGCTCGACATCCACGGCTTCGTTTCTGAGACCAACGCCACCAACATCTTCTTCGTCAAACGCGGCGTCCTGCTCACCCCGCACGCCGACAGTTGTCTGCCCGGCATCACGCGCGGCATGGTGATAGAACTGGCTCGCGCCAACGACATCCCCCTCGTTGAGCGCAACATGTCGTTGGCCGAAATGTACGCTGCCGACGAGATGTTCACCACCGGCACGATGGGCGAACTGTCGCCTGTGCTACAGGTGGACGGGCGCGCCATCGGCGACGGCGCAGTCGGGCCGGTCACCCGCCGAATGCAGAGCCTCTATCGCCGGCGCACCGAGCACGAAGGCGAACCGCTGCCCTTTTAGGCAACCGATTTAGAATCTTGCGCCCTTTCTTACTCCAGCAGTTCCCCGGCGCGGCTATCCAGGATAGCCGCGCTGTTGCGTGGCAGCAGCACATCCACATGCAGCCGGCGCTGCTCCTCTGAGAAAGGCATGGCGGCAATCGTGGAAATCAGCGCGTTGAAACGTTGGAGCAGGCAGTACCGGTAATCCAACAGACAGTGGTCGAACGTGTAGCCCTGCACGCCGTGCTCCGTTAACGCCTGCCAATACAGTCGCAGCAAGTCTGTGCCTACCGCCCGTCTCGCCTCCTCGGTCAGATTCTCGCTCAGGAAGTAGGCGGCGTCCCACACCCCGCGACCGCAGCTCGCCAACTGCCAGTCGAGCACGGCAAACGTCGCGCCGCCGTTCGGACCGCCGAAGACAAGGTTGTCCAACTGAAAGTCACGGTGAATCAGCGTCTGCGGCGACGATCCAAACACATGACGCCGGATCGCCGCCCGCTGTGGGCCTAGACATTCGCCGATCTCGCGGATCGGTTCCGGCACGCGGTGACCGGCCCGCTGCAGGAACTCCGGCCACCAGCGTTCATGTAACGCCTGCTGAGCGTTCGCGTCCGGATCGTTCGTCCCGTCCTCCAACCAGTCGAACTCCCTTAGCAGCGGATTCTCCCACCAGAACGCATGAAACGCCGCGATGGCGCGGATGGCAAGCTCCGCCTGCGCCGGTGTGCAGCCCTGCACGCGTGCGCCGCTGCGCGCGGGAGCCATGTCCTCCAGCAGCAAGAGGTGCAACCCCGTCTCCGCGTCGATGCCGGCAAAATAACACGCCGGGACCGGCAGCGACGTCCGACCAGCGACCTGTTGATAGAAGCGCACCTCGCGCACATATGCCGGAACCGCTCGTTTGCGCATCTCCGGAACGGCTGATGCGAATTTGGCGATCAACGCCGGCGGCGCGCCCGCCTCCTCCCGGTCATAGACCGGGGTCACGCGCACCACCTGCCCGTAAAACCCTTGCTTCTCGGCAAGCGGGCTAACCTGGCAGGAGACCACCCGCGCCGTATCGATCGCCCCAGCGGCGCGCAAGGCATCGTTCAACCAGCCGGGCGTCAGCTCCTCGGGCCTCACAGGAAAATCCATCGTCGCCTCCCTCTACAGCCGTCGCATATCACGGAGCGACTTTTTGACATCAGGCAGATAGCGAGCCCACGAAAACAAGCGGCGTCAGGAAAGCTCCCGACGCCGCTCCAGTACCTACTTCACGAATTGCCGTCAATTGTCCCGCGCGAACTGTCGCACGGCCGTGTCGGCGCCTCGTCCTTACATCACATCCAGCGCTACGACGGACATCTTCGGCACGTTGATCTCCAGCCCCTCGGCCGTAAGCGTCGCGCCGCCGAAAGCCTGAGGCTTCACCGCATCCGGCTTCTCGAACGTGTTATGCGCATGCATCGTGGAGGCGTGCAGGACACGACCCTCCACCTTGCTCCCCTTCATGCCGCGCACAAACGCCTTCACCGTGATGTCTTTGTTCGGGTTGGCGTTGCTCAACGTCAGATGCAGCTTGCCCTCTGCGCCGACCGAAGCTGAAGCTGAGATCGCCGGCACGCTGTAACCGGCATGCTCATACTGCTCGCTCTGCACGTCGATCGGAACCAGCGTAGCGTCCTGATGCGCCGAGTACATGTCGAACACATGGTAGCTGGGCGTAACCAGCATCTTCTCGTTCTGCGTCAACACCATCGCCTGCAGCACGTTCACCGTCTGCGCGATGTTCGTCATGCGCACGCGGTCGGCATGGTTGTTGAAGATGTCCAGCGACACCGCCGCCACGAGCGCGTCGCGCATCGTGTTCTGCTGGTAGAGGAAGCGCGGGTGTGTGCCCGGCTCTACCGCAAACCACGTGCCCCACTCGTCCACGATCAGCGCCACCTTCTTGTCGGGGTCGTACTTGTCCATGATCGTCCCGTGCTTGCGCACCAGTTCGTCCATGAACAGCGCCTTCGACATGATATCGATCCAGCCGGCCTCGTCGAACTCCGTGGCCGACCCTTCGCGCGAGCCGTCCGGCAACCGGTTGACCGAGGTATAGTAATGGATGGCAAGCCCATCCATCTGCTGGCCGCGCATAATGCGAGCATCGCCCGCCTTCGCCATCATCGTCTCGGTCCAGTGGTAATCAGCCCCGCTTGCCCCGCAGGCAATGCGATACAGCTTATTGTCGCCGTAATCGCGTGCATACAGCCCGTAGCGCCGGTAGAGGTCTGCATAATACTCAGGCGTCATGCGCCCGCCGCAGCCCCAGTTCTCATTGCCGACGCCGAAGTACTTCATCTTCCACGGCTCTTCGCGCCCATTCTTCTTGCGCAGGTCCGTCATCGGGCTCTTGCCGTCAAAAGTCATGTATTCGACCCACTGCGACATTTCCTGAACGGTGCCGCTGCCCACGTTGCCGCAGATATACGGCTCGCAGTCGAGCTGCTCGCACAGGTCGAAAAACTCATGCGTGCCGAAGTGGTTGTTCTCTACCACGCCGCCCCAATGCGTGTTGATCATCGTAGGTCGCTGCTCGCGCGGGCCGATGCCATCCATCCAGTGATACTCGTCCGCAAAACAGCCGCCCGGCCAACGCATCACCGGGACCTTGATTTTGCGCAGCGCCTCGACCACGTCGGTGCGGATGCCGCGTACATTGGGGATGCTGGAGTCTTCGCCGACCCAATACCCCTCATAGATACACCGGCCTAGATGCTCGGAGAAGTGGCCATAGATATTCCGGTCGATCGTCGTCTTGGCGATCTTGACGTCCAACGTTAGCTCGTTCATGCCGTTTCCAAGTTTCCAGTTTGGACAGGGGAAGCCGTCTCCGGCATTGCCCCGTCATTGTAGAGAAAACACCTGATAGTCCTACCCTCGACCTCTTGTTCGGGCGGGACCTTCGTCTTACACACATCCATCACATGCGGGCAGCGTCCGGCATACTTGCACCCCAAACGCCCATACTCCCTAACCTCGGTCGAGCCAAGCTCGATGTGCTGCGCCCATTGCTCCCGTTCCGTTGCAGCGGGCTTGGGAACTGACTCCTGCAGCAGTTGCGTATACGGGTGCAGCGGGTTGCCTAGCACATTTTCCACCGGGCCCGACTCCACCACAACGCCGCGCAGCATAATGGCGATGCGGTCACTGATATAGTACGCTGTCGCCAGGTCATGCGTGATGTAGATGACGCTGACCTTTTGCTCGTCGCGCAGTTTCTTGAATAGGTTGACGATAGCCATGCGCAGCGAGGCGTCCACCATCGACACCGGCTCATCAGCCAGAATCAGCCGCGGGTTCGGAATCAATGCTCGCGCCACTGAAACGCGCTGGATCTGCCCGCCTGACAGCTCATGCGGGTAGCGCCGGCTTACCTCGGCGAGCGACAAGCCCACCTGGTGCAGCGCCTCGTCAGCCACTTTCGCCGCATCACGACGGTTCTTCGCTCGACCGAACTGCATCGCCGTTTCGACCAAATACTCCTCCACACGCCGCAGCGGGCTGAAGGTCTCGAACGGGTTCTGAAAAACCGGCTGGACTTTCGCCATAAACTGCATCGAGTCACGCCGGCTCTTGAGCGTGGACAAATCGCGCCCCTCGAAGGTCACCTTGCCCTCGGTGGGCTCCAGGTCATGCAGCAGCACATTCGCCAACGTGGTCTTGCCGCTCCCACTTTCGCCAGCAATCGAGTAGATTTCCGGCTTGTCGGCGTATAGCGCAAACGTCACATCGTTCACCGCAACCAACTGACCGCCGGCCAAGAAGCTGCCGATATGAAACGACACTGTTACATGGTCGACGTCGAGTAGTTTCTCGTTTGCGCTCATGCGCGGCCCTCCTCCACAAGATGACAGGCAACCCGGTGCCGTTCCGACAGCATGATCATCTCCGGCATCTCCGTCCGGCATCGGTCCATCGCCAGCGGGCAACGCGGATGGAAACGACAACCGCTCGGCGGATCCGCCAGGTTCGGCGGCGCCCCGCCCAAACTCTTCTTCACCGTTTTGTCGCCGATCACGGGCAACGAGTTGATCAGATGCTCCGTATACGGGTGACGCGGCGCCTGGAAAATGGTCTGCGTCGGCCCTTCTTCGACAATCCGTCCGGCATACATAATGCCCACGCGGTCCGCCACATTGGCGTGGACCGCCAGATCGTGCGTCACCAGCAGCACTGTGTTAGCGCTCTCGGCTTGGATATCCTTGAGCATGTGCAGCACACCGCGCTGCACCACAACGTCTAGCGCTGTCGTCGGCTCGTCGGCGATGATCAGGCTTGGATGAAATACCGTCGCCAACGCAATCGCCACGCGCTGTCGCATGCCGCCCGAAAGCTGATGCGGGTAGAGAGTGAGCACGTCCGGCGGCAGACCCAGCCTCATGACATGCTCTCGCATCTGTTCCCGGAACGCCTTCTTGTCCGGGATGCCCTGGTGCGTGCCGACGATGTCTTCGAAGGTGCGGCTGATCTTACGTACAGGGTTCAACACACTCATCGAACCCTGCATCACATACGAGATTTCCTTCCAGCGCACATTCTGGCGCATATCTTCCGGCGAAATCTTCAGCATATCGACTTCGAAATCGCCGAAGTTGAAGTCAACACGGCCGGACTCCACCCGCAGTGGCGGCTTCACCGTGCCGGAGATGACCTTGATCAACGTGGTCTTGCCACAGCTAGATTCGCCGGCAACCCCGTAGATCTCGTTCTCGAGCAGTTCCAACGATACGCCGTCGACCGCACGCACAGACCGGGATATGCCGTATGCCTCAGTACGGTAATACGCCCGTACATCTTCCATTTGCATAAGGGACATGGCCTATGCTCCAATCCGTCGTAGTCGCGTCCGCGGATCGATGAACTCGTTGACGCTTGAGAAGAACAGGTACAGCCCTAAGAACAACACCATGGCGACCACGATAGGCGTGGCAAGCCACCACCACACACCGGCAACCAACGCCTGGTGCTGATTAGCCCAGTAAATGGCCGTGCCAATCGTCGGCAACGTCACATCCGAAAGCCCTAAAACGCTGAGCGTAACCTCCATGCCGATAGCCCACAACATATTGTTGATCGTAGTCGCAAACACGACGGGCAACACAAACGGCAGGTGCTCGCGCATTGTGATCAACAGCGGCCGCGTACCCGAATAGACGGCAGTGCGCGTGAAGGCGCGTTCCTTCAGGCTCAGAACCTGCGACCGGATAAGCCGGCCGTCCCAAGCCCAACCAAACAGCCCGAGCACAACGCCCAGCGCCCACAGATTCATCCTGCCGCGCAATAAGAAGCTCAACAAGATCAAGATGGGCAGCACAGGCAGCACCACAAAGCTGTCGTTGAACGACATCAGGAACCTGTCCGGCCAGCCGCCTCGATAGCCCGACACCATGCCCACGAAGATCGCGATAATGCGCGACACGATCGCGGTGATGATGCCGAGGATCAAGGAATTACGTACGGCAAACGTCATCCACCAGAACAGGTCCTGGCCGCGCGAGTTTGTCCCAAACGGGTACTTCAGCGACGGCGCAACGTCCGCCGGCACCATAAAGGTCTTCTTGGGATCATACGGCGACACTATCGTGAGAATCGACATGATCACCACGAGGAGCAGGAAGATGAAAGCCACGCGGAACCGGCCGTCATACTTGAATAGGTCTCTAAATACGGTTAGCATGGTTCACGCTCTACTGGTGGCGGACCCGCGGGTCAAACAGCGGGTAGAGGAAGTCGAGAATCAACACCATAGTCGCCACCCCGACGATTGAGAGCAGCGTAATCCCCATAATCAGCGAATAATCATTCGCCATGACCGCCTGAAACGTCAGCGTGCCCATCCCCGGATACCCGAAAACTACCTCCATGATCAGAGCGCCGCTAAAGATCATACCGAGTTGCAGCGCCAGCCCCGTGATCTGCGGCAGCAATGCGTTACGCATGATGTACTGCGAGAGGATCCGGTTCTTGCGCAGACCGGCGTTCTCGGCGTAGACCACGTAATCTTCGGAGATGATGTTCGACGTCAGCGATTTCATGCCGATGAACCACCCGCCGATACCGATTACGACCAGGCTCAATAGCGGCAGAGTCGAGTGC
>JASGTU010000117.1 GCA_030058085.1 Chloroflexota bacterium
CTGTCCTAGACGCGTTCTTCACCTATCTGAGCAAGCAGATCATCGACGTCGCCATCGTGCCCAGAGACCGCGACGCGCTCACCAGAATCATCACCATCTACGGCTCGCTGATCGCGGTGCAGGCCGGATTCGTCTTCGGCTTCATCTATCTCACCGGCTTGCTCGGCGAGAAGATTCGCTACGATTTGCGCAAAAAGCTGTTCAACCATCTACAGCGGTTGTCGCTGTCGTACTACAGCAAGACGCCGGTCGGCTGGATTATGTCACGCGTCACCTCCGATACGGAACGCGTGGCGGAGTTGGTCACATGGGGCCTGGTTGACACAGCCTGGGGCGTGCTCAACATCTCGACGTCGCTCGTATTCATGGCCTTCATCGACTGGCGACTGGCGCTGATCGTCAGCGTCACCATCCCCGTGATCATCGTCGTGGCCTTCTACTTTAAGAAGCGCATAATCGTCGAGTACCGGCAGGTGCGCAAGGTCAACTCGAAGATCACCGGCGCCTACAACGAAACCATCACCGGCGTGCGCGTCGTCAAGGCGTTAGGCCGCGAGCATGAAAACCTGGAAGAGTTCAAGGGGCTGACGAGCGAAATGTACCGGGCGGGCTATCGCGCGGCGTGGCTGTCCGCGCTCTTCCTGCCCGCCGTCCAGATCATCAGCGCTCTTTCGGTCGGCGTGATCCTCTGGTACAGCGGTCGCCAGGTGGCGAATGTCACGATTGGCGGCTCGACCATCAGCATCGGCGGCATCCAGGCCTTCATTACCTACGTCACCTTCATGCTCTTCCCGATCCAGGAAATGGCGCGCGTCTACGCCGAGATGCAACAAGCCATCGCTTCGGCCGAACGCATCTTCTCCCTGCTCGACGCCGAACCGGAGATCGTCGACCGGCCCGACGCCGTTGACCCCGGCTCCTTGCGCGGGACCATCGAGTTCGATGACGTCAGCTTCGCCTACGAAACGGATAGCCCAGTGCTGTCCAACTTCAGCCTGACCGTCAAGGAAGGCGAGACTATTGCGTTAGTCGGTCCGACGGGCGGCGGCAAGTCGACCATCGTCAACCTGATCTGCCGCTTCTACGAACCGACCGGCGGCGTCATCCGCATCGCCGGCATGGACTACACGGAGATGAGCCAGCACGCCATCCAGTCGCGCATTGGCATGGTGCTTCAGACGCCGCATCTCTTCTCCGGCACGATCCGCGAGAACCTGCGCTACGGCCGGCTCGACGCCACCGACGAAGAGGTAGAGGCTGCGGCCAAGACTGTCGGCGCCGACGAGTTCATTCGCAACCTGGAACACGGTTACGACGAACAGGTGGGCGAAGGCGGCAGCCTGCTCTCCGTCGGCCAGAAACAGTTGATCAGCCTGGCGCGCGCCGTCCTAGCCGACCCGGACATCTTCATCATGGACGAGGCGACGAGTTCGGTGGACACCCTGACAGAGGCGCTGATCCAGAGGGGCATGGAAAAACTGCTCCACGGGCGCACGAGCTTCGTCATCGCCCATCGTCTCTCGACTATTCGCAGCGCCAACCGCATTCTCGTCATAGAAAACGGCGCTATCTCGGAGATGGGTACTCACAACGAGTTGCTGCGCCAACGCGGCCACTACTATCGCCTCTACACACAGCAGTTCCGGCGCGAAAGGGAATCACAGTACGATCCCTTCGGCGATGCCCCAACCGACGACGTAGCCGAACCCGCTGTCGCTCTGCCGGCTGCGGGCTAACGCCAGCATCTCGCAACTAAGGGCCGCTTCGCGTGAAGCGGCCCTTACCATTCTTCGCACCGAACGCCGTGCGCACGCGATCCGGCGTGACCAAACCGCAACTACTTACGTCATCACTATTGACAATATCCAAACATGTTGCGAAGCGCACGCCGCCTACCCGAACCTTCATGGCGCGTCGCAATCGCAACAGCTATGTAGGCCCATCAGCGCCGGCTCCACAAGAAAACGACGCCCCTTGCTCAGCAACTATCCCTTTGAGGGCGACTACCCCATCATCCAGCAGTTCGGAGACAGCCCCCGCTCGTTTGGCAGCCTCAAGTGCCAAGGGGTCCAGGTGCGCGGCCATCCCGGCATCGACTTCGCCCTGCCCATCGGCCGACCTGTATTGGCTGTTGCCGGCGGCACAGTGCTCGCTGCACGCGACGAAGATGGCCTAGGCTTAGTTGCGCTCGTCCAACACCACTGGGGACAGACGCTCTACGCCCATCTCTCGGCCCTGCATGTAGCGCCGGGTGATCCTGCCGACGCCGGCCAAACCCTGGGCCTCAGCGGCGACAGCGGGCTCGGCGCGCAGCCGCACCTGCACTTCGGTCTGCGCATCACCCCCTACACGCTGGCGGACGGCTGGTGCGGCTACACCGATCCCGTTCCCTATCTGCACAGGCTCACGCGCGGCCGCGGCCCGTTGATCGGTCCGCATATTATCGGCGGCGTTCACCGGCGCCTCGACCTGCTGCGCCATTGGCAGCCGCGCCAGATCGTCGTCGTCGACCCCAACCCCGACGAGATGCGTCTTCTACGCCAGGCCTGTCCCGACTCCGTCATCATTGGCCGCGTATACGAAGCGGATCATCTCATCATGCAGCGCATCCGCACAGACCCGCTCGCAGCCGCCCGCTGGGCGCACGAGAAGACTCTGTCGCGTGTGTCGCCTGACGTAGACTACTGGCAATTTGCCAACGAAATCCTGCAAGATGGAGACAGCCTTCCGCTCCTCAACCGCTTCGAACTGGAACGTATGCGCTTGGCGGAAGCGGAGCATGCCAATCGCAGTTACCGCTGTGCGCTCTTCGGCTTCAGCGTCGGCAACCCCGACCTGCCCGAAACCGCGCGGTTGGCGCACTGGCGGCTGCTCTATCCGGCCATGCGACATGCTGAAGCCCACGGACACATCGTCGCCCTGCATCAATACGGCATGCCCGATCTGTGGGGACCCAGCGGCCTGTACGACTGGTACATCCATCGCCTGGAACACCAGATCTTGCGCCGCTTGCCCTTCAAGCGTCTTCAGTTCGCCGTTACGGAATTCGGTATCGACGGCCTCATTCGCAACGACAGGCCAAGCGGCTGGCGCGACTTCGCCGACGAACAAGGCTATCTCCGCCAACTTGGCAAGGCCGCCGCCTACCTCGAACGCTATTCCGGTCGAATGGTCGGATGTTCGCTCTTCACACTGGGCCATTACCCGCCCTGGGGCAGCTACGACATCGAAGGATCGCTCGCCGGCGCCCTGGCGCAGCACGCCGACCGTGGCGTCTGGGCCAACATTGACGCCGAGGTGACCGGCATCGACCCCGGCGATTTCGAACACAGCCTCGATCCTGGCGTAGAAGCGCTGCCGGACACGCACACCGGCGCCTGCGAAGTGCTGCCTTCACCCCCCGGCTACGAACCGCTGGTTGAGCTGCGCACAGACCCGCGCTTCGCCGCCTATCACATGCAGATCAAACGCGTCGACGAACGCCCGGACCGCCAGGAAGGCGAAATCGCCTACGTCGTCAAGGACGTCTTCATGACGGTCGACGGTTCCTGGCAAATCACAGGCCGTCCCGATGACGTACCGCAGTGGGCTATAGACAGCTACTACGCCCCCGAATTCCTGGAGGCGGGCGCTGATCATCACCTTTTCGGCGCGGTCATCGGTCTCGACGGCAAACTGGTGCGCGACATGCGCATCACCTACTGGTCTGATGGCTTCGAGCGCCTTGGCGATCCGGACTATGACGGCTACACCACAATCTGCGTAAAGCCCGAATCCGGATGGGCGAACCTGCCGCTAGCCGGCAGCAGTTCCTTCGCCCCGGACCGCGGCGAATCCGGCCCCTGGTGTTGGGCGCCTGGGGGTGCAGCGGAAGTAGTCTGCGGCGGCGGGCTTCCGCACAAGCATCACGTCTCTACCTTCGTCGTTTGGCAGGCCGTCCCGCGCGCCGAGTTGGACGAGCGGCTGTCCGCCGCAGCAGGCGATGGCGTGTATCCCGGTGCGCTCACCTACCCGCTGCGACGACGCCTGAGCCGGTGGGCTTCCTACTACGGCCTGGCCATTCGCCCCCTGCCCGTTGATACAGACGCCACGATCGACCAAAGCCCTCTGCTCGTTAAGGACCTGTTTACCGCCGTCATCGATGCAGACTGCACACAAGAATCGCCAGGCGCACTGCCGGAATGGGCGTCGGAGGACTATCGCATCCCGGACGATGCGACCATCGGTCATGCCCGTGCAGGACTTTGCGCAAGGCTCTATGCGGCAGTAGCCGGCGCAGATGGCCGGCTCATCCCCGCGCAAGATATGGTCTTCTCACGGACTGGTTTGGAAGGTCTACACGCGCAAGGCGGCGCAAACGTCATCCACCGCCCCACGGACCCCGTAAGCGGATGGGCGCACCTCGTCGTGAGCGCCGACAGCCGCTTTTCGCCTGGTCGCGGCCAGTCCGGACCCTGGAATTGGGCCCCGCTCGGAGCCGCCGAAGCGGTCTGTGGCGGCGGCATTCCTGCAGGTCGCCAACTGGCGATCTTTGCCGTCTGGCAGGCCGCAGGACCGCGGAGATAACCTCGGGCACAAAAAACACGGGAGCTGAACTCCCGTGCAATTGTTCATATTCCCTTAGCGCCTTGCCCGCGTCGCAGCGCTATTGTATCGCCGTTAGAAAATCCCGCCCCACCACGATACGCACATCAACCGGCGAGCTGGAATTCAGCCCGTTCAGGCTGGACAGATTCGGCTGGATCTCAAGGTCCGTGCCCACCTGGTCGACCAGTTCCTTGGGCACGCCGTAGTTGATGATCAGCGTGCGCCCGTAGTCGCTGCGGTCGGCATCGCCGATCGACACCACTCGCCACCCCTGCGCTTCGAGCAGATCGCGTGTCCGAGCCGCTACCCCCGGCTCGCCCGTGCCGTTTAGCACCTCGATGCGAATCCAGTCTGTACCTAATTGCGCTACCGAACTGCCGGCGCCGGTGGACGGCGCGAAGAAGTTCGCCAAAGCCCCACGCACCAATGCCCGATCCGGCAACAGGATCCATGCGCCGTTTTCCGCGTAGGTCTCCTCGCCGAAGTGGTTGTCCAATACAAGCTGCCGAACATCGCGCAGCGCAGCCCCGCGCGCATAGTTCGCCAGATCCAGCATCACCGCCATCGGAATATCTGTCTCAATACTGCTGCGCATGGTATAGAGCAGCCGCGGCAGCTTGGGCAGCAGCGTGGGCAGCATATCGGCGCGCAACACCTTATCCGCCACCGCCCGGATTACCTGTTGTTGGCGCCGCGCCCGCGAATAATCGTCGTCGATATTGCGCGTTCGTACATACTTCAAAGCCGTCTCGCCGTCCAGATGCTGGACGCCGGCGTCGAGGTGGAACGTCTGATAGCCGTAGTCTTCGGTCGGGTATTGGTCATCATGGATCGTCGCCGGCACGACCACATCCACGCCGCCGATCAGATCGACCAATTCGACGAACCCCTGGAAGTTCACGCGCACAAAATACTGCACCGGCTGACCGATGAAGCTGCTCACCGTATCCTTTGCCAATTGCGGCCCGCCGCCCGGATAACCTTCGGTCTCGCCGAGTTGGTACGCCGTGTTGATCTTGCTGGAAAAACCCAAACCAGGGATGGGCAGCCACAGGTCGCGCGGCAGCGAGAGCAACCCAAGCGACTGGCTCTGCGGATCCAGGCTAGCCAATATCATCGTATCGGTGCGGGGTACGTCTGCTTCATCCGGACGAGCGTCTGTGCCGAGGAGAAGAACATTAAGGGCAGGCACATTCACCCACTGCGCGTCATCCTGCCCCGGCTGCTCGCCAGCCGGCACAGCGAGTGCATCGTCTCCCCCCTCGACAGAAGAGGGTGTGACTCCCTCGGCGCCGTCCTGAATATAGGCGCTAAGGTCGGTGATAACCGAGAGAGATGACTGGCCCATGATGCGCTGTCGCGCCCATTCGTGCAGAAGATTGCCGCCGATAAGGGCGACCGCCAGTATGAGAACGCTGTAAATCGCAGCAAATGCAATCGCACGCCCCTGGCTTCCTGCCACGAACCTGCGCATCACTCGGGACAACCCCAGCGGATCCTGTTCCATCATAGGCCCGAATTATAGCATGGACAACGAGCGGCCCAACAATTTCCGCCCCCTGCCTTTCACACCCCGGAACCGAGCTTACAACAATGGGTGAGTGTACAATCCGGTTTTCGTGAGGATATATAGCGTCTCGTTGAGTTCTTCGATGTAGATGCCGCTCAGCCCGCGCAGCAGATCGCCCTCGGCGGCCTTGAGTTGTTTCTCAAATACGCCGTCTTTGGAATAGACGAGTATGCGGTCCTCGCCTGCGTCCGCCAGGTAGATCTCGTTGCGCTCCTCCTTCGTCACATACAGGTCAACCGGTTCTTCCGCCAGCTCTGCGCCTGCCTCCAAAGAGAAGGGCAATTGTTCGCGGTTGCGGTAGCGCAAGATGTTGCCGTTGCCGAAGAGCAGCCAAATATCGCCGTCGATCTCCATCGAAATCACGCCGGCCAAATTGACCAGCGTCTCCGGGCGGAACCACGGATCCAGATCTGCGTCCGGCTGAGCCGGGTTGTAGCGGAATATCTGATTCTGCCCTTCGTCGGCCACATAAATACGCCCGAAATACGTCTGCACCTGCGAAGCGTTGCGCCAGTCCGCTTGACCATTGATTTCCATCAGGCGGGCGCCTTCGACGCGCGGGTCGTAGCGAAAGAGGTTATTGTTGCGGTCAAGCACCAACAGGAGGGGCCGGTCTACTATGCCGGGGTTCAGTTCAAGCCACGTGATATCGGCCAGCGACCCAACCGTCACACCGTCAACGATATCTCCTTGCTGCAGGATCACCTGCGGCTCGGCGTCCAGTACGGCGCCCGATGCCGCGTCGTAGCGATAGCGCAAAACAGCCTGACGCTCCGCATCCAAGATATAGATGCCGCCGTCGGCCACGCGCACGCGCTGCGGTCGCGCCTCCGGCGAAAAAGTGACTAGCGGCGTGGTCAGCCTATACAACGGCTGAATACTGAGCACCTCCTGAAGCTCTTGCTCGATATTCGCCGCCAATTGGCTGCGCTGATCATTGCCGCCGTCAAGCGCGATGGCAGCCGAGAGGTATTCACGGCCTTCCAACAGCGCCTCACGCGCGCCGGGCTTGTCTCCCAGATCCAGAGCAGTCAGCGCCGCGATCAGCTTGGCGTCCGCCGCCGCGGTCAGTTGCTCGGCCTCTGCACGCCGGCTTGCGCCTTCCTCCCAATACTTCAGCGCGACAATCGTCGGCGCCAAAGCCAACACAACTAGCGCCAGCAAGATAAACACACGCGCCCGCGTCCCGGATGCGGGCGCAGGCGCTGAAAACGGCTCAATTTCGGGCAACGGCGGAGGCGGTTTTGACTCGACTGCCGGCTCGTATGCCAGCTCGTCCGTAGCCGTCTCTCGTGCATAGCCGGTGTCCATCTCGTCTTCCGGAGGCGGCTCTTCCAGCGGCGGCAACTCGGCCGGCGTCGCCTCCGCTTCGGCGACCTCCATGCCGCTGCGGTCCGGCAACATGCGCTTCAAGAAGCTTTTGACCGAAACCCCAGCCCCTGAAAGCGAGGAGGCCTTAACCGGCCCAACTTCCTCGGCGTCCTCCTCTATGGGGAGAGGCGGGAGCGCCGGTCTCTCAGGCGCTACGGCTTCCATTTGAAGCGACCGGCTCGCACTGTCATCGGCGACAGGAGGCGGTGGCGGTGGGGCATTCTGAGGAGCGGGTGTCGGCGCCCGGGCGGGCGGCGCCGCGCCCAGAGCCGTGGGAAGCCCGCCCAAGCGCGGCCTCCGCGGTTTGGGCGGCGTTGAACCGCGTGACTGGGGGCCAGTATGCGGCGCATTTGGGTTCGGAACCAGCACGATCAGCAAGCCTGGCGGACTGCCGTCTCCACCGTGGCTATATAGCTCATCGGCTGCGTCCCCACAATTGTCCGCATTCGTAAACGCCACGATGCCCGCCAAACCCTTGATGGGAATGTGGGAAAGCCAACTGCCGCCCCCCACAAAAACGACATCATCGCGCGACAAATCCTGACGAAAGACCTCGATCGGCTCATCCGTCTCGTCGTCCGACTGCGGAACCCCTCCCAACTCAGACGGAAACATGTGGACCCGATCGCTCACCCGCACCAGCGCCATTGTTGGGCCGCTCGTCACCACCATCAGCCGTCCATTAAGCAAAGCGGCACACAACACGCCTGCCCGCAACGCATGCTCAGGATGTCGCAGGTTGATTTCGTGCAGCGCCTGTCGTGCAGCCTGCACAGCGCTGATCATCACCTGCGATTGGCTCCCCTTGGACGAGTAGTAGCTGCGCTGCATCACCGTCAACAGGTGATCGGCAATGAATTCTTTGTCCGGATGGCCGCCGGAAAGGTCGACCACCCCATACATATTGCCTCGCTGGTATTGGCGCGTCCCGGGCGGCGGCTCAACGACGCGAACGCCGACCGGCTGTTCGGCTTTCGGTCCCGTGATGTACCCAATCAGAGTGGATAATGAACGTAGTTGCAATGAATCATTGTCGCCGGGTTTCATCATGACAAGAATTTTAGCGCGACGAGCCCTCTTTGTCAACGCCGCATCCCGACCGAAAAAACAACGCATGAGCAATGCGACGCTCGCTCCGCCGCCGCCAATGCACGATGCATCGCCAGCGCATTTCGCCAATGTCCGTAGGCAATCATATAATCATGTAGCGACGCAGATCTCATTTCCAAATTTAGCAGGCCCATCGCGGCCCTTATCTGGCATCATCTGTAATCGGACAGCCTAATCGGCCCAACCCCAAGGATACCCGACATGCATGGCGCCCTGCCGGCTACCGCCTTATCGGACGATCTCTGGCGCGAAGTCGCCGCTTTTGATGAATTGGAGGACGACGACATCTACATCGATTTCGGCGAAGAAGAGGAAGACGAGGAGGAAGACGAGTTCGACTTCGACGAGGACCTCGACGATGACGATGATGACGATGATGAAGATGATGATGAAGATGACGACGAGGAGGAAGGAGACGAGGAAGACGAGGAAGACGAAGATGACGAAGAACTAGAAGAAGACGACGAAGAACTGGATGAAGACGATAACGACCTGATCTTTATCGACGATGATGACGAAGATGACGAGGATGAGTCCGACTATCTAGATTACTACGACGATGACGACGAAGAACTAGAAGACGAAGGCGAGGAAGAGGACGATTATCTTTATGGCAGCCGGTGGGGTTAGCCTCACGGCAGAGTTCAAGCATCGACCTGGCGCCTCCCGTATCGCACCCGACTTCCAGATCACTCGTAATTAGCACGACGCCGCATGGCCAATCCGTCGACTCGCTACCCGATCCCAGCCTCTCGCCACCGCACGGAAGAGGAAATCAAACGCAGCCGCTTCATCACGACCGTCGGCCATGCGCCGACCGTCGAGGAGGCGCGTGCCTTCATCGCCGCAGTCAGCGCCGAGTTCGCCGATGCCAGCCACAACTGCTGGGCTTACGTCGTCGGTCCTCCTGGCAGCACCGCACAAGTGGGCATGAGCGACGCCGGCGAACCTCACGGTACAGCCGGTCGCCCCATGCTGACCACCCTGCTCCACAGCAATGTTGGAGATGTGTGCGCCGTGGTGACCCGCTATTTCGGCGGAACGCTGCTCGGCAAAGGCGGCTTGGTCAGAGCTTACAGCGGCGGCGTCCAGTCAGCGCTAGCCTCTCTGCCGCTTGTGGAGAAGATTCCCTATGTCGAATTGGATGTTATGATCGACTACGCCGCGGTCACGCCCGTCAAGCGCATACTCCCGGACTTCGAGGCCGAAGCCGTTTCCGAGGACTATGCTGTAGACGTCACCTTTCACATCAAACTGCCCGAGGAACACATGGAGGACTTCATCGCCGCCGTGACCAGTCTGACCAACGGTCAGGCGATTGTGGAAACCCGCGCCTAATCCTCGTCCGCTTCTGCTCCGGCGGATTCGGCCTGAACCTGCGCCCAAGCTCGACCGCCAACTTCGCGGCAAATGTCATAATCGAACCCGCGCCGGCTGAGGAAAGCCATCACCTTCTGCTGGAACTCCCGCTCATCTAGTCCCTGCCAGCGCTCCAGTTTGGTCGACACCGCGTCCCAGGCGGCCTTCTCTTCAGCCAGCCCCTCCAGCGACGCTTCAATGTCTTCGCGAGCGAGGCCCTTCTGTTGCAGTTCATAGCGCAGCGCCCGTCTGCCGCGCGGTCGGAAACGCGTGCGATCTTCCACCCAGAAGCGCGCAAACTCGGCGTCATCCAGATAGCCGCGATTTACCAGACGCTCGACAACCTCCCCGATCACTTCGGCAGACGCCCCCTTGTCGCGCAAGTAACTCTCGATCTCCGCCCTGCTGCGCGGTCGGAAACCCAGATAGCGTACCGCCCGCTGGTACGCCAAATGCGCCGCGCCTTCCTCCTGTAGCTGCGCAATCTCCGCCGCCTCTAGCTCCTGGCCCTTCTTCAGCGCCGATGCCGCCAACCGGCTGACCGAGAATGCGTACTCGCCGTCCAAATACACGCTCACGCGGTCTTTATCGTTTTTCTGTAATTTCAGACTAGTAATCGTCGCCATGCCGGTCTCGTGACGCTATCCAGGCAGTTAGTCCTGCTCGCTCGCCTCGTCGTCCGCTTCGCCCATATTCTCGCGCACATAGCCTTCGATATGATGGCGCACCGCATAGACCGCCGCTTCCGCCCGCGAGGTGACGTCCAACTTGTTGAGGATCGAGCTGACGTAGTTGCGCACGGTCTTCTCGCTCAAAAACACGCGGCGGGCAATCTCCTTATTGGTCAGTCCGTCCGTCATCAGAGCCAAGATCGTCAACTCCTGCTCGGTTAACATCGAAAAGTACTCGTCTTCCACCTGACGCGCATTGCTTCGCATCTTCTGAAAGACCTTCTGCGTCACCGCAGGGTCGAGTAACGATTCCCCCCTGCCTACCGTCATCAGCGCCCGAACCAGATCATCACTTCCTATCTGCTTGAGCACGTACCCCGCCGCCCCCGCCGCAATTGCGTCGAACAGAACGTCATCCTCTGCGTACGATGTCAACATCACGACGCGTGTCTCGGGACGGTGACGCATGATCTCCTCGGTCGCCTCGACGCCGCTCTTACCCGGCAGGCGAATGTCCATCACCACTACGTCAGGCTCGTAGTAAAGCGTCTTCTCAAGCGCCTCGTCGCCGTCGCCCGCCTCTGCCACCACCTCAAACTGCGGATAGCGAGACAGCAAGGCGCGCAGCCCCAAACGCACAACCTCGTGATCGTCAACCAATAGAATCCGTAAATGCGTATCGCTATTGCCGCTAAGCAAAGTAACCGCCTCCACACCCTCATAACCCGGCGCGTTTTTACCGCCCCGCTTATCTAGCTTTCGTACCCGGCATCACCCATCGCGCTCGCAACCAGCCGCCGCCGTCCGTCAAGCCGGGCATATCGTCCGATCCCGCGGCGCTTTCACGCGTTGACCGATATTGACGGCGACGGCTATAATTCGCGTACATTTTACCATAAGATCAACTCGAGGCTGGAGGTTGCTCACGAGGCGCGCCGTACGCACGCAATATCTAGGAGTCATGGGTATCGCCCTCGCCGTCGTCTGCTGGGCGGCGCTGATCGCATTGCGCCGTTTTGGATTCGGCCTGCCGATCACCGCTGCCGGCATCGCCGCAGAGTTAGCGCTTGTGGCCGTGGGCAGCGCCATCTTCTGGCATGTGATTGCCCGGACGCTCGAACGGCGGGATGCAGAAGTTCGCCGGCGAACTCAGCACCTCGAAGCGCTTCACGAAGCCAGCATGGCCCTTACAACTGAGCACGAGCTGCGCGCCATCCTACAAAAAGTCGTCGACCTCAGCCGTGAGTTGAGCCGCGCACGCTATGGAGCGCTCGGCATTCTAGACCACGACGGGCTGCAGATCGAGCAGTTTATCACCTCCGGCATTCCGCCCGAGGTACAAGCCCGAATCGGCGCGCCGCCCAAAGGTAAAGGCATCCTCGGTCAGTCGCTCTATCACGGTCGCGCCTTGCGCGTTCCCCATATCAGCCGCGACGCACGGGCTGCAGGCTACCCGCCTAATCACCCTCAAATGGAATCCTTCTTGGGCGTACCGATTATGTCAAAAGGACGCGTCTTCGGCAACCTCTACGTCGCCGACAAGCTGCCGGAATCCAGCGACGCAATTGCTCTCGCATCGACGCCCGCCGCCGAATTCAGCCGGGAGGACCAAGAGATTCTGGAGATGTTCGCCGCCCAAGTCGCCATCGCCATTGAGAACGCGCAACTCCACCGCCAGAACCGGCAACTCGCGGTGCTGCATGAGCGCGAGCGTATCGGCATGGACCTTCACGACGGCGTCATCCAGTCGATCTACGCCATCGGCCTCATGCTGGACGACACACAACATCGCCTTGACGCAGACCCGGCGCTGGCCCGCGACCGAATCGCCAATGCCATCACCAGCCTCAACAGCGTCATCCGCGACATCCGCACCTACATTCACGATCTACACTCACACCAGGTGCGCACCCGCGACCTGGCTCAAGGCATCGAAGAACTGGTGCGCGACTTGGAAACTTACTCGTTGCTGACGGTCTTCGTCGAGATTGACCCGGCGACAGCCGCCGCGGTCACGCCCCAACAAAGCAGCGAACTGCTGCATATCTTGCAAGAAGCGCTGATCAACGTACGTAAGCACGCCCACGCCTCATCCGTACGCATCGGTCTGCGCCATACAAATCACCGTGTCGAACTCACCATCGAAGATGACGGCATCGGCTTTCATCGCGATCCCGCCGTGAGCCATTCTGGGCACGGATTACGCAACATGGCCGAACGCGCTCAAAACCTGGATGGGGCGCTGGAAGTCGGTAGCGTCCCAGGGCGCGGCACGCGCATCACCGTCTCTGCGCCCCTCCCCGCCTCCGGCCTCGCGTAGCCAGACTGTCCCGCCTTTAGAAGTGGCGTTTGTCCCCCAGGAGTGGTGACAAGTGTCCCTATACGCGCCTGTCGCCGCCCTGTATACTGCCTTTTATGGGAAGCAGGCTCCGGTTGCCCAACATGCGGAGGAATTCCGTGGGTGAATTTGCCGTCCGCACGCAGGACTTAACGCGGACATATGGCTCCACAATCGCCGTCAACTCTCTGAACCTTACCGTTCCAACCGGCGCCGTCTTCGGCCTGATCGGCCCCAATGGCGCCGGCAAGTCTACCGCCATCCGCCTTCTGCTCGGCCTACTTAAGCCGTCCTCCGGTCGCGCAACCGTTCTCGGTTTCGATACCGTGACCGAGGCGGATAGGATCCGCGAACGCTCTGGCGCCGTGCTCGAAACGTGTTCCCTCTACGGCCATCTCTCTGCACTTGAAAACCTCGAATTCTACGGCCGCATCTGGCGCATGCCGGCAGCCGAACGCCGGGCGCGCGCCCGCCGGTTGCTTGGTCGCCTTGGGCTGTGGGAGCGGCGCGGCGAATTGGTTCAAAGCTGGAGCCGAGATCTGCGACAGCGGCTTTGCATCGCTCGCAGTATCTTCCATCGCCCGTCCATCCTCTTCCTAGACGAACCGACGGCCGGCCTCGATCCGTTAGCGGCAGCGTCCATACAACGCGACCTGGCGGAGACAGCCGCAGCGGAAGCCGTGACCATCGTCCTCACCACCAACAACCTGACCCAAGCCGAAGCGCTCTGCACCCACGTCGCCGTACTCAATCGCGGCGTCCTCCTCGCAGGCGGGCCTATCGGCGAAATCTGCACCGCCGGCGTCCGGCCCCAGCTAGAGATCATCGGGCGCGGCTTCACCGACGAAGTTGTGGCGCTACTCGCCCGCCGCCCAGAGATCGCAGCCATCAACCGGCTGGA
Source organism: Chloroflexota bacterium (assembly GCA_030058085.1). Lineage (GTDB taxonomy): Bacteria > Chloroflexota > Anaerolineae > Caldilineales > Caldilineaceae > JASGTU01. Next base: position 13,908 of record JASGTU010000117.1, read on the forward strand.
CAATGGCCTCGCCCTCGACCTGATCGGCAATGTGGACACGGCTCCGCTCGTCAGCCTGCTCGTCGAATCCAGCGCCGACGTCGAAGAAGTCAAGAAGAACCGCGTCTCTCTCCAGGCTGCGTTCACATCGCTTGTGCAGCAGTCGCGACGCCTGGAGAAACACCCATGATCCGGGATGCCTGGACGGTGATGCGCAAGGACCTGCAGGAGTTGCGCTCCTTGCGCAGCCAGGGATTAAGCGGCATTATCAGCACTCTGCTCATTCTGATCATCTTCGGCGTCATCGTTCCCTGGCGCTTCGACGTCGGTTGGGATGCACACCCTGCCAGCCCGCTGCTGTGGGTATGGTTGCCTTGGCTGCCCGCCGCCGTCGTCGTTGCCGATACGTTCGCCGGTGAGCGAGAGCGCCATACACTCGATGCACTCTACGTCACGCGCTTGTCGAACGACGCCATTCTGTTGGGCAAAGTCGGCGCGGCGGCGCTATTTGCCTGGCTTGTCGCCCTCCTTACCCTGGCTTTGAGCGCGGCCATCCTAGCCATCACCGGCAGCGCCGGCTCGCTATCGCTTAACGCACTCTTGCCGCTCGCGGCGCTCAGTTTGCTCTCGGCGCTGTTGGCTGCAACGCTCGGCGCAATGGCATCCTTGCGCTCCTCCAGCGCTCGCCACGCCCAGCAAAGCGCCATCGCCGCCGTCTTGTCTCTCACCGGCCTCCTCATCGTAATCGGACAGGCGATCGCCCAGTACCGCCCAACTCTCTGGCATCGCATGATGCACGCCGGCGTCCCGGAATCGTTCACAGCCCCGAAATGGCTCCTCGCCTTTGCCGCACTCGTCCTCATCGAGATCGCCCTCCTAGCCCTCGCCGCCCGCTGCGTGGGCCATTCCCGTCTTGGCCTAAGCTGAAACGCGCCCCCGCGCCGGCGTTCAAACTCGGTCCCCACTGACCTGTGGTATCATTATCGCCGGTCGCAGCATGCCGCCATGCCTGCTGCGCCGAGTCGCACTTAACGCAGCGCTCTAGCCAAGGCAGCTATGCTAAACGTCCTTGTCACCGGCAGCAGCGGTCAAATCGGCCGCTACGTCGTCCGAGAACTAGTTCAAGCGGGCCACCGCGTCACCGGCGTCGACATCGCCCCGCCGCCGGGCGAGCGTGCGTCTTACATGCGCGTGGACCTTACCGATGCCGGCGACGTTTACCAGAGCCTTGTCTATTCCGGCGCTGAAGCAGTCGTCCACCTGGGCGCATGGTCCGATGCCGGCCTAGCGCCCGATCACCGCGTCTACGGTGACAATGTCCGCGCCACATACAACGTTCTCCAAGCCTGCGCCGACCTCGGCATCCGGCGCGTCATCAACGCATCGAGCGCACAGGTGTACGGCTTCGCTGCCGCGCCGCCGCACTATGTCCCCGTCGACGAGGACCACCCGGCGCGACCCGCCAACTGCTACGCCCTGGCAAAGATGGCGAACGAGTCCGCCGCAGATTATTTCGTCGCCCGCTACGGCATGACGATCCTCTCGTTTCGCTTCATGGGCGTACGCGCCCCGGGTCGGATCGCCGCCGAGATCGAACAGATGGCAGCCGATCCCGCCGCGGGCGCCTGGCTGCTGTGGACACGCACCGACGCCCGCGATGCCGCCGTCGCGTGCCGGCTGGCACTGGAGACGGAGAGCGTCCCGTCCGGCCCCTATAACATAACGGGAGCGGAGATTGCTCTGCCCGCCGCCGCGCTAGACCTGGTGCGCACGCATCTCGGCGCTGTTACAGAGATCCGTTCTCCCTTGCCCGGACGCGCATCGCCCATGAGCTGCCTCCGCGCACAACAGGCTTTCGGCTATGCCCCGCGCTACATCTGGCGGTTAGGGCAATCACATCCCGAAGAGGACACACGCTAACAGCTTGGCTAGACCGATCGACGACGGCGAATCGCCGCAACAACACACCGGCGCAACTGCGCGCCGCCAAGGAGCAAGGATGGGTTCACAATCTTCCAAACACGTTGATTCGCGCAGCCTGGCCTTCTTCAACGAAGGTCATGTCGCCGGCTTCACTCACCGCGCCTTCACCAAGGCGATGGGCTACGACGATGCCGACATGCAGCGCCCGCTGATCGGCATCTGCAATACCTACAGCGAAATCAACAATTGCAATGCCAACCTGCGCCCCTTAGCTGACGCGGTCAAGCGCGGCGTGTGGCAAGCCGGCGGCTTCCCCCTCGAATTCCCGACCATCTCACTCGGCGAAATCTACCTCAACCCCTCTTCCATGCTCTACCGCAATCTGGCGGCTATGGACACGGAAGAGATGATTCGCGGCCAACCCTTGGACGGCGTAGTGCTGCTCGTCAACTGCGACAAGACCACGCCCGCAGCGGTCATGGGTATGGCTAGCGCCGACGTGCCCGCCATGGTTCTCTCCGGCGGCCCGGCGCTCAACGGTCACTTCCGCGGCGAGATCGTCGGCGCCTGCACTGACTGCCGGCGTCTCACCGCCGAGTACACGGCAGGGGCCATCTCCGCCGATACCTATCGCGCCGCCGAGGATGCCGTCTTCCGCGGGCCGGGCCACTGCATGGTCATGGGCACGGCGTCTACCATGAACTCGCTGCTCGAAGCCCTAGGCATCGCCTTGCCCGGCGTCGGCGCCACCCCGGCCGTAGATGCGCAGCGCGTGCGCCTAGCCGAACAGACGGGCCGTCGCATTGTCGAACTGGCGCGCGAAGGCGTGCGTCCCTCTCAGATCATGACGCAAGAAGCCTTCGAGAACGCCATTACCCTGCTTTGCGCCATCGGCGGCAGTACCAATGCCGTCGTCCACCTCCCGGCCATCGCCGGCCGCCTCGACATCGACCTGCCCCTGGAGTTGTTCGACCGCATCAGCAGCCGCACACCCGTCATCGCCAACCTGCGCCCCACCGGGCAATACCAGATGGAGGATCTGCACTATGCCGGCGGAATTCCAGCCGTGCTTAATCAGTTGCTGCCCCTGCTTCACGGCGATGCGCTCACCGTCACCGGACGCACGCTCGCGGAAAATGTCCGCGGCGCGGACATCATCCAGCCGGATGTGATCCGCACACTCGACGATCCGTACTTCGCCGAGGGCGGCTTGGCGATCCTGCGCGGCAACCTCGCCCCGGATGGCGCGGTGATTAAGCACGCCGCCGCCTCGCCTCATCTGCTGCAACACCGCGGCCGCGCCGTCGTCTTCCGCGACATGGACGACCTGCGCGCCCGCCTCAACGACCCCGATCTCGACGTCCGCCCCGAAGACGTGCTCGTCTTGCAGAACTGCGGGCCAATCGGCGGGCCGGGTATGCCCGAAGTCGGCAACCTGCCCATCCCGCAGAAGCTTCTGCAACAGGGCGTGCGCGACATGGTGCGCATTTCCGATGCCCGCATGAGCGGCACAGCTTACGGAACCATCGTGCTGCACGTGGCGCCGGAAAGCGCAGTCGGCGGCCCCCTCGCTCTGGTGCGAGATGGCGACGAGATCGAACTGGACGCGCCCAACCGCTCGCTCACCCTCCACGTCGACGAGGCGGAGCTAGCGCGCCGCCGCCAGGAATGGCAACCGCCCGCCCCGCACTTCCGTCGCGGTTACGGCGATCTGTACCTGCGCCACGTCACCCAGGCGCCCGCCGGCGTCGATTTCGACTTCCTGCGCGGGCGCGATCCGGTAGTGATTACCGAACAACCCAAGTTCTAGGCAAGTGCGCGGCATATGCGCGCATTGTGAAGTCAATGTGAAAGGGAGTTCTCAATGATCTACGAAACCATGCCCAACGGCCAACAGATCCCCGCACTCGGATTCGGCACCTGGCAGATGGGCGGTGCATCCAGCGCAGACCGCTCACAAGATAACGCCCTGATCGCAGCCATGCGCCAGTTCATCGACATGGGCTACACCCACATCGACACCGCTGAAGGCTACGGCGCTACACACACCGAGGAATTGGTAGGCCAGGCGATCAAAGGCTATGACCGCAACGATCTCTTCATCACAACCAAAGTATCGCCCGAGCACCTGCGCTACGACGACGTGCTGCGCTCCTGCGCCGGCAGCCTGCGCCGCCTCGGCGTCGATTACGTAGACCTCTACCTGATCCACTGGCCCAATGACGCCATTTCGCTCGATGATACCTTCCGCGCCCTCAACCAACTCGTGCGCGAAGGTAAAATCAAGCACATCGGCGTCAGCAATTTCAACGTGCCGCTCATGGAGCAATCCGTTCGCCTGTCCGAGACCCCGATCCTGACCAACCAGGTGCGCTACAACCTGCTGCATCGCGAGCCGGTCAACAACGGCGTGTTGGCCTACTGCCAGGAGCACGACATCCTGCTCACCGCCTATTCTCCGCTCAAGGACGGCGTAATGCGGCATCCGCAAGTCGTGGAGATCGCGCGGCGTCACGGCGTATCTCCCGCGCAGGTGGGGCTCCGCTGGCTGATGGACCAGCCGCGCGTGATCACCATCCCCAAAACGAGCGATGTGGCCCATGCGCGGGACAACTTCGCCTCGCTCACCCTCGAACTGAGCGCCGAAGACACAGCCAAGCTCGACGCGATTGGGTAGCAGCGGCGCGTACTCGAAACACAAGGAGAGAAGAACGGAAATGGGACTGCTGCAAGAGAAGGTCACGATTATTACTGGCGCGGGCACAGGCATCGGCAAAGGTATTGCTCGCGCATTTGCGCGCGAAGGCGCCTCGCTGATCCTCGCCTCGCGTAACCGCGCCAACCTGGAGGCGACCGCGGCAGAACTGACGCCTACAGGCGCGCCTATCCGCGTCGCGCCCACCGACGTCACCGACGAAGGCCAGGTCAGCGCCCTCTTCGCAGCCGCCCTAGAGCAATTCGGCCGCGTCGACATCCTCATCAACAACTCGGGGACGTTCGACGGCGGCCCGCTCGAGGATCTCACCTTGGAGACCTGGCGCAAGGTGCTGGAAGTTAATCTGACGGGACCGTTCCTCTGCGGTCGCGAGGCCATGCGCATCATGAAACGCCAGGGCGGCGGGCGCATCGTTAACATCGGCTCCATCTCGGCGCAGATGTGCCGCCCCAACGCCGCGCCCTACAACACCACCAAGCACGGCCTGGTCGGGCTGACCAAGTCAATGGCGCTCGAAGGCCGCGACTTCAACGTCGTCGCCAGCATACTGCACCCCGGCAACGTACTCACCGAGCGCCGTGCAACCAGCGATAGAGATCAAGACCAGGAACCGATGATGACGGTCGACGAGTTGGCAGCCGCCGCGGTTACGATGGCGTCGCTGCCGCTGCACGTAAACATGCTCGAGGCCATCGTCCTGCCCACACAGCAGGCGTACCTCGGCCGCGGTTGACGCCTGAACAGCGTTTTCTGCGCCACGAATTGCACGAATTACTCGAACGTTCCAGAAAGACGCTTCGTGCAATTCGTGGCCAGGCTCTGAATAGCGTGTTCCCCATGTGCCTGTCATTCTGAAGCGAGCGTTAGCGAGGCTGAAGAATCTCGTTGCACCAGAGACAGAGAGCCTCTCTCAGGAACCCCCAGGCACATAGTGCGACTCCGCCAACCCCTTAACCCTACACGACTTGCGGCCCAAGATAGCCGGCGGGCAGCCCCTCTGGCGTACGCAGCAGCCTGACTGCCTCGGGCAAATAGGCCAATACGTCGCTCGCAGTCATGCCGTCCTCTCCGATGGACGCTGCCGCAAGGTCGCCGGCTAGACCGTGCACAAAGACTCCCATACGCACCGCCTCCTCGACCGGCAGTCCCAACCCGGCCATCGCCGCGATGCTGCCGGTCAGCACGTCGCCCGAACCGGCAGTCGCCATGCCGGAGTTACCCGACAGGTTCACGTAAACGCGCCCGTCTGGGTACCCGACGAGACTGTGCGCCCCCTTCATTACCACCAATGCCTTGAGGTCGCGGCATACAGCCCGCAACGTCGTCACCGGCTCCGCCTCGATCTCCGGCACAGAGCGACCGGTGAGCCGCGCCATCTCGCCCATGTGCGGCGTCAATATCGTCGGCGCGCTGCGCTGGCGCAGGCAGTCCGGCTCCTGGTGCACCGCAGTCAAGCCGTCGCCGTCGATCAGCAACGGCTTATCGATCCTCGCCGCCAGTTCACGCACCAGCTGCTGCGTCTCCTCATGCAGAGACAACCCAGGTCCCATCACAACGAAATCCATCTTGGTAGTTATGTCGAGCAGGTCGGCCTGATTGGACTGCGCCAGGCTGCTCACCTCTGTTTCGCGCTGCGGCAGATAAACGATCTCGCCGCCATTGCTCGCCAGAACCGGAGCTAACGAGCGCGGCGTCGCCAGCCGCGCATAGCCCCCGCCCGCCTTGAGGAATGACATCGCCGCATAATACGGCGCGCCGTAGTAATTGGCCGCGCCGGCAATAAACAGCGCCTGCCCAAACGATCCCTTATGCCCTGCCGGGTTGCGCTTGGGCAGCGCCGGCGGTGCGTTGACCTCGATCTGCAGCGCTTCGTCCACCGTCAGGACAGGCGGGAAGGAAATGTGGCTGACAAAAAGCTTGCCCCCCAATTCGTAGCCTGGGTAGAGCAGGTTGCCGATCTTGGGCAAACCAAAGGTCACCGTGCAGTCCGCCTGTACAGCCGTCCCCAGCACGCGCCCTGTGTCGCCGTTCACGCCGGACGGGATGTCGATGCTCAGCACGGGTAAGCCGCTGCGATTCACCCGCTCAATCACCTCCGCGTAAAGCCCCGCCACTTCGCGTGTGATGCCCGTGCCCAACAGAGCGTCGACTACGCCGCCTGCCCACGCCAGATCCTCGCCCAGTCCGCCGATCTCGCCAAGAACACTTATGTCAATCCCTAGATTCTGCGCAATCGACCAATTGAGTTTCGCCGCCCCGGCGTATCGTTCCGGATTGCCGTACACTCGCACCCGCACGCTTGCGCCTGCGGCGTGCAGATGCCGCGCAACGACCAGCCCGTCGCCGCCGTTGTTACCGCCGCCGCACAGGATCAGCACATTGCGGCTCGATCCGTCCATCTCGTGCAGCCACACGCGAGCCGCCGCCCCTCCGGCGTTCTCCATCAACAGCGCCTCGTCGATCCCATACGTCCGGATCGCCGCCTGGTCCATCGCCCGCATCTGTTCTACCGTGCTGATCTTCATCTTGATCCCTCTAGGGCGCTCGAACCGCGCCGCATTACAAACGTATCCTAGACACCACAATCATGCATCGCTTACTTTGACACGAGGTCTGTCCCGAATTCACGACCAAGCAGAGCGTAAAGGCGACATCCTTGCCGCCCGACGCGCAGCCCGTGCGCCAAAGATGGCACACCCACAACTGTCTAGCGCGCCTAGCGCCTGAGCAATGCGCCATCCCCCCTTCGACACGTTGAGGATTGGCGCGCTCACGCTCTCAGATTACAATGGGGCATCGATCTATCGCAACCTGCTCAGGAGGAATACCATGCCGAACAAGATCCGCTGGGGACTGCTCTCCACCGCCAACATCAACGACGCCCTGATTGACCCGATTCGCCAAGCCGCGCGCAGCGAACTCGTCGCAGTCGCCAGTCGCGACGCGTCCAAAGGGCAGGCCTACGCCGAACGAAAAGGCATCGCCAAAGCCCACAGTAGCTACGAAGCGCTCCTCGCCGACCCCGACGTCGACGTCGTCTACATCTCACTGCCCAACGCGCTGCACTGCGAGTGGACGATCAAAGCCACACAGGCCGGCAAGCATGTCCTCATCGAGAAGCCTGCCGCGGTCACACTCGACGAACTAGACCGCATGATCGACGCAGCCTCCACCGCCGGCGTCACCGTCTTCGAGGCCTTCATGTATCTGCATCACCCCCAGACGCGCACGGCTGTAGACATGGTACGTTCGGGCCGGCTTGGTCGCATCCAGACCGTCAGCAGTTGGTTCCACTTCTACCTGCCGCCGGCAGACAGCAGCAACATCCGTCTCAGCGCCGGCCTCACCGGAGGTTCGCTGTGGGACGTGGGCGTCTACCCCAACAGCCTTGCGATCACGCTGATCGACGACGGCGCCCCTGCCGAGGTCTGGGCGCAGCAGATCATCGGCGAGACTGGCGTCGACGTCGCCATGCGCGCCCAACTACGCTTCGCCGGCGGCGCAGTCGCTCAGGTTTCCAGCGGCTTCCGCACCCCGTTCCGAGAGGGCGCTCACATTATAGGCGATGAGGGAATGCTGGAAATTCCGGAGCCGTGGAAGCCCGGCGTCAACGGCGTAGATAGTGTCATGACCTTCACCGCCATCGACGGCAAACAGGAGAAAATCGTCACGCCAGCCGTCAGTCCCTACCTATGCGAGGTGGAGGCGATGGAAGCCTGCATTCTCGACGGCGCGGAGCCGGTTGTGCCGCTCAGTCGCAGCCGCCACTTCCTGCAGAGCGCGCTGGCCCAATACCGCTCGGCTGCCACCAGCCAAGTTGTCGCCATCGGCTGATACGTAGAAGCAAGTCCTGTCTCTTCGCTCATCACTCGATCTGCACAACGACACAGCGGCGCCGGTGAACTGCCCGGCGCCGCTGTTCAATTCCGACAAGGTTAGCTCAAGTTACTAGCCAGCCCTATGATTTGCGCAGCGCCACCACGCCCCCAACCACGGCCAGCAGCGCCAGCGCGCCGGCAATGGCGATCACGACCGGATTCGTCGCAAAGCCGCCCGTCGCGGGCAGTTGCTCAGGCGCAGGCGCCTCTTCAGCCGGTTCCTCGGTGGCAGCCTGTTCAGCCGCCATCTCCTCGGCAGGCTCCTCGGTCGCCATCTCCTCAGCGGCCATTTCCTCGGCAGGCTCCTCGGTCGCCTCTGCAGCCATTTCCTCAGCAGGTTCCTCGGTCGCCTCTGCCTCAGCGTCCATTTCTTCGACCGGTTCCGCAGTCGCCGCGGCCGCCGCCTCAGTCGTTGCGCCTTCCTCAGTCTCGGCCCCTTCTGCATCGGACGCAGCAGCCACGCCGGCATACATCACCACCGCGCCGGATCCGGGCGCGCCCACGCCGTTGATGGTCACGTAGGCGTCGCCCGCCTCGTTGAAGTCGACCGATGTCGGGAATGACAATCCCTCCACGACCGGCGTCGAGCCTTCGCCTTCAGCCACCTTGACGAGTGCGCCGCTGTTCAGCGTCGGGCCTTGATCCGTGAACACGGCGAACTGCACCGCATAGAGATTGCCGTCCGGCCCAGCTTCAAGGTCGGTCAGCATCGTCAGCCCGGTAGCGTAGTCACTCACCTCGCCCGCCGCGTCGACCTTCACCACCTTGGCCGAACCAGGGATGAACGGCGCGCCGCTCAACAGCGAGACATAGGCGTTGCCGTCGGCGTCAAACGCCACGCCGGTCGGAACCGGGTCGGTCAGCATTTCGCCGCCGCGGTTCGGGTTCGGGAAGACGCCCGGCATCGCATCGAAAGTGGCGACGAACTCCACCGCGCCGCTTTCGGGGTCAACCGTGAAGAGGGAATTAGCCCCGGCATCCGCTACCCACAGGCTCCCGTCAGGGCCAACCGCCAAATCGTACGGGTGGGAATGTACCTGCACGCCGTCGGGGTTGGTCGTCCGCTCTGTTTCCCATACATCGCCTACCGTCGTCGCTTCGCCGTCCGCGATCTCAGCAACGACGCCCATCAGGGGCAGCGCCTCATCGCCCAACGTGCCAAGCCATTCGCCGCTCGTCGCATAGAGCTTGCCGTCCAGCAGCGCCAGCCGCGCCCCGCCGACGAAGTCCTCGCCGACATGCACAGAGGGCAATACAGCGACGACGTTCTGCTCGCCGTCCGGCGTCACCTCGACCACGCGGGCGGTGTCGCCCATCATCGCCTCAACAACTTGACCACTGGCGGGATCGACCATTTCGATTGCGGTATCTCCGCCAACGCCGCCTTCGATAACCCAGACGCTGCCGTCCGGCGCAACCAGCACGCCCTGCGGTCCGTTGAAGCCCTCGGCGACGACCGTTCCTTCGTCTTGGGCTAATACTACGGCGCTGGGGATGGCCAGCCCAGCGACCAAGCCGATTACGAGCAGACCGGCAACAAACGCTCTGCGAATCATGTGTGTTCTCCTTTGACTACTTTGTATTGTGTTGCGCTGTTTCAACAACCGCCTGGCTGATCCCAGCCGGCATTGCAGCACAGCGGCGAGTACATGGGTACAACCGTCCGACCTGTTTCCTGAGCATCACCTTGTGTCAATAAGCATTTCCCATGTCATCAACCTGCCATGCGCTCCGCCGCCTCTGGTTTCGATAGGTTCCTCTCGCTTCGATGTCAGCAACGACGGCTATTCTCTCCAGGTTTCGTAAACCCTGCGTTCATGTGCTCGCCGCTCTCACTGCGCCAACAGAAATGCTGTGAGAGCAAGCAAGTCCTCTTCGCTCAGATGAGTATAGGGCGGCATCCTATGCGAACTGCTTGCATACCCATCAACGGTGAAGATCTCCGGTTTGACCAGACTTTCATACACGTATTCCTCTGCGTTGGTCGCTTGGCCCGAATAGTTCGCCGCTGCGATGCGCTCTTCAGCAATCGTGCCCATGCCGTCATGCTCAGGCCCGAACCGGCCGGTTGTGCCGGCTGCACTTAAGGCATGGCAGATGCCGCAATACTGCGCCCGGTAAACTTCCAGCCCGCGCTGAACCAGCGCCTCGTCCTGGATCGCTGCTGGAGGCGCCGCCGGCTCGCTTACCGCTGCGTCGGCTCCAGCGACTTGCGCAGCGCCTTCGGACGAGTCGTCCGTCCGCGTCTCGGCAACAACAACCACATCAGACTCCCCCTCGCCGGCTGGCGAAACCTCGCTCACCGCTTGGACCGGTTGGCAGGCTGCGCACGCCAGCGCAAGCAGCCCTGCCAACAAGGCCAATCGGAACGGGCTCCCCAGACGGCGGAAACGTCGCCCCTGGCTAGTAATCGGTGCAGTTTCGTGCATACATTGTGCGCTCCTCTCTCTGTGCTCAGGCAAACGAGGCACAGTATAGCACTTGTCCATTTTACGCCAAAGAGCGAAACACGCGAGCGGGCGCGTCTGTGTCTCTAGACGCGCCCGCTATTGCATCATCTAGCCCCCAGACAGCCTGCGACGTCTTCTGCGCAGACTGTCGCTTACCGCCGGCCTACCGCGGCTCGACTGCCCGCCGCGCCGCCACGAGATTGGCCGTCGGCGTCGTGATCGGCGTCACGCAGCCGGTGCCGAGCACAAAGCGCTTGCCGCCTGTGGCGACCAGCGCCGCATCCGCCTCGGCCTGGATCGACTCGGGCGTGCCGCGCAGCATCGTCTCCCACTGGCGAAGCCCGCCGCACAGCGCCTTGTCCGTGCGCGCCATCGCCTCCGCCAACGTAGGCGGCGTCTCCGTATCGTGCCAGTTGATCAGCTCCGCCGGGTAGTCCGCCGCCATGTCGAACATGACGTTGGTCCCATGCAGATGGATCAGCCGGAACCACATCCCCTCGGTCGCCTGCAGGATCTGCAGGTCGAGCGGACGGCCGAACTCACGGTATTCCGCCTCGGTGAGCAGATCGTAGCTGGCGTGCTGCATCGCCAGGAAGATGCCCGCTGCGCCCGTCGACTTAAGCGCATCGATGAAGCGCACGATCGACTCGGTGATCGCAGCCAGTCCGGCCTTCACCGCGTCCGGGTGTTGGCGCAGATCCGCAATCAGCCGCCCCCCGGCTAGGTTCTTGGCCTGAGATAAAGGGTTGAAAATCGTCTGGATGAACGGAACCTCATCGACGAACTCCTTGCCGATGAGCCGGTTTGCCTCGAGCACCTCACCTTGCAGCCCGGCCCGCGGCTCCAGCGGCTTAAGCTTCATCCAGTCCTCCGGCTCTTGAATCACGCGCCGCCCCCACTGATAGGTCCCCTCCTCGTTGCCGCGCCAGGAGGTCTCGGCCCCATACCCTGCTACGCAGTAATTGCTGTTCGGCGTGACCTTGATGAAGTCGTAGTCGTAGGTCTTCTGGAAAGTGATGGTCGCCCGCGCCAGTTCATCGCCGCGCAGGTCGTCGATCGGCCAATGACGCCACAACGCCACAGCGGGCCGGTCCGTCTCCACGCCTGCAAAGGTCGCTTCCAGCCTGGCGCGCTTACTCATCGGTTTCGCCATCCGGTTTCCTCCTGTCGAACTTTCGCGGCTGGCTACCCTCCAAACGCCGCACATTTCCTCGCCTACGCCTGCTCGGCTGTTACAGCCGCGGCCGCCTCACGGATCAGCCGCCACGCCTTTTCTACATGACGGCGCTCCGTATTTGTCTGTGCGATGCTCATACGCAGCGTCAAGCGGTCGTCCAGCTTGGTATGCGTCAGGAACATCTCGCCGCCGGCGTTGACGCGGTCCATGATCGCCTGGTTGACCGCATCGCCCCCGCGGTGCCGGAAGCAGGCTACGTTCAGCGGCGCCGGCGCGGCCAGCTCGAAGTCGGCGTCTCCTTCCACCCAGCGCACGAACTCCTGTGCGATCTTCACGTGCCGGCGAACGTGATAGCGCAGACCTTCCAGCCCGTAGTGCCGGATCACGAACCACAACTTCAGGCTGCGAAAACGCCGTCCTAGAGGCACGTGCCAGTCCCGGTAGTCGATCACCGCGCCCGATTCCGTAGCCTTGTTGCGCAGGTATTCGGGCAGAATACTCAACGTCTTGATCAGGGTCTTGCGGTCGGCGACGAAAAAGCAGTCGCAGTCGAAGTTGGTAAACATCCACTTATGCGGATTAAAGGCGTAGCTGTCCGCCAGTTCCAGCCCTTCGTGGATATAGCGGAACTCGGGGCACAGCGCGGCCGTACCCGACATGGCGCCATCCACGTGAAGCCATAAGCCGTACTTCCGGCAGATCTCGCCGATGGCAGGCAGCGGGTCCAGCGCATTCGAGGAGGTCGTGCCGACGGTGGCGGCGACGTAGAACGGGACCAACCCCTGCGCCAAATCCGCCTCAATCTGCTCCTGCAGCCGGTCGGGGCGCATCGCATACTTCTCGTCCACGTCGATGATGCGCAAGTTGCCGCGCCCGATCCCCGCGATCATGGCGGCCTTCTCGATAGACGAATGGCCTTGCGACGAGGCATAGGCGATCAGCCGTCCGTCAGCGCCGCGCTCGTTCGAGGCGAACTCCGTGATGCGTTCGCGCGCGGCCAACATCGAGCACAGCGTAGCGCCCGACGCAGAATCCTGGATCACGCCGCCGCCGTCTCCGCTGGAGAGGAACTTCTCCGGCAGATCCAGCATCTTGACGACCCAGTCGAGCACGTGCGTCTCCACCTCGGTGCAGGCCGGACTGGTCGCCCAAATCATGCCCTGCACGCCCAGCCCCGACGACAGCAGATCGCCCAGAATGGCCGGGCCCGATGCGTTCGCCGGGAAGTAGGCGAAGAAGTTGGGCGACTGCCAGTGCGTAACGCCGGGCATCACTATGCGGTCGACGTCCGCTAGGATGGCATCGAACGTCTCGCCTTCCTGCGGCGGGTCCGGCGGCAACATGCTGCGCACCTCGCCCGGCTTAACCTGGGATAGTACGGGATACGATTCGATCCGCTCATAATAGTCTGCGATCCAGTCTACGACCGCGCGACCGGCCTGCCGGAACTCATCCGGCGTCATGTGGAAACTCGGGGAGTCGTTCATCGTTCTTCCTATGGATTGGCGTATCTTTGTATGGATCAATCTACGGATCCATCTGTGGGTCATTGGGGCTGTCGACGTTGACGCCACAGGCATTCTAGCACCGCGCTACCCGCCCGCCAACATCTCCTCCACTTCGGGGGAGCGCAAGCAGATGCGGTCACGCAGCGCCTGATACACCAATTGCAACGGTCCGGTCCATCACAAGAGCAAACCACTACTTCGCAACGCGGCCCCACTCATCCCAATAGGTCCGCTCTGCCGCCGGAATGCGCTTCGCCGGGCGGAAGTCGTCTCCCGTATAATACGCCACAGGCAACAGCGCCGCCTGCGTGATGCTATCGGGAATGCCCAGCACAGCAGCCACCTCGCGCTCATACGCCAAATGCAGCGTCGTCCATGCAGCGCCAAGCCCGCGTGAACGCAGCGCCAGCATCAGCGACCACGCTGCCGGCAAAATCGAGCCGTAAAATCCCGCCTGCGCCGCCGGAGAAGGGTCCTGCATTCGACCCTGAATGCAGGGGATGATGAAGACCGGCACTCGATGCAGGACGTCCGCCAGGTAGGTCGCGGAGTCAAGCACCTGGTCCGCCCGCTCGCCGCGCGGGTCGCCCGCCTTCCATACCTTGCGCCGGCTTTGCACCTCCTGGTAATAGACCTGGTAGGACTGTGCATAATACGACGCTACCTGGCGACGCTTCTCCGCGTCGGTCACAACCATGAAGTGATAACCTTGCCGGTTCGACCCCGACGGCGCCTGGATCGCAATCTCCAAGCACTCCTGCACCACAGCCGGATCGACTGGCCTCTCCAGGTCCAGCCGCTTGCGCACCGACCGCGTTGTTGTCAGCAAATGATCCGTCACGCTCAAATCCATCCGTGTCCCTCGACCTTCTCCAACGTCGTCATCAGCTCCCCAAATCGACAACCACTCAAAGCGCGCCCTGGCGTAATATGACTCGTGACGAGTGACGAGTGACGCCTGACTTTCTACATCGCCGCCTTCGCCGCCGCCAGATGCTCGTACTCCGGCAAATTCCGGTAGAATTCGTCCAGCGGGTAGCAGCCGGAGATCAGCCCGTTGCGCGGTCCCGTCGTGCAATCGCTAAACGTGCGGCAAATGCGCTTGCGGTCGAGCATTCGTCCGGCCAACACATCCGCTGCCAGTTCCGGGTAAGCCAGCGTCATGCGCCCCAAACCGACGAAGTCCGACTGACCCGTGCGCACCACAGCCTGCGCCACATGCGGAAGCCACTCTTGCAGATACGAGTAGCCGCTGCCCACGTAGACCAAATCAGGCCGCATCCGCTTCAATTCTGCCGTCGCCCAGATCTGGCGCGCCACGCCCGCCAGCGGATCCTCCGGCGGGCTGTAGCCGTCTGATGGCGGGAACAAGGCAGGGCGTTGGATGTGCGGATTGTAATAGGGGCTGCCGGCTGTGACGCACACCAACCGGATGTCCAGAGTGCGCAGTACGTCCAAGAATGCAAGGGGCTCGCTCAGGTCAATACCCACGCCCGTGCCGTCGCCGCCGAACGCATAGCGATACGGCCCCTCTCCGAACTTCACAGGCGCGCCCTGCTTCTCCTCGACGCTCGGCTCGAACGGGATGAAGTCGAACGCGCTCAACCGTACGCCGAAGTCCAGGCCAGGCGCCGCCCCGCGGATGCCCGCCACCAGTTCGCGCAGAAAGCGCGTGCGGTTCTCGAAGCTGCCGCCGTACCTGCCTTCGCGGTCCACCGCGGTCAGGAACTCGTGCCCCAAATAGCCGTGACAATGCTTCAGGTCCACGAAGTCGAAGCCAGCCTGCTGCGCTCGCCGGGCTGCCATCACGAAATCTGCGATCAATTCCTCGATCTCGTCGTCGGTTATCACCGGCGCCGCCGGGTCGATGCCGAAGCGCGCATCCAGGATCGGGTGATGGTAGAGGATGCGCGGGGCCAACGTACGCTTGTCATACGGCCGCGCAAAACGCCCGGAATGCGTCAGTTGCAGCCCAATGTACAGGTCGTCACTGCGCTCGTAGCGCTCCTCATGCGTTCGCACCAGCAGCGCCCGTAATTCCGCTAACTCAGGCGTAGTCTGCTCGGAGATGACCAACTGGTTGGGGTTGGCGCGGCCGTCCATGCGCACCGCCGTCGCCTCCCCGCCCCAGATTAGCTTGGCCCCACTGGCGCCGAAGCGCTGCCAGCGGCGACGCACATAGTCGGTAGGCTTCCCATCCGGCGTGCCGTCCCAGCCCTCCATCGGCAGCACGGCGAAGCGGTTGCCGATGCGCCGTCTGCCCAGGTCGAGCGGCTGCGCCAGCGGCCCCTCCGGCCCGGTGTGCATTTCCTCGTCGAACGGCAGATCCACACCGATAGATTGTAAATGCTTGCGGAACGCCTCGGCGGTCTTCAACGCCGCTACACGTCGAATCTTCATCGAATGCCTTTCCTGCTCACGATGGTAGTTTGCGTCTACAGACGCCGTAAATGGAAGCCGCCGTCCACGTTGAACACCTCGCCGGTGGAGAAGGGGAAATCGCCCTTGGCGATCGCCAGCACCGCGCGCGCCACGTCGTCCGGTATGCCCCAGCGACGGATGGGCGTCAGCCCTTCGTCGATCATGCGGTCGTACTTCTCCTGCACAACGCTCGTCATGTCCGTGGCGATGATGCCCGGGCGAATCTCATACACGTTGATGCCGTACTCCGCCAGCCTGTCCGCAAAGAGCGCGGTCATCATTGCCACGCCCGCTTTCGAGATGCAATATTCGCCCCGGTTCGTGCTGCTGGCATAGGCGCTGACCGAGCCGATATTGATGATCGTCGGCGCGCCGCCTGCGCCCGCCTGCACCTGTTGGATCATGGCGTGAGCCACGCGCTGCGTCAAAAAGAACGGCCCGCGCAGGTTCACGTTCATCACCTCGTCGTAGCTCGACTCGCTCATCTGCAACAGGTCCGCGCGCTGTCGCGGGGCCATGCCTGCGTTGTTGACGAGCAACTCCAGCGGTCCCAAGTCCAGCGCGGCCTGAACCAGCCGCTCGCGATCCGCCGCTGAGCCGACGTCCGCCTGGACGACCGCTGCCTTCGCCCCCAAAGCATTTACTTCCGCTGCGACCTCCTTCGCCGCTTGCGCCGCGCTGTGGTAGTTGACGACCGTGGTCCACCCGGCGCGTGCCAACGCCAGCACAATGCCGCGCCCGATGCCGCGACTTCCCCCCGTCACCAACGCCACCCGCTCACTCATGGCCCAGCGCCTTGTTCACAGCCTCTAGGAAGAAGTAATCGCCCCACATCACGCTTTCGTCCACGCCCAGCCCCTTGCGCTCATGGTACATGCCGTGTCTGAGCACGCCCTCCCAGCCCGGCGTCTCATTCGCCAGGAATTCTGGCCCAGTCAGCGTGTCGAGGACCTGCAGCGCATAATCACGGTACATCCGCGCCCGCGCCGGGTCGCCCGTCAACTTCGCCAGGTTGAACAGGCCGCTCGCCGCAATCGCCGCCGCCGAACTTTCATACGGGTGCGCAGGCGACGGCTCGTCCCAGTCGTTGGGGGGAACACCGTGCGGCGGCGTGTGTTCGATGTAGAAATTAGCGCATAGCTCCGCCGTCTGCAGGAAGCGCACATCCTCGGAAAACTGATAAGCCGTACCAAAACCGTACAGCGCCCAGGTCAGGCCGCGCGCCCAGGCCGAATCGCCGCGCCAACCCTGGTGCGTGCTCTGGCGCAGGAACTCGCCCGTCTCCAGGTCGAAAATGCCTTCATGCGCCGTGCTGCCGTCCCCTCGCACCAGCGTGCGCCGCGTCGTCAGGCAATGCTCGCCGGCAATGCGCCGCAAGTCGAGGTCGCTTGTCTGTTGCGCCGCGTAGTAGATAATGCCCACGTTCATCATAATGTCGATGAAGAGGCTGTCATCCGCCACAAACGAACGCAGATAACGCCCCTTCTCTTTGAAGCGCAGCGCCAGCGTCTTCCCCGCCTCGATCACCACCTCGTTGACCGCAGGGTCCTGCGTCAGGTCATACCAGCGTTTCCACGTCGACCAGAACAGAAAGCCCAGGTCATGCACAGTGCGATCCGTCTTGCGGTGTTCCACCAAGCGCGCGTAATGCTCCGCCTGCCTGCGCCAATACGGCGACCCGGTATGGCCGTACAGGATCCACATCTGCCCGCCGAGGAAGCCTTCGCACCAGTTGGTCCACGCTTCGCCCTCATGCCGCCACTTGCCGCCCTGCGTGTACATCGGGAAGAAGTCCGGGTGCGCCTCGATCAGCGCGCGTACCTGCCGGCTCGCAAAGTCCATAGCGGCATGGCACTTCTCCATCAATCTATCATGGTCTACCATCGGGCTCTCCTGGTTCAGGTCGTCACGCTGCAAAAGAAGCAACAAGACATGGGCAAGCCTAGCTGTCACACCCTCGCGCGCAACCGGCGGTGACGCATTTGCCGTCGACCGCGATATGCCGGACGGCAGGGAGAAGAGTGCGTCGCCGCTGGTTGGTTCGTCGCTACAATGGAATGCATTGGTTGATGAGGATTGGCGCTCGCATTGGGCTTAGCCCGGCGTCTGTGCTATAGTAGCGGCTAGTATAGACAACGCCATTGGGCTTGTCAAACAGTCCGGACGTCACCTTGTGAGCGTCCCAGGTTGCCGGCGCGTGGCCCATCCATCGTGTCGCCGGCATCTTTATGGGGAGCATAGCCCGCTTGCTGAAGGGGCTTGGCAAAGCAGCATTGAACCGCATCGTTCACATTTCCGATCTCCATCTCCGGCATCACCTGCCCGGCGCCGCATCGATCCCCACACGGCTCAGCAGAGAAATGCCCGAGCTTTTCGCTCAGGCCATAGAGCGCATTGCCGCCCTCTCGCCCGACCTGCTCGTCCTGACCGGCGACCTGCTCGACTACCCTCTGGACGCGCTGGCGGACGTCGAAACCCAGTCGCAAGCCCGGCTCGACCTGGCGCTGATCGCCGATCTACTCGACGAACTGACCTGCCCGCTCGCCGTCGTCTATGGCAACCACGATCACCCGGCGCTGTTTCATGAGTTCTTTGGGCATCTGCCTGCCGACCGCATCGCAGCCGGCCATCGCGTCGTGTCTTTCCTCGACGACGAAGGCGAGGGCAACGTCCCCCTGCGCACAGGCAGCGAACGTCGCCGCTTCACGGACGTCCTGGCGGACGAAGCCTCGCCGCCGCAGATTCATGTCCAGCACTACGTCGTCTGGCCGGAACGCAACGAAGGCTATCCGCACACCTATGGCGACGGAGCTGAGATGCGCGACGCCATCATCGCCGGCGGCGTCGTGCGCCTCGTGCTCAGCGGGCACTACCACCGCGGCGTGGCGCCCCTCTTCGACAAAGGCGTCACCTTTGTCACGGTCCCGGCCTTCTGCGAGTTCCCCCATCCCTTCTGGGTCTACGATCTATCCGCCGGCGGCGTGCATTATAGCGAACACGTCCTCGCCAGGTAAACGAACCATGCACGAACTGCCCATCACCCAGAGTCTGCTCGACATCACGCTGCGCCATGCCAATGCAGCCGGCGCCACGCGCGTCACCCAGATACGCGTCAAGATCGGCCAACTTTCCAGCGTAGTCGACGACTCTGTTCAGTTTTACTGGAACATCATCGCCAAAGACACCTGCGCCCAAGATGCCGAGTTAGTATTCGACCGCATCCCGGCCGTATTTCATTGCGCCGCATGCGGCCATTCCGCCGCCCTGCAAAAGGCTGAAGACTACCGCTGCCCCGAATGCGGCAGCCCCGACCTTGTGCTGGACGGGGGCGAGGAATTGTACATCGAAAGCATTGAAGTGGAATGAAGCGTCACGAGTCAAAGGTCATCCGTCAACGCCAAGAAAGCGATTTGACGTCTGACTCGTGAAGCATGACTTGTGACTTGTTATTTGAGACTCGTGACGCACAATGGCTCTCTATTCACGAAAGAACACTCACCCATGAACATACCAGTTGTTGAACAAATCCTGTTTGCCAACAATACGCTTGCCGAAGACCTGCGCCGCAAGCTCGACGCGGCCGGCGTCTTCGGTATCAACGTCATGGCTTCGCCAGGCGCGGGCAAGACCACCGTGATCACCGGCACGGTCGAACGGCTTCTCAACCGTCTCAAGATCGGCTACGTCGACGGCGACATCGCCACCAGCATCGACGCAGAACGCATCGCCGCGCTCGACGTGCCGGTCGTCCAGATCAACACCGGCGGCAACTGCCACCTCGACGCCAACATGCTCGCCCCGGCTGTCGACAAACTGCCCCTGGACGACATCGACCTCATGATCGTGGAAAACGTCGGCAACCTCATCTGCCCGGCCAACTTCCAACTCGGCACGCACATCAACGTCCTCGTCGCCAGCGTCCCCGAAGGCGACGACAAGCCCTACAAATACCCCACCATGTACCGCGGGGTAGACGTGCTGATCCTCAACAAGGTCGACTTGCTGCCCTACATCCCCTTCGACGTAGAGCGCTTCAAGCACGGCGTGCGCGTGCTTAGCCCCAACCTGAAGACCTTTGAGGTTTCCAGCCTGCATGGCGACGGCATGGACGCCTGGGTTGACTGGCTGGCGGAGCAAGTCGCGGGCGAACGCTAATGCACCGTGCGGTGTAGCGCGGGCGGCCAAATTCTATCATGACTGATGCGCAACGGGCCGGAAGGCGAATCCACATCCAGGGCATTGTCCAGGGCGTGGGCTTCCGGCCTTTCGTCTATGGACTCGCCGTCCGGCACGGATTGGGCGGCTGGGTGCTCAACAACTCCTCCGGCGTCGATATCGAGGTCTACGGCCTTCCCGCCGTTCTCGACGCCTTCGTGGCCGCGTTGTCCGCAGAAAAGCCGCCCCTCGCCGTCATCGACAGCCTAGACGTAGCGCCAGTCCCGGCTCCGCCGCAAGACGGAGAAAACGACGCCCCCGCTTTCGTCATCCGCCACAGCGTCGATCAGCCGGCGGCCTTCGTGCCTGTCTCGCCCGACGTCACCGTCTGCGATGACTGCCTCGCCGAGTTGTTCGACCCGCACGACCGCCGTTACCGCTACCCCTTCATCAACTGCACCAACTGCGGGCCGCGCTTCACCATCATCCGCGACATCCCTTACGACCGGCCTATGACGACCATGGCCCCCTTCGCCATGTGCTCCGACTGTCAGGCCGAGTACGTAGACCCCGCCGACCGTCGCTTCCACGCCCAACCCAACGCCTGTCCGGTGTGCGGGCCTGTGTTGACGCTGCTGGCTTCGCCGCGCGCCAAAGCCGCCGCCCTCGACCTAGCCGCGCCCCTTTCAGGCGACGACGCCCTGCGCCAGGCGCAACGTTTGCTCGACAACGGGCGCATCGTCGCCATCAAGGGCCTTGGCGGCTATCACCTCGCCTGCGACGCGGTCAATGACACAGCCGTATTAACCCTCCGCGAGCGCAAAGGCCGCGGCAACAAGCCGCTCGCCGTGATGGCGGCAGACCTCGACGCGGTGCGCCGCTTCGCCCACGTCACCCCGGCGGAAGAGCGCTTGCTCACCAGCCGCGAGCGGCCCATTGTCCTCCTGCGCAAGCGCGCCCCAGCCGATTGCGACCTGCGCCTCTCCGAGCACGTCGCGCCCGGCAACCTCACCGTCGGCGTCATGCTGCCCTACACGCCGCTGCATTACCTGCTCTTGCACGACGAAGGCGATGCGCCCCCCCGCGTCTACGTCATGACCTCCGGCAACCTCTCCGAGGAGCCGATCGTCAAAGACGACGACGAGGCGCTGGACCGGCTAGCGTCGTTGGCGGACGCCTTCCTGCTGCATAACCGCGCCATCCACATCCACTGCGACGACTCGGTGGTGCGCGTCTTTCGCGAGACAGCCCTGCCCATCCGCCGCGCCCGCGGCTATGCGCCGTTCCCGGTCCGCCTGCCGCAAAGCCTACAGCCAATCCTTGCCGTGGGCGGCGAACTCAAAAACACCTTCTGCCTGACCAACGACCGCTATGCCTTCCTCAGCCAGCACATCGGCGACATGGAAAACCTGGAGACGCTGCACGCTTTCGAGGCTGCGGTCGAGCACTTCGCGCGCATCTTCCGCGTGCAGCCTCAAACCGTCGCGCACGACATGCATCCCGCCTACCTCTCGACGCGCTGGGCTGAGAGCTATACCTCGCAGCACGACCTGCCCCGCGTTCCCGTGCAGCACCACCATGCCCACATAGCCGGCGTCATGGCCGAACACGGCCTCGGCGCGGACGAAGGCGTGATCGGCGTCGCGCTCGACGGGACCGGCTACGGCACGGACGGTACGATTTGGGGCGGCGAAATCCTCCTGGCGACCTACGGCGCATTCCAACGCATCGGCGCTCTGCGCCCCGTCCCCCTGCCCGGCGGCGACGCGGCCATCCGCCGGCCCTACCGCATCGCCCTGGCGCATCTCTGGGCCGCGGGCATCGAGTGGGACGAGGCGCTGCCTCCCCTCGCCGCCTGCCCGCCCGAAGAACGGCGCATCCTCGAACGCCAGCTTGAAACCGGCCTCAACACCGTGCCAACCAGCAGCATGGGCCGCCTATTTGACGCAGCAGCTTCGCTCGCTGGCGTGCGCCAGGTCGTCACCTACGAAGCGCAGGCCGCCATGGAGTTCGAGACGCTCGCCGCAGACGCCGCTTTAGCGCCCTACGACTTGACCGGCGCCGTTCGCCCAGTTTCGCCGCAAAGCTTGCAATCCGGCATTTCTGAAGTACAATTCGAGATCGATCCGCGTCCTTTGCTGCGCCAACTGGTGCAGGACGCACTTGGCGGAACTGCGCCTGGCGCGATCTCGTTCCGCTTCCACCAGGCTATTGCCGCCATCGTGCGCGACGCCTGCCTGGCGGCAAGAGACCTGTGCGGGCTCAATGTCGTCGCCCTGAGCGGCGGCGTCTTCCAAAACGTACTCCTGCTTGGGGCCGTCTTGGATCGCCTGCAAGAGAGCGGCTTCACGACGCTGACGCACCTGCGCATCCCTGCCAACGACGGCGGGCTTGCCCTGGGCCAAGCGCTCGTAGCCCACTACATGACTCGTGACGCATGACTCGTGAACCATACCCGTGTCACATGACACCCGAAGCGCGACTCATGCCGTATAGATACTGAAAGGACCACCCACCATGTGTCTTGGCGTACCCGGCAAAGTCATAGAAATCTACGAATCCGACGGCATCCGCATGGGCAAAGTCGACTTCGGCGGCCTCACCAAAGAAGCCTGCCTCGCCTACGTGCCCGAAGTCGAACTCGGCGACTATACGATCATCCACGTCGGCTTTGCCATCACCAAGCTAGACGAACAGTCCGCCCTAGAGACTCTGGAGTTGTTTAACCAAATCGGCTTTATCGAAGAAGAATTCGGAGCGGCGGACGCCGAAGCGAGTTCGGTATGAAGTACCTCGAAGAATTCCGCGACCCTGACCTGGCCCAACGGCTGCTGGACGACATCCGCCGCACCGTCACCAAGCCCTGGGCCATCATGGAGGTGTGCGGCGGCCAAACGCACTCCATCATCCGCAACGGCATCGACCAACTCCTGCCCGCCGAAGTTGAGTTGATCCACGGCCCCGGCTGCCCCGTCTGCGTCACGCCTCTTGAGATCATCGACAAAGCCCTGGCGATCGCAGCCCAGCCGGGTGTGATCTTCTGCTCGTTCGGCGACATGCTGCGCGTGCCCGGCAGCGACAAAGACCTCTTCCGCATCAAGAGCGAAGGCGGCGACGTGCGTATCGTCTATTCGCCGCTCGACGCGCTCCAGTTAGCCCGCAAGAATCCCGACCGGCAGGTCGTTTTCTTCGGCATCGGCTTTGAAACCACCGCGCCGGCTAACGCCATGGCCGTAGCGCAGGCCAAACGCCTGGGCCTGGACAACTTCTCCATGCTCGTTTCGCACGTGCTTGTGCCGCCCGCCATCGAGGCCATCCTCACCTCGCCCAGCAACCGCGTCCAGTCCTTCTTGGCCGCCGGCCATGTGTGCAGCGTCATGGGAACGTGGCAGTACGTTCCCTTGGTCGAGCGCTTCCATACGCCCATCGTCGTCACCGGCTTCGAGCCGCTCGACGTGCTGGAAGGCATTCGCCGCGCCGTCCATCAACTGGAAGCGGGCGATGCGCGCCTAGAAAACGCCTACGAGCGCGCCGTCACCTTCGAGGGCAATGTCCCCGCCCAGAGAATCCTCGAAGAGGTCTTCGAAGTGACCGACCGCACCTGGCGCGGCATCGGCATGATTCCGCAGAGCGGCTGGAAGTTGCGCCCCGACTACGAGCAGTTCGACGCCGAAAACCGCTTCGACGTGTCCGGCATCCACACCCAGGAATCGCCCCTCTGTCGCAGCGGCGAGGTGCTGCAGGGACTGCTCAAGCCCAACCAGTGCCCGGCCTTCGGCAAGCAATGCACGCCGCAGACCCCGCTCGGCGCCACCATGGTATCGAGCGAAGGGGCCTGCGCCGCTTACTATCGTTACGGCCGCGCCGCCATCAATCTGACCGAATCCGCCCGCGCCTAACCGCCCGGCTTCTATTGGACAAGTACGCCATGCCATCAGACAACGCAACGCCGCTCGACATCACCGGTTGGACATGCCCCATGCCGCTGCGCAACCACCCCAACATCATCATGGGTCACGGCGGCGGCGGCAAGCTCTCCGCCGAGTTGGTCGAGCATCTCTTTATGCCCGCCTTCTCCAACCCCGTACTGACCAACCTGGGTGACGCGGCCGAGCTATCCCTCAACGGCGCGCGCCTCGCCTTCTCCACCGACACATTTACGGTGCGCCCGCTTGTCTTCCCCGGCGGCAACATCGGCGAACTAGCCGTCAACGGCACGGTGAACGACATCGCCATGT
Organism: Chloroflexota bacterium; assembly: GCA_030058085.1. Taxonomy (GTDB): domain Bacteria; phylum Chloroflexota; class Anaerolineae; order Caldilineales; family Caldilineaceae; genus JASGTU01. Next base: position 38,353 of record JASGTU010000117.1, read on the forward strand.
CCGGGGCCACGCCGCTTTTCCTCAGCACAGGCTTCATCCTCGAAGAGGGGATGGAGCTCTCGCTGCTAGGCGCCATCGCCCAGAGCATGGGTGAAGCCGCCGCCGCTGCCGGCGTCTCCATTGTGGCGGGCGACACCAAGGTCGTGGACAAAGGCCACGGCGACGGCGTCTACATCAACACTGCCGGCATCGGCCTGATCCCGGAAGGCGTCAACATCTCGCCGCAGCGCGCCCGTCCCGGCGACGTCGTGATCGTCAGCGGCACGATCGGCGACCACGGCATCGCCATCATGAGCATGCGCGCCGGCCTCGAGTTCGACACCGTGATCCAGAGCGATACCGCCGCGCTCAACGGCCTCGTCGTTGCCCTGCTCGAGGTGACCCGCGACATCCATGTGCTGCGCGACCCGACGCGTGGCGGCCTTGCCTCGACGCTCAACGAAATTGCGCAAGCCTCCGGCGTCGGCATCGCCTTCGACGAGCGCAAGCTGCCTGTGACGGAGCCGGTGCGGTCCGCCTGCGAGCTGCTCGGTCTCGACCCGCTCTATGTTGCCAACGAGGGCAAACTTGCCGCCATCGTGCCGCCCGAATCCGCCGAGGCGATCCTGGCCGCCATGCTCGCGCATCCCCTGGGCCGCGATGCCGTCATCATCGGCAGCGTCACCGCCGAAAACCCAGGCGTCGTCACCGCGCGCACCGGCATCGGCGCCACGCGCCT
>JASGTU010000118.1 GCA_030058085.1 Chloroflexota bacterium
TGTTCCGATCATTCGCCGCCTAACGGCTTTTACGAGGAGCTTTGATGGACATTACCTGGTATGGCCTCTCCTGTTTTCGCATCCGCGAAGGGGGAGTGACTGTTGTCTGCGACCCCTACGACAAGAGCGTGGGCCTGACGCTGCCGCGCCTGCGCGCCGATATCGTCACCGTCAGCCACGAACGCCCCGGCCACAACAGCATCGAGCGCATTACGGGCGAACTCAAAGTCCTGCGCGGCCCAGGCGAATACGAGGTCAAAAACGTCTTCTTCACCGGCCTCACCACCTATCACAAACGCCATGAGCCCGAGCAGCCCGAACGTAACGTGATCTTCTTCATGGAGTTCGGCGATTTCACCATCGGCCATCTCGGCGACCTGGGCGAGGTCCCGTCCCAGTCGGAGATCGAGGAACTGGACTTGGGCGAAGTCGACGTGATGATGGTCCCCGTTGGCGGCGGCGACATCCTCGACCCAACCCGCGCCGTCGAGGTGATCGGCATGTTCGAGCCGAAGATCGTCATCCCCATGCACTTCCATCAGCCGGAGCTTACAGCACCCTGGGCTGCGCAACTGGAGCCGGTAGACAAGTTCCTGCGCGAGCTGGGCGTGACCGCGCCGGAACCGGAAAGCGTGCTCAAGATCAGTAAAAGCTCTTTGCCCGAAGAGACGCAGGTCGCGCTCTTCACCATGAGTCAATAGGGCTTCAGAATTTCAGCGCGAAGAATGCAACAGGGCTGCTGAACCCCGACCGAGTTCAACAGCCCTGCGTCTTGCTTCACACGTCTCCGTCTGCCAGTCCTTTGCCGGCGGAGACATTGCTCACTCCCCGATCACTTGTCGACCAGTTGGTAGTGGTTCGGTTCTGCGGGCTTGCGCCGTCCGAGCAGCTTGTTGAACCACGCCCGCCACAGAACGGGCTGCAAGCTCTGCCAATCGGCCAACGCCGCGCCGCGCGCACGCTCCGTCGAGGCGCCATCCGTCGCCCAGCGTTGCCCGCCAAAACGATAGCGCACATACACTTCCGTGATCGCGCGGATCGAAGCCCGGCCCTCCGGCACGGCTTGGCTCAGATGCCGCGCCTGCTCATAGGGCGTATCGCTTTCCGGCGGGCGCAGGCCAAGCCGCGTCGCCCAACGCTGTAAGCGCTCGTAGAGGATCGGCGGCAGATTCGGGTCGAACTGGGACGGCCCTGCCACGCGCGTGCGCCAGATCACCCACAGGCCCACAGCCAAAGCCAGCGGCGTCACCAGCGCCCACAGCCACCAGGAATGCGCCAGGGCCGACGCCTCTTCGCCAAAACTGAACTCGTCGCCGAACACGCCCGGCTCATCCATCGGGTCGAACATCTCCTCCTGCAAAGGATTGGACGACGCACTGTCCGCGCCAGGCTGCGGGTATGAGGGAAATTCCTGCGAGGTTGCTTCGTTCCCGCGCGGCCGGTTTAATTGCGTTTCGCCCGCGGTCGGCTCAAACTCGATCCAGCCGTATTCCGGGAAGAAGACCTCGACCCACGTATGCGCGTCGCGCTCGGTGATGAAGTAATACCCGAACCCTTGATACTCCCCTTCCTGAATGTACGAGCCTTCGGCATACCCGCTGACCACCCGCGCCGGGATGCCCACGCTGCGCAACATCACCGCCATGGACGTGGCGTAGTAGTCGCAATAGCCCTGGCGTATGTCGTACAAGAAATACTCGACCGGGTCTCGTTCCGGCGGCGGCGCCTCGATGGCGTCGTTGTACTCGATTGTGCGCAGACGCAGTTCCAGCGCCCGCGCCTTGTCATAGACCGTCTCGGCGTCAGCCGTCACCACACGCGCATCCTCGGCTACGCGCTGCGAGAAATTGTCCGGCAGCTGCAAATAACGCTCGACGATATGCGGCGGGTAATCGACCGAGGCGTTGCGCAAGGCTAACTCCGTCACGCTGGTATTGGAACTGACGACCGTGTACTGGTCGCCCGATTCAAACCCGCGGTCTGTCCGCGCGATGCTCACTTCCACCGGCAAGGCCGGTCCGTTGCCCTCCGCCTCAGCCTCCGGCGCGGAGAGGCTGCGCACGACCGCGTCCATCGGCACGCTGGCCTGCACGATGTCCGGCGCGCCGAGCAATACGTTGCTTGCCGGGCCGAGCAGCGTGATCGTCTGGGTAAGCGGCTGGCGCATCTCCCACTCGGCGATGGGGACGGATTCGCCCGCCTCGAAGGCCATCTCCTCCTCGGCGGTGCTCAGCCATTGGCGTCCCGTATAGGTGTCATACACCACCGCGCGCCAATAGCGACCGATGGGCGCGTCGACGCGGAACACGTAATCGTCCGTCACCTCGCGTGCGCCGCCCAGCGACAGCGTCCGCCCGAAAGCAGCGGCTACCGGCCTGGTCTGGCGGTTAATGCCCTGGTAGAGGCGGTTCATGCGCTCGGACGCGGCTTCCCACTGCTGGTTGACAGGCGCCAGCACGGTGCGCACCTGCGCACTGCGGCCCAGCCCCGGCACAATCCACGCCAGCGCCAGCACAATCACGGCGTAGTATAGCCCCTGGCGCAGAAAATCCCACGAGATGTCCTGGTTATAGTGGATGCGCTGCTCACGCCAACGCAACTGCTGTTCCGCCAAATTCGTGCGCACCAGCAGCAGCAGCCCCACCAAGACAAAGACGATCAAGAAGCCGAGAATGGAGCTAGGCGCATAATAGGTGTTGACCAGCAGCACCGCGCCCGCCGGGATCACCGCGCGCCAGGTATAGCCGTAGCGAAAGATCGACCAAATGCCCAGGTAGGTCAGCCACCAGACCAGAAAACTCATCTCGAAGATGAACACGTAGTTGTCAGCGCTGGCGACGTCGTTGATGGCCGCGTCCACCCAGTTGAGCCAGCGCAGCAGCACGAAGTAGGCCTCGGCCTGTTTTTCGGGGATGCCGTTGCTCAGGAACGGCGCCACCTCGGCCCGGCTTACCGTCCCGCTCATCAGATAGAGGATCCACGCCAGGCCGGTAAACATGCTGTGCGACAGCGCGAAAAAGCCGTCGAAGCGGCTGTAGGCCATCAAGAACCCCAACAGCAGTGCGCCAAAGGTCACCGGCGCCAGCAGCGTCATGTTCTCGACATAACCTGCCGCGTCCAGCGACACCGCTACCAGCAGGTAGAGCAGAGAAGCCAGTACGCCGGTCAGCGCCTTGCCGTCTTGGAAATATACGTTATCTGCGTACCGGGTTTGATGAGCCGCCGGCACAGAAGCCATCGTCGCCATTAGTCACTCGTTTAAATAGGCGGGCCATCGTCGACGCCCGCCTTCCTACTGTCCTATTCTACACCGGGCGCGCTGCGCGTCGCGTGAGCGCCCCTACCGATTGAGCCGGCGCCCGGATCGCGGCTACATCAGCCGCCACAACAGGCCGGACAACCCCGTGACGAATACCGCCATCAACACGCCGAACCCGGTCAGCAGGTTCGTATTCACCGCCTGCGTCTGCACCGAAAAGACCAGCGGCGGCGACTTGACGGTGGCATACCACACTCGTGACCCGTCGATGCGCGCGCCGTCGTCCGGCCCGCCGGCAAACTGGTAGAGCAGCCAGCTATCACGCGCCAGGTTGTGCCATTGATCGGCCGCGTTGCGGTAGTTTACGGCCTGGATCTGCCGGCGCAGCGCCGTCTCCGCATCGCCCTCAACCTCCGCGGCCAGCGTTACGGCCTGACGGTCAAGGTTGGCGGCTAGGGCGTTCCACTGCTCGCCCGCGCTGCGCAAGTCGAACGGCCGGCTGATGCGCACGTCCTGCCAGAAGAGGCGCGCACGCGTCTCGACCCGCGGCTCCGCTTGCGCCAAGACCGCAGCCAGCAGCGCCCAATCCGCCGATGCGGGCAGATGCGTAGCCAGCACCGCGCCGTCAACGCCGTGGGGCAGTTCCATTTGCAGTCGAATCTCGCCGTCCGCCGCCTCGGGCAATTCCGCTTCTACACCCACTGTCTGCCACCGGCTCGCGGCGAGGGCCAATGCCTGCCGCGCCTCTTGTGTGCGTGCATCGCTAGACAGCCCTACGGCGTTGATCGTCACGCTCTCCGCCTTGGCCGTCATCGTGATCTGCCAACGGGCGAAAAGGGGCTGGAGTTCGGGCGGCGGCATGGCGACGTCGCCCACGATCTCCGGCCCAGCCAGAGTGATGGCCGCCTCGCGTTCGCCGCGCGCCAGCAGTTGCAGCGCCTGTTGCACAAGCAAGGCCTGCCGATGCTGCGCCAGCATCGCCGGGTCGACGATGTCCGGCGGCATCGCCATCAGTTCGTCGAGCAACGTCCCCGCGCGCGACCAATCGCCAGCCGTCATGGCGCGCGCCAGCGCCAAGTGCAGACCATCGGCCCGCCACTGTAAAAGCTCCCCGCGTCGGCTGTCTTCCGCGGGCAGCAACGCCAGCGCCAGCCCCGCTTCTTCCGCCATGGCTGCGGCATACTGTTCCATGCCCTCGCTTGCCGTCACCGAACGGTTGCGGTAGATGCCGGCTAGGCCGATGTGCAGGCGCGCAAGATCGTCGCCCGCAGCCGATGAAGTGCGCGCCACGCCGTCGGCATAGGCTGCGATCGCCTGGGCGGCGAAGCGCTCGCGCACCGGCTCCGTCGCCGCATCCGCCTCCGACAAGGAGCGGTAGAGGTCGCCTAGCGCCAGGAAACTGGCGGCGGGTCCGTTGGCTGCGGTCGCTGTTTCGGCAGCCTGCACCTGGGCGTAGATCGCCGGCCTCACAAACTGCACCAAAAACGCATCTTGCGGCACGCCCGCATCGTACAGCCAGCGTACCGCGGTCACGTCTGCGCCAGACGCGGCATACTTCCACGTATCCGGCGTGACCGTTGTCCAAGCCTCGCGCGGGATCGAATTGGGCAGAGAGACTTCCACGCGCAAACTAATGCCGCCCGGCCATCGCCGCAAAATCGACGGCGCATAACGCACAGTCGCCAGCGGCGCATCGTCCAGCAGCAGGCGATAGCGCAGTTGTAGCGTAAGCCGCGTGTCCGCGCCGATCTCGATCTGCGCCGCATACCCGCTTTCGTTCGGCGTCAGCCCCAAGACTTGGCCGCCGGCCATCAGCGACACGTCCTGCGGTTCCGCCGATCCGGTCCCCAGGAACAAGGATAACGGCAGCGTCGCCGGTTCTCGTCCTGCGTTGTTGAGCGTGTAGGCTGCGTCCACATAGACGCTCACCGCGCCGTCGCCGGCATCCACCACCGAGAGATTCGCCACATGCGTCTGTAACCGCACCGTAGTCGAATCGACCGGCAGCAGATAGAGTTGCCGTGTTACGCCCGGCGCAGGCTGTTCGGCTTGCGGCAAGGTCGCCGCGCGCAGAGGCGCCGCCGGTCCTAGCGCCGCCAGCAGGGCGAGCGCAACCGCCCACAGCGTCCACAGACAGCAAGCGCCGCCCCCTCCGGCTACAAGCGAGCGCATCTGCGTGCGCGGCGAGACGTCCAGATTTTCCTGGGAAGTTGCAATTCTCATGTGCTTCTGGTATCTTGCCATTATCTCTGGAGTGAAGACGGACGGAAAGGCTCGTTCGAGGCCGATGATCAGATTGCTGATGCAATGGGATATCAAAATGGGGCGCGAACAGGATTTTTCCGAGTTTGTCGTCCGTGAATTTGCCCCGCGGCTGATGCAGTTGGGCATCGAACCGAACGAAGTGTTGTATACCATGTACGGTGACGGTCCGCAAATGCTCACCATCGGCGCGGTAGAGAGCGCCGAACGGTTGGCCGGCATCCTCACAAGCTCCGGCTGGCAAAAGCTCCACGAAAAGCTGCTTACCTACGTAACGAACTACAGCCAGAAAGTGGTCCCCGATAACGGCCGAAACTTTCAACTCTAGGCCGCCCAATTCACGCGTTTTGTCCGCAGGCTTACACACTTCCGCTGCGTCCCTGCGTATCCTGGAGGGCGTCGTAGGCGACTTCTTGCTGCGACAGGCGCGCTAAACGGCTGTTAGGTTGTCCTTAAGTTTCGGCTTTCGGCCCTTTCCGGCTATAGTGCTTTGATAACCTTCCCTTCATGATACGCTTGACAGCCCGTTCTACCCAGATTTGGAGAACCTAATGGACCAAACCTCGCCACACGCCCGCCCTGCCCAACAACGCCGCGTGTTGCTGCCGCTCTTCGCAACACTGCTCTTTGCCATCGTTCTTGTCGTTGGCGGCTGCACAGGCGCCATTACCGCCCCTGTGGAACCGCAGGAAGCGGTCCCCGCGGTTGATCAGCCGGACGACCCGGCCCCCGCAAATCCAGAAGGCGCAGAGGACGCAGAAGATACGGAAAACCAGGAAGTGAGTGAGGAGTCCATTCGCGAAGCCATCGCCGATTTCCTGGTCGACGCCCCCGCTGCCGAGGAGCATAACGGCATCCCAGTCGGCTTTACCGCAGGCGGCCTGGCCTACCGCGGCGACCCCGAGGCGCCGGTGATCATGATCGAGTTTTCCGATTACCAGTGCCCCTATTGCGGACGCCACTTTGTGCAGACCGAGCCGGCTATCACCGAAAAGTACGTGCGCGATGGAAGCGTGCGCGCCGTCTTCAGCGACTTCCCGCTAGAGCAACTGCACCCCGGCGCGCCGGAAGCGCACGCCGCCGGCCTTTGCGTCGCCGACCAGGGCTCCGCCGCGGTCTACTGGAAGATGCACGGCGAGCTTTTCCGTACATCCGAAGAGTGGGGCAACGCCGCCGATCCGCAGGAGGTCTTCACGCGCCTGGCCGAAGAAGCCGGCGCAGACATGGACGCCTTTGCCGATTGTGTGGAGGGCGAAGCGGGTATTGACGCGGTCGATCAGCGCGTGATCTACGCCCAGCGCAGAGGCCTCGCCGGCACGCCATCCTTCCAGTTTGTGCGCATCGCCGATGGGGCAGTCTTCCAACTCGAGGGCGCGCAGCCCTTTGAGCAGTTCGAGGTCCTGATCGACGCCATCCTCGCCGGCGAATCGCCCGAGGCTCTCGCCGAGGCCAATGCCCAAGAGAGCGCCGGCATCCCCTTCTGGGCTACGCCCGAAGGCTGGGCCCCGGACCCCGACCGCCCCGGCTACAACATGGCGGGCGACCAGTACAAGGGCAGCCTCGACGCGCCTATCACCATGATCGAGTTCTCCGACTTCCAGTGCCCCTACTGCAAGCGGCACTCCGAAGAGTCGCAGCCGATCCTGGACGAGCAGTTTGTGGACACCGGCAAGGTGCTCTGGGTCTTCAAGCACTTCCCGCTGGACAGCCACCCCGCCGCGCCCAATGCCGGCGCCGCGGCCGAATGCGCCGCCGAGCAGGGCAAGTTCTGGGAGATGCACGAGCTGATCTTCGCCGAACAACAGGCGTGGAGCGTGGAAGACCCGGATGCCGTGTTGGTGACGCTGGCGGAGCAGCTTGGCCTAGACATCGACGCCTTCGGCGCCTGCCTGATCGACCCGGCTACGACCGAGCGCGTGACCAGCGACCTCCAGGAAGGCATTCCCTTCATCCGCGCTACGCCTTCCTTCATCGTCGTCTTCAACGGACAGGGCTCGGTCATTCAGGGCGCGCTGCCCGTCGAGCAGTTCAGTCAAATTTTCGAGGAGATCGCAACGCTGCTTGAAAGCAGTTGATCCGACGCAGATTCCGCCGATCGTCGTACGAGCAGAACGCTGGTTTCTCGTATGGCGATCGGCGGTTGGTTCATCCGTACCACGCTTCTTGCTCCTGTATCGCGCCTCCTGTGGCCCCCTGCGCCCCCATCCTCCGCGCATAAGCCGCCCTCTCTGCAGCAACCTGCTCGCTTCTCGAGGGAACCGTGATCACTCGACCACCGTTACCCTGTCATGGCACGCGTGCAGCGGACAGCCGCTTATTTCGGGCAGCCTCGCCGCGACTTTTCGAGCCAACTTGACGTAAAGCATTCCAGGCGGGATAATGGGCCGCGGCAGGAGGTCGTTCAGTTCCGGCCCATAGTGTGGAGCCGGCGTTCGGCAGCGCTGCCGTTGTTCGACAGTAGAAGCGAATGAATCGACGAAAAACCTTAACTTTACACTGGCGGACCGGCGGATTTGCCTTGCTCTTGGCCGTCGCGGCCGTCTTCTTAGCGAGCAGCTCCCAGGTCGCGACGGCACAGATCGCGCCGGCCTCGCTGCAAGGCGATGACGTGGCCCAGCCGGTCGATGTCGTCGTCATCCTCGACGACTCCGGCAGCATGGCGACCTGTTGGCCCTGGCCCCAAGGCCAGCCGCCCTTCTTTCCGCCCTGCGCTTCGCCCAGCCCGAACCAACCGAGCGACCCGTTGGAACTGCGCTACAGCGCCGCGCGGCTGCTCGTCCAACTCGCCGACGCCGAAGACCGCGTTGCCGTCATCCGCTTCGACACGGTCGCCGAAGGCGTCGGTCTCATGGGCGATCTCCAGCCTGTGGGTGACGGCGACAACCGCCGCCGCCTGGTCGACTCCCTCCAGCCGCCCGACGACTATTTCCGCCGCGGCTACACGCGCATCGACCTCGGCCTGCAGCTTGCGATGGACTTGCTCGCCTCCGCACGCCAGACAGGACGCAACCAGTACATCCTGCTCCTCACCGACGGCGAGCCGACCCACCCCGCCGGCCCGGACGGCATCAAGGCGGACATCGCCGCCCAGGTCGACGTTCTACGCAGCAATGGCGTGCTCACCTTCCCGGTCGTGCTCTGCAACGCCAGCGCCGGCTGCTCCGGCGATTTCCTGCGCGAGCAGTTCGCCGACTTCGGCGTCAGCGAAGCCGCCAGCGCCGAAGATCTGCTGCGCATTTTCAGCGAGATCGCGGCCCAGATGAAGCCGGATCGCTCGGTCATCACCGGACGGGGCAGCGCGCTGCAACTGGCTACCCGCGCGCCGCAAGGCGTGCGCAGTATGTCATTCGTCACGCCGCGCGGCGGCCTGCAGAGCCTTGCCCGGGATGACCAACCCGTCTTGACCCGCACCGCGCTCGACGACCCCAACATCGACGTCAGCGTGATCGAGGCGGATAGCCTGGCGGAGGGGCGTTGGACCGCAGTCACGCCGGAAGGCGGCTTTGTCGTCGTGCAGGCGGCGAGCTTCCCTCAGCTTATCAACCCGCCTCCCAGCCTCGCCGACAGCCCGGCGTCGGTGCGCTACTACCCGGCGGGCAAGCCGCCCCTGCTCATCGCCCGCGGCTTCGGGCCAGGCGCGGGCGAAGCGCTGCTCTACAACGATGAAGCGCTCATGCAGCCTTTTGGGCGGGACGATTTGCGCGCTTACCTCCCCACGGACAACCCGGGCGTTGTGCGCCTCCAACTCGGCGACGACGAGCAGCCGCTCCAACTCGTGCGCACTTTCCGCGTCGAGCCGCTGGCGGGCCTGCCCAGGGCCGAAGTCCTGTCGCCCGGCCCCGCGGCTAACGGTCGCCTGGCGGATGGACGCCTGCGTCTCCAGGTCGGCTTCACCGGCGGCGATGATGTGCAGAACATGGCCGCCACCGTCTACGTCTCCGAGATCGACCGCGCCGCGGACATGCGCAGCCTGGTCCACGCCGCGGCCATGACCTGCGCCGATCGGGTCTGCAGCGACGAATCCTTCCAGCCTGCCGACGGCCGCGACTACGAGATCACTTACATTGTCGCCGCCCAGAGCGGCGACCTGCGCTTCAGCGACTGGGCGCAGACCAGCGTCGGCCTGGAGCCGGCAGTCTACCTGCGCGGCATCCCTGCGCAACTCGACCTGGCGCAGATGCCTGCCGAGGGCTGGCCCGTCGAACTCACTTCCGGCACGGTCGAAGAGATCGGCCTGCTTACCGCTGCCATCACGCTGCGCAACGCCGACACCGGCGAGGCGGCAAACGTCGTCTCGCTCGACTTCCAACACGACGTGCCCGAAGAAGGCGCAATCGCCGCCAACCTGCTGATCGAAGGGCTGGACGCGCTGCGCCCCGGCGACTACACCGGTGAGATCACGCTGGAGGCCAAGAGCCCGGCAGGGCTGCCCATGAACGTCATGCTGCGCCCCGCCGCGCAGATCGACGTCAGCCTCACCGTGCCCCGACCGCTTGCCCGCATCCGCAGCCAAGCCGTCGATTTCGGCGATGTGCTCTTCGACACCTCGCCCAATTTCCGGCTCGACCGGGAAGCCTTCCTCACCGTCGACTTTTCCGGCAGGCCGTTCGCCCTGACGCCCAGCCTCGAAAGCGCGTCGTGTGACGGCCTCGCCATCACCGCCGGCGATGTGCAGGACCGCATGGGCCAAACTGTGCTGCCCCTGCGTCTCACCAGTCTCGACCGCGTCCCGCCCAGCGCTTGCTCCGGCGTGATTCGCTTCGCAGGCCCCGACGGTGACTATGACGTAACGCCCGACCGCGTGGACTGGCAGGTGCACGTTGCCGACGTGGAATGGTCGCTCGTCGACGGCAGCCTCAACCTCGGTGACCTGCAGGATGCCGGCGCACGCAATGAGCAGACGCTTCGCCTGCGCTTCAACGGCAAGACGCCCTTCGTGCTGGAGATGGACGACATCCAGGCCGCGGGAAGCAACGTTCCTGAGGGCGGTCCTAGCGCCCTGACATCCGAGTATATCGAAATGCCGCCGGTCGAGGTCAACGGCCCGGCCCAGGATGACGGGACATATCTCGTCCCCGTCACCCTGATCGCGCGCCAGGCCATCCCGCACGACGCGCTGCGCGGCTCCTACTATACGGGCCGGCTCGGCTTGCGCATTGCCGGGCTGGAGGGCGCGCCGCGCCAGGTTAATATCTCGCTGCGCAGTCCCAGCCTCTACCAGCGCTATCTGGCGCCGGTTGTCGTGCCCGTCTATAGCCTGCCCTGGCTGTTCTGCACCGGCCCGCTGACGCTGCTGCTGCTGTTGGTGATCGTGGCCCGCGTGCGCAGTCGCGGTTTCAACCCGGACGAGGTGGAGCAAGCGGCTATGGCTGCCGCCATCAAGACGGTCGCCGTCCAAAACGAAACCGCCGGCGCCGCGGTCGAGCCGCCGGTTCCCGCCGCGCCCAACACGGCCTCACCGGCCTGGGGTGCATCCGAATGGGGTACGGTCTGGGGCGCGCAAACCCCACCCGACGAGCCGGTCAAATCTTCGCCCACACAAGCAAACGGCCACGGCTCGGACCCGTGGAATTCGAGTTGGTAGGAGTCTCACGGCCATGAATGAGCCAGTACAACGCTATGATAAGCCCACCATCTACCCCACCATGGTCGTGGGCGTCGGCGGCATGGGCAGCAACACCGTGCGCGCCGTTAAACGCCGCTTTCGCAACGTCTGGGGCGGCGAACAACTGCCCGGCATGATCCAGCTTTTGGCGCTGGACACTGAGCCGTTGGTCAACCGGCTCGATCAGGAGCCGCTATTCGCCGATGAATTCGCCTACATGGGCAAGTTCGATGCCACGCGCCTCGTCTCCAACCTAGACCAGCACCCGGAGATCGCCCAGTGGTGGAACTACCCCTCCATCCCGCTTGGCTACATCCACAACGGGGCTAAGCAGCTTCGCCCCATCGGGCGGCTCTGTTTCTTCCGCAACTACGTCAACTTCAAGCAGTTGCTCGAAACCAAGCTGACCAACCTGGACAAGATCCGCGACATGGAAATCGCGCAGAACCGCGGCTTCCCCGTCGTCGGCAACTTCCAACTCATCTATGTCGTCAGCAGCCTGTGCGGCGGCACGGGTGCGGGCATGTTCCTCGACGTGGTGCATCGCATCCGCGCCCAGGTGCGCAACAACGCCCGCATCGTCGGCATCTTCTTCCTGCCCGACGTGCTGGAGAACGAAATTTCCAGCGACCTGCAGCGGCGGCGCATCCGCGCCAACGCCTACGCCGCGCTCAAGGAGATGAACCACTTCCAAGAGACGCAGCAATTCCGCGCGCTCTACCCCAGCGAGCAGAGAGAACTGCCCGATACGCCCTACGCGCCCTTCGACTTCATCTTCCTCATGGGCCGCACCAACCGCGACGGGCGCAGCCTGGCGCGCAAATCCGACGCCGAAAACATGGCCGCGCACCTGATCCAGCTTACGGCCATCAGCCACCTCAGCAGCGAAATCCTCGGCCTGGAGGTCAACGTCGTGCGCGAGCGCATGTTCGAGCTGGAGGGCGCGGCCGGCCATGTCACGGGCGAACGCATCTCGCGGCGGCGCCACTTCCTCGTCTACAGCAGCTTCGCCGCCTCGGCCCTCGTCGCCCCGCACGAATCGCTGGTCGACTTCTGGCAGCGCGCCTTTGTGGCGGACCTGATCCGCCGCTTCGCCGCCGGGCCTTCGCTGTCGGACCCGCGCCAGCCCCTGCCCGAAGCGGACCGGCAGCGCGTGCAGAACCTGTGGCAGACGCTGCTCTCGCACCTTGCCGGACGCTTCGCCGCGCTGGACAACGACCGCCTCGACGCCGATCTGGAGCAGGTCGAGGAGATGCAGGGCGCCTGGCTCGGCTTCTGGGAGCCCATCCGCCAGACCATGCAGCGCGCGCTGATGGACACGGGCATCCGCGGCGCGATTGCGCTGTGCGATCTGCTCAGCCCGCCCGCCGCGGCTACGGCCCTGCCCGAATCGCTCGCCCGCCAGCGCCTTTTCCTGGTCGACGGCGCGCCCGTCACCGAAGAGGACCGCCTGCAATGGCGCAAACTCCTCGCCCAGCAGGGCGGCTTCGCGGAGCAGGCGCAGCAATTGGCCGGCGGCCTGGGCGAACTGGCGATGATGGCCCTCAGCCCGCGCCAGGCGCGCGAGCGCGCCAGAGACTTGGCGGCGCGTAAGGCCCGCGCCCGCATCTACCAGAAGCGTGACGCCCTCGAAGTCGCCATCGTCGACCAGATCGGCAAACAGGCGAACATCCTGCGCCAAGCCCTGCGCAGCCAGATCAACGCCTGCGCCATGGCCCTCGCCCGCGCCAACCAGGACGCCGGCCGTATGGCCGACCGCATCGACCCGCGCATCCCCGACGGACGGCCCAGCACCAGCACCTATTACGAGCTGGAAACCGGCGCAGTCGGCCGCGACTATTTGCAACACTTCTACAGGCGGGCCGCGTCCGCGGTCAGTGCGACCGACTGGCACAATGCGCTTGCGCCGCTCTTTACGCAACTCCTGCAGGATGCCAACGCCGTCTCCGCCGACGACATCTACGCCCAACTGAACGCGGCTACCGCGGACAATACCGGCCTGCTCCACCGCGTGCACAGTATGGTCGACATCAACCACATCATCACCGTGCAGCACGGCGAAGAAGTGGAGCGCAGCCGCCAGCGCCCGGATAACCGCATTCACCAGTGGCTCGACCGGCTCAACCCCTACATCCGCTGGGACGCCGACCGCTTCAGCTTCCATGAGTCCAACCTGGAGCACATCCGCCTGGCCGCGGTCCCCACCAGCCGCCAGGAAGACTCCAGCCTACTAGCCGCCACGGTGGGCCAAGAGGACATCAAGTGGGTGCCGACGGGCGACCATATGCGCATGGACGCGGTCTGGATCGTCCACGGTCTGCCTGTCACGCTGCTGGAACGGCTCGACGAATTCCGCGCCCAATACGAAAACAGCCTGGACTTCCCCGTGCGCGAGGAGTTTCACCTCAACCCGGCGTGGGCGGATCTGCCCGAAATTACGCCGGAGCAAGGCGACCGCACGCCTAGTCCGAGTCTCGTACCGCGGCCGGACGCCGTGCCGCGGCGCACGTTCAACTGAGTGAGCGGCGGAAAGCATGCCAGTGACCTTCACGCATAGCCGGGCGGCTATTCTCTGTTTCGGCGGCTGGGGCTTGCAGACCCTGCTGCACCTGGCCCCGCGCATTCAGGCCGCACAGGAGCAGCGCGCCGCCCAGGGCGCGGCTGACCCCGACCTCAACCGCATCACCAGCTTTGGCGTCGTTCTGCCCGACCCGCTGCTCACCGGCAGCGACCTGGTGCAGTTCACCCTGCGTAAACTGCGCGGCGACCGCCCGCTGACGCCCTTCTACGTAGAGCGCATCCTCGCCGAGATCGACGGCGCGCCGCCCAAGCCCGCCGACTCCGTTGCCGGGGCTGTACTCACCCACGCCGAACGGCGCGCCGTCGCCCTGCTGCGTGCGACTGAATCCACCCTGCAGACGCTCCAGTTCGAGGGCCATCCCTTCCGATCCCCTGCCGCGGGGGCCGCCATCTCGCTGCGCCACCCCGACGCCGAGACCGGACGCAACCTGCGCCGCGCCACGCGCCAGGACTTTATGCAGGCCGGCGTACAGCACGCAGACTCCGTCTCGCGCCTGCTCGAAGCGCATCTCATCGACCCCATCCGCCAGGACATCCTCTCGCCGGATGACTCTTTTGTACAGACCACGCTCTACGTGGTCGCGCCGCTCTTCGAGCCGCTGGCCTCCGCTCTAATCTGGCCGGTCGTGGCCGCGCTCATGGGCCGGCTGGGCCGCCGCCACATCTCCAACGTCGTCGCCCTCTTTGCCATGGGCAGCTACGCCGTCGACCGCACGCGGGCGCTCGAAGACGCCGCCGCCTATGCCGCCCTCTCCGAATTGGAGTTGCTCACCGGCCTGCGTAGCGACGACCAGGCCCAGGCAGCGCTCGGCTTACGCGTCGGCAAGGGCAATCCGCTCCTCCTCGACCAGATCGGCCAGCCGCTCTTCGACCAGATCTATTTGCTCGACCGCGAAAAGAGCAACCAGGGCCTAGCCGAAGACAGCCACGAGTTGGCCGTCCTCGCCGGCAACGCGCTCGAAGCTTTCGTCGCCGGCAGCGCCGACCTCTATATCCAGGAGCAATTGGGCTATTCTCTGCGTCCCGGCGACCGCCGCCCCTACAGCCTCGTCGGTAGTGCGGGCGACTACGTGCCCGTGCAGCAGATATTGCACGCCGTCAACCGCCAGGAGGAAAGCCGCCTGGTGCGCGAATGGGTGCTGCGCAGTACGCCGGACGAACCGCCCGCCGGCCATCCGCTCGCCCGGCTGCGTGAGCAGGCAAACCGTAACCAGGGTAACCTCAGCCTCAAGGACCTCGGCTTTTCCGAGACCAAGGCGTTGGGGTTGCTCGCCGCGCGCCTACCCCAGCTTTTCGACGACCCCGTGAACGACGGTGACGCGGCGCGTGTAGCCGATCTCGCCGTGCGCGAGTCCTTTGTCTTCTCACCGGTCGCAGCCGCGGAACTGCGCGCGGTTGCCCCGCCTGATGCGCCGGCAGGTTGGGCGCAGGCCTTCGACGACCACATGCAGGAAGTGAGCCGCACTTTCGAGCTGGCCGCAGGCGCAGATGCCGTGGATGAGGCTTGGGGCCTGGCGACTGCAGGCGCGGACTCCGGCGCGGCCTTTGCCGCCGGTCTAGAGGGGGATGACCGTCTCGCCCCGCAACTGCTGGCGCGCATGCACCAACGCCTGCTCGACCTGCTGTCCGCCTCGCCTACCGGCTTGATCCGCGCACACGACCAGGCGCGCCAGTGGCTGCACGAAGCCGAGGAATCCCAGCAGCGGCTGGAGATCGCCCTCACCCCCAGTATGCGCGAGTTGGGCCGCATCCGCCGCGAGCAAGCCTTGCACGAATGGCGCATCAAATATGCCGCCGCCGTCGCCAAAGCGCCCGCGCTGACGGCCATACTGCTGCGCGGCCTGGCGGCTATCGGCGTCGTCTCGCTCATCACTCTGGCTTACCTCTGGCTGGTTCACGGCGCGTGGAGCCCTGTGCGCGACGGTTTGACCCTCGCCGGCTTCGCCGCCGGAACTTTGGCCGCAGGACTCGCCACGTACCGCCTCCATCAGGCGCGCATCGCCCGCCTGCGCCGGGCGCGGGTGAACCTAGCGCGGGCCGAACTCACGGCGCAACTCCAAGCGCAGGCCCATGACGGCCTCGCGCGCTGCCACACACGGCTGATCCGCATCCTGCAGGGTTGGCAGCAGATGTTGCGCGAGGCCATGGACGAGTTGCGCGAACTCAGCACGCCGCCGGAGATGCCTGCCGTGCCGCCTGCCGGCATCGTGCAGACGCACCTCTACGTGCCCTACTTCAACCAGAACCTCTGGGACCGCTGCCTGGCCTATCTGCGCACCCACCTCGACGCGCACGGGCAGCGCAGCGAGGAACGCCTCGACAGCCTGTGGG
>JASGTU010000119.1 GCA_030058085.1 Chloroflexota bacterium
GCCTTCTAAGCAGCGGGTCGCAGGTTCGAATCCTGCAGGGGGTGCTGAGAAGATAGCGCTAAAAGCGAAGAGCCGCCCCGTCGAACAGGGCGGCTCTACTTGTGTTGGTGCGAGTTGGCGCTTTCGCGCCTGCCTTGCTAGCCCATGCGTGCAGGCAACGGCGGGCCTGTGCGGTTTACGGCTCGTCCGGGAAGTAGTACAACTCGGCATTCTCTTCGGTCACCAGCTCGGCGGAGAGAATGACGCGCACCGGCAGCTTCTTCTGGTAGAAGTTCGGCATGGGTTCGCCGCGGGCGCCCATCACGGCCAGAGATACGGCTGTGGCGCACTGGTCGGGCGGGTAGGTCACATTGGCCTTGACCAACGGGTCGCTGCCGTCCATGATCGTCTTGATGACGCGCTTGTCGGCGCCGCCGCCGAGGAAGAACTTGATGTCGCTGCGGCCGGATTCCTTGTAGGCCTGGATCGCGCCAAGCATCATGTCGTCGTCGGCGGTATAGACGGCGTCGATCTTGTCATACTTCTGCAGGTAGTTCTCCATCACGGAGAGCGCCTTCTGCATGTTCCAGTCGCCCGGCTGGGAATCCAGGATGTTGATTCCGGGGTATTTGTCGGCTACGGCGCGGATGGAATCGACGCGAATCGTGTTGATCGGCGTGGGGATGCCTTCGATGATGACGACATCGCCTTCGTAGCCCAACTGCTCCGACAGCCATTCCATGCCCGTGCGCGTGTAACCCTCGTCGTCATTCGAGAGGTAGATATCATAGACAGGCTTGGAAGTGCCGCGGTCCATCACCACGGTGTAGATGCCGGCTTCATAGGCTTTCTCGACCACGGACGTAACCGAGGCGTCGAACGGGAAGACGATCAGCGCGTCG
The DNA here is from genome assembly GCA_030058085.1 of Chloroflexota bacterium. GTDB lineage: Bacteria > Chloroflexota > Anaerolineae > Caldilineales > Caldilineaceae > JASGTU01. Next base: position 882 of record JASGTU010000119.1, read on the forward strand.
ATGTCCTGCTGGATCAGGTCCTCGATGTCGTTGGCCTGCTTGGTCACGTTGTCGGCTGTGACGAAGAGGAACTCGAGGCTGGGATCCTTGGCTTTCCAGTCGGCCATGCCTGTTTCGGCCCAGTAGATGGCCCGCGCCATGTAGCCGTGCGTGGCGGATGGCATCGAGTAGCCGATCTTCAACGGCGGCAAGGCTTCCGCCGGCGCTGCCTCTTCGGCGGCCGCGGCTTCTCCGGCAGGGGCGGCAGCCGGCTCGCCTACAGGCGCTGCCGGGACAACGGTGCATGCCGCCAGCATGGCAAGCGCCATCACAACGGCAAGGGAGACTACTAGCAAGCGTTTCATACCTGTCCTCCTGTTGGGGTAGAGGGCATCTTTCCGCTGAATTATGCAGGCGATGGCGTCGAACGCTTCACGCTCGCAGGGGGCGAAAATCTGCCGTTGAATTGAGAACCGGCCCCAAGAGGAGCCGGGACGGCTGGCTAAGCCCGTTGGCGCTGGATGTAGACTGCGCCGATGATGACCAGACCCTTCACAGTGCCCTGCAGATAGGGCGACACCCCCAGCATGTTGAGCATGTTGTTGATGATGCCCAGGATGATAGCGCCGATGATCGTGCCCCAGACCGTGCCGCGACCGCCTGTCATGGGCGTGCCGCCGATAATGACCGCGGCGATGGCATCCAACTCGAAGGCCATGCCCATGTTCGACGTGCTCACGGCGTTAAAGCGGGATGACAGCAGGATGGCGGAGACGCCGACGACGAAGCCGGTTAGCGTGTAGGCCAGGAACTTGATGCGATCGACGTTGATGGCGGAGAAGGTGGCGACGCGCACGTTGGAGCCTACGGCGCAAAGATAGCGGCCGTAACGCGTCTGGTTGAGCGTGACGGCAAGTAAGGCGGCCAGGATCAGCATCACGAAAACGGGCACCGGCACCATCGCCACGGAGTTCATGCCGAAGTTGCCGAATAGGTTGCTGTTGGAGCGCACTTCGCCGGCGTTGCCGATAAACAGAGCCAACGAGCGGAAGATCGCCATCGTGCCCAAAGTGACGATAAAGGGCGCGATTCTGCCGCGCGTGATTAGTATGCCGTTGAGCGCGCCGCATAGGGAGGCGATTGCCAGGCCGGCGAGGATAGCGAGTGTAACTGCCAGGAATTCGTTGCCGACAATAGGCAGAATCGCGTTGAGTGTGAGGATGCAGACAGCCCCGACGAACGCCGCCACCGAACCGACGGAGAGGTCGATGCCGCCGCTGATGATGACAAACGTCATGCCGAGAGCGATGATGCCCGTGTAGGAGACCTGACGCAAGATGTTGAGGACGTTTTGGAGTTGCAGGAAGTAGGGGCTGAGGATGGATGCGATCGCGAACAACGCCACCAAGGCGATGAGCGATGCGTATTTCTCGTACTCGAACTTCCGCAAACTGCCTGATAGTGCGCTATTCATTCCTTGACTCCGCCCAGGATGGAAGGGGTGCGCAACGGGCGGCCGGATCGCTCACAGCCGTCCATCGCTGGTGGATCAGTTTACAGGAGCCGGCGAGCCGTTGCTTTCGCGGACGCCGGTCGCCAAAAACATGATTTCGGCTTCGTTGATTTCGTCACCGGAGAGGGAGCCCATGATGCGGCCCTCCTTCATGACGATGACGCGATGGCACATGCCGACGATCTCCTCTTGCTCGGACGAGATGAAGAGGCACGAGAGGCCCTTATCCGAGAGAGATTTGATGAAGCGGTAGATTTCCTGCTTGGCAGAGACGTCTACGCCGCGCGTCGGTTCGTCGGCGAGTAAGACGACCGGGTCGGGGTCGATGCTCTTGGCGAGCGATACTTTCTGTTGATTGCCGCCGCTCAGGAATTCCAGGCGCGTGTCTAGGCTCTGCGTCTTGATGTTGAAGCGGTCTCTATGCGATTCTGCCGCCGCCTTCTCATCGCTGCTCTTGATCAAGTTGAAGAAGTGCCGGCAGTACCGCCTTAACGAGACGAGTGTAATGTTGTTGGTGACGCTGAAGCCGGTGAGGATGCCGCTGCCCTGCCGGTCTTCGGACAGATAGTTGATGCCGCTCTCCACGGCGTCTTGTGGAGAGCGGATGTCCAACTTCTTGCCGTTGAGCAGGATCTCGCCTGTTGTGTGCGGGCGGACGCCCATGATGGCCTCCGCGACTTCGGTGCGACCAGCGCCGACTAACCCAGCCAGGCCCAGAATCTCGCCCCGCTTAATATCGAGGTTTATGTCCTCGAGTACGCCGGGAACAGTGAGGTTTCGCACTTCTAGCACTCGCTCTTCGCCGGGTTCACCCTTCGGCGGGAAGACCTGGCTCAGTTCGCGACCGACCATGCGCTGTGCAATCTCGACTTCTGAGAGTGCGCCGGTGGGTTCGAGGCAGATCACTTCGCCGTCGCGCAGCACCATGACGCGGTCACAGATGGCCTTGACTTCTTTAAGCTTGTGGGAGATGTAGATGATGGTAACGCCCTGGCTCTTGAGACGGCGCATGAGGCGGTAGAGAATGTCGATCTCGTACTGGGTGAGTACGGTGGTCGGCTCGTCCATGATCAGGAGCTTGGCATCCATGGCGACGGCCTTGGAGATCTCGACCATCTGCTTCTGTGCGGTGCTGAGCCGCTCGATGCGTTCGTCGGGCTTGATGTCCACCTCAAGCTCTTCGAGCAAGGTGCGCGTGCGCTCCATCATCCGCTTTTTGTCCAGTAGACCGCTGCGCAATCTGAGTTCGCGGCCGAGGAACACGTTTTCGTAGACGGCGAGATCGTTGACGAGGTTGAACTCCTGCGGGATGAGGCTGATGCCTACCTGCATGGCATCCAGCGGCTCGCGGATTTCCACGGGCTGGCCCTCAAAAACAAGGCGGCCCGCGGTCGGGGTGTAGATGCCGCTGACGATCTTCATCAAGGTGGACTTGCCGGCGCCGTTTTCGCCGACGATGCCGAGCACTTCGCCCCGCATGACCTCCAGATCGATATGCTTCAGGACGGGAACCGTCGAGAACTCTTTGCTGATGCCATCGATTTTGAGGAGTACATCGGTCATTGTGGCTGCTCCACGCGATGCGATGATGAGCGAATGGGCGGCGGTATTCGCCAATAGCGCCGCGGAATTGCTCCAATATCGGAACAGGCGCTGGGTTTCGGGGAGTCAGAGCGCCTTCTACTGGTGCTGCTTACTCTGTGATATGCGCTGTACACCTAAGTTCCGACTCGACGCCAGGCTGCGGCGTGACCGGAAGTGAGAGGTGTTTTGGTCGGGAATGATGGAAATAGTATACCCCGCACGTTTGACGCGTGTCAAAGTGCGATAGCCGCGGCTAGAGTCGCCGAGAGATGGCGTCCGTGCCTTATACGCGTAGCCCTGCTAGCGCACTTTGCTTGGCGCCGTCAGCCGCAGCCGCCGCCCGATGGGCCGCGCTTCATCTCTAGCTGGACCTTGGGAATGAACTCCAGCTCGACTTGGCCAGCGTTCGGTTCGGCTGCCGGCAGGCGCGAGCCGAGCGCCGCATTCGGAATGTAGCGCAACTGATCCGGCTGCGCTGACGCCTTTTGGTACTCGGCCCTGAACTCTTCGTTGGCAAAGACATCCAGCCAGCGATTGACGCCGCCTTCAAGGATGTAGGTATTGGGTACGCTCTCAGCCGCGAGGACTTTCCATGCCTCGGTAGCTGCGACCTCGTCATTGCTCATGACGACGAAGACCGTGTTGGCGGGCTGGTCATGCAACTCCGGGATCACCTCTGCAACAGCGCTGAGGGGGGCATGGCGCGCATCCAGGATGTGAAAAAGGTTGTAATCCGTTTCGGTGCGCACGTCCAGCATGACCACCTGCAAATGCGGATCTTCGATCAGGCTGAGCAGTTCGCCGGGGTGAATTTGGACAGCGCGCTGATCTAGGAGCAGCTGTTTCTCGGCGGCGATGCGCTGCCAGCGCTGTTCGGCGGTGGGTTGGCCGAGAATCAGCACAGCCAAGGCGACTGCCAGGGCGGCGCCGGCTGCCCCGTACCGCCAGCGAGGAGCAGCCTTCGGGTCCTTATGGCCGAAGATGCGCTCAAGCTGCTCTGCACCCCAGAACATGACGAGCGCCATCAGCGTGACTGCAATCACGACGACACCCGCGTCGACGCCAAACAGATCGGGCAAGATCAGGCGGCCCAAATTCGAGGAGTTGAAGAATCCGTCGTAAAACTGGATCGTCTCGCCGAAGAGAAAGATGCCGAAAGAGGCCCCTAGCACGAAGAAGATGCCGTCGATTTTGAGCGTAGCCGCCGAGACGAGCGACGTGCCTGGGCAGAAGCCGCCGATGATGAAGCCGACGCCCATGAGGAGGCCGCCGGCGATGCCGGGCCACAAGTAGGTGGGAGGAACCCAGACGAGGTTAAAGTCGAGAAGACCGGCCGCGCTGGTGAGAAAGATCAGCAGCATGGCGACGACGATGGCCGTAAACATGACCTTGAGTACGGTCATCTCTTTGAGGTAGAACTGGGCGGCGAGCTTCATGGAGTTGCCGAAGCCGGACATCTCTAGGACTGCGCCGAAGGCGAAGCCGATCAACACGTAGACGGCGTTGGCTCCCCAGTGGCCGAACAATTCAGTGATGGCATATGGCGCCATGACGGGTTTCCTCCGTGTCCGAGCGGCGGTCAGTTCCAGAAGCGGCGCAGGAAGTAGGCGAGCGCATAACCCCCGCCGAAAATGGCGAACATGATCGTCCAACTGCCCACCGACAGCACGCTGCCGCCGGATAGCGCTTGGCCGGAGGTGCAGCCGCGCGCCAGACGCGCGCCGTAGCCCATGATGGCGCCGCCGATGAAGGCCATGACCCAGCGCAGTCGGACGGACACTTGCGGCCCGCGGTTTGTCTCGACCTTGACACGATGGTTTGCCCAGCCGGAGACGAAACCGCCGAGCAGCGTGCCTAATGTGATGAAGACGATCCAGTTGTCCAGCGGGTTGAGGTCGCCGCCGGCCATGCTTGTCAAGTAGGCGGTGCGGTCGACATGCGTCGGGGCGATGAGGTCCTGGACAAAGACGACGATGCGGTTAATGCCGCCTGACGCGCCCAACCCGTTGCCGGTAATGAAGAGCGCGGCGAAAAGCACGATGCCGAGCAGAATTCCGCCCAGGTAGGGATTGATGTAGGGCTTAGCTTCGCGGCGGGCGGCGACATGCGCCTCGGCCTGGCGTGGAAAGCGACGCGAGGGCGTTTGGGTGGTCATGTGTGTGACTTAGCCTCCTGAGAACGACTGTGAACCTCGACCTCGTCCCAGCCCATGATCATGGCGCGAATCCCTGCCATAGGAGTCGGCCCCGTCGTGGTGAGATAGACGTGCAGGACAATGAAGGCGGCGAACAGCCAGGCGATGAGCGTGTGAAATGGGCCCAGGAAGGGCAGCCCGCCCACCGTGTCCGTCGCGCCGGGGAAGCGCTGCTCGCCCCACATCAGCAGCCCCGTAAGGATTTGGAGCGGTAAGAGCACGTTGAGAATGGCAAAGTAGGTCAACTGCTGGAGCGGGTTGAGCTTGCGGTCGGGCGTCTTTTCGAAGGGATGCTCACGGCCACGGAAGATGCCGTCCACATAGAACTTGGCCTGCTCAATAGCCTGATCGAAGAAGCCGTAGGGGCGCGGCAGGAACTGGCGGATCTCACCGCTGGCGAGATGATAGAAGAGCGACAGCGCCGCATTGATAACCAGGATCGCCGCTAGGACGTTGTGAATCAGGACCGTGTAGCGGAAGCTGAGGGCGCCGAACAGGTCGGGCCGGTGTATGACGAGCCCTGTGGCGATGAGTAGGAGGATCGCCGCTGTCTGCAGCCAGTGCCAGAGCCGCTCATAGACGCCATACATATAGACGCGTTCGAAGCGCGTTGCGTGGCTAGGACGGCGCATCGCCGCCACCCAGCGCAGGCCGCCATGTGCGGTAATGCCCACGAGCGTGCCGAAGAAAGCGAGGAGTCCAATCAGATCAACCCAGGCGACGCGGTTGTGACCGAGGACGTAGAGGCCGTCTTTAGCCGCGCTCGGCGCGTATAGGAGCCGGCCCGCTTCGTCGGTGATAAGGTCGCCGGTGATGCGCGTGGAGGGATTGTCGACAAACTGCGGCGCAACACCGCCGGGCGGGCTGCCGGCTAGGAGCAGGGACTGCCCCATGCGCGAGTCGTCGCCGTGGCACACGCGGCATTCGCGAATGGCGGAATCGCCGCCGGCGACGCTGTGGTGGATGCTGTAGGGCTGCACTTCGCCGGCGATGCGCGGGTTGTCGAGGCCTTGTGCGCTGAGCCGGGCGGCGATGGCGGCCTCTTTCTCCGGCGTGTCGATCTTCAGTTCAGGCGTGGATATCTGCCCGTCTCCGTCGGCGTCGAACAGAGCAACGACTTCGGCGTGGTAGCCTTCGCCGTCGAGCCAAGCAGCTTCCAGATTGCGATAGGGAACGGGGCGCTGCGGGTCACCGTAGACCCAGTACCAGGAGGCGACGAGGTTGTAGGGGAAGAGCTTGGACGAGCCGTCGGCGTTTTGACGCTGTAGGAGAACAGGCTGATAACCGCTCAGGAGCGGGATGGCTGAGGCCGGATCTTCGTAGCCGATACCGCGGCAGTCAAGAGCGGGCGAACCGTCCGTGGTCAATACAGTCCAGTCCGCCGTCTGCACGGCAGGAGCATGGAGTTCGGGGATGTGGCAGGTCTCACAGGCGACAGCGGCGCGATGCTGCTGCTGATAGGGCAGCCAGGTATGGGCGGCGTCGTAGTCGTGGCACGATTCGCAGCGGCGCAGCGTATCATCCAGTTCGGGGGCTAACATGCCCTGGGCGCTATTGCCTTTGGCGAACTGGTGCAGCGGGCGATACAGGTATTCACCCAGGTCGATGCGTCGCGGGTCGAAGGTGAGGTGTTCGAGCCGGGATTGCGATGCATCCTGGTAGTAGACCGGGTTGTTGAGCGAGAAGTGGCAATCGGTGCAGGAGAGGACGCGCTCGGCGTGGATGTCCCAACTGCGCGTCAACTGCTCTTTGCCCGCCAGGTTGAGCGCGGAATCGGCAAGCCGCTGCGGCGACACGACCTGGCCTGTGGTGTAGGTGCTCCAGTCTTCGGCGTCGCAAGAGTCAAGGGCGAGCGCCGTTGCGGCGTCGCTGGAGGCGTAGCCGTGACATTGGGCGCAGTTGCGGATCTTCGGGTCCTGTACCGTGACGTATTCGGGCAGCAGGCTGCCGTCAGCGTCAAAGGCCTGCAGTTGGTAAGCCCAGCCATTCTCTTCTTGCTCGACGAGGCCCGTGCCGAGCAGGGTGGCCGTATTGGCCCAGGCAAAGACTCCGGCAGTGAGCGCCGCGCCGCGTGCCTCGTTGTTGGACTGGGGGATGTGGCAGAGGAAGCAGTTCATCTCAACCGTGCCGGAGCTTTGCCAATCCCATGCTTGCATCTGGCCGGTCTGCGCGTCGAAGATGGCGGTCTCCGGATCTTCAGCCGAGGGCGTCAGGGCGGACAAGTCTTGGCCGTCGCGGTTGCGCACGGCAGGCCCGCCGCCGGCGTGACGGGTGAAGCGTTGGAGCCATTCTGGCGTGGTCAAGTCCAATACCGGATCGCCCTTCGGGGAGAGATAGCGATAGGTAAGGGGATTCCACTGGCCGAAGTAGCCATCGCCGATGTCCCAGGGGCGACCTGAGGCGGACGAGCCGGGGTCTGTGAGCGTGGACAAGCCGACGTCGGCGTGGAAACTGTGGCCCTCGATAAAGGCGGCGTCGTGACAGGCGCCGCAGGTGCGCATAGTCGATATGGGCAGGCCGGACTCCAGCACATTGACGCCTTCGGCGTCCAGGAGCGGGAAGGTCGGGTGGAAGGGAGAGGTCTGGGCTGAAGCGTCTGTGCTCCCGTCGAAGATGAGCAGAACGATAGCCAGACCGAGGGCACGCAAGAGGTGACGCAGCGGTGTCGGGATCATTGGTGCGGCTTGCCTTGTGGTTGGTTAGCGAGACCCAATCTTCTGCATGCGCGTTCGGCTTCCCCACACAAGGGGATCGCCGTAATAGCCAAGCGCTTCCCAGTCTAGGCGGTCTCCCTCGCCATGGCAGTCGTTGCACTGCAGCGCGCCTGCGGTGGGCGCTACCATATGGGAGAGAGGCCAGTACATTTCGGTCGGGGCGAAGCCATAGGACCCGCTATACGGCAGGCCGGTGGCTTCGCCGCCGAGGCGTGCTGCCAAATCCCAGTCGAACTCCGTCCAGTAGCCGCCTTCTCCTGCGGTCTTTGGGACGATGAGGCGGTCGTATTCGGCGTCGTAGATTTGTGAGGCGCGGTGGACCTTGAAGGGCCATATCTTGGCGTCGGCGTCATGGAGGTCGCCGAGCGGTTGGTTGATGGGCGTGAATTCCTCAGGGTCGATCAGATCGCCGAGGATGTAACGGTCTGATGAGCCGTTGAACCAGTGATACTCGGGCACAAAGTTGCGTTCGTAGGTGAAGCTGCCCTTGATTTTGAGGTAGCTGTGATCGTCTTCGGGCAGATCTTGCCCCGCGGTCGACCAGTCCCAGTGCATTTTGGTGGCCTCGCGCACCGCGCCTTCGGGGATATGGCAGGTCTGGCAGGCGACGGCGTCGGTATGGGCGTTGAGCCGCTCGTCGGCGTGAACGTTCGTGCTGTGGCAGTCGGTGCAGGCGATGTTGTTCGTATCGTCGACGCTGACAGAGATGGATCGCCCGCCGATCAGGTGGTCCGTCGTACGGTGGCAGTCAATGCAGAGAAAGTTGTGACGCCCCATGTGGACGTCGATGCTCTCCGCCGGATAGAAGAGGGATTGGTCGAGGTCGCCGTGTTTGACGGCATCGCCGCCGCCGCCGCTAAAATGGCAACTGCCGCAGTTCTGGCGCGTGGGGATACCAGCGCTTTGCGCCGCGGCCACGAGGTCGACGCCTTCTGCCGGGATGCCGGTCTTGGTCTTGGCGTACTGGCCTGAGGTGTCGTGGCAGACAAGGCAATCCACGGCTGTTTCGTCGGAGAAGTCGAAATCGGCGTCTTTCCAGCCATAGCCGGCATGGCACGTCGTGCAGCTGGGCCAGTTGCTCTGGATGCCGATGCAGAAGTTGTTGATGGAATTCTTCTTGCCGGTCGTGACGGGTTCGTCGCGGCCTGGGAGCAGGACCGGCTCGCTTTCCCAGGTCCAGTGCGAGGTATGCATGACCTGCTGTGCGGCGTCTTCGTGGCAGGATAGGCAGGCTGCGGTCACGGCGGGACCGTCATCGAACGGCCCTTTGAGGAGTGCGCGATGGTCTGTTGGCTGCGGGTGCGGAGGCAGCGCGGTCCAGGGGTCGGGCTTTTCTTCGCCGACAGGAAAGACGAGCAGCGCAATGGGGACGAACACAATGAGAAGCGTGGCGAGCAGACCCAATACCCAGACGTATTTGAAGTCTCGCATAGGTTCTCCCGGAGAAGTGGACGATGTCAACGGCAATGGCGCGCACGATCCCTCGCGGCAGCGGGCAACATGCGTAGTATAGTCCATCGCATGAGGGAGTGATAGGGACGAATTGCCCGATGTTTTGGGACAAGTGTCACTTGTTAGGCGGGGCGGCTTCAGAAGGCTGAAGGGAGCATAGTGAACACGAACGCCCGGCTGCAATCGTGCAACCGGGCGAGTCAGCGGACATTAACTTGTGAGGCGCTAATCGGCGACGGGCATCTTTAGCGCCTGCTCCAGCGCCTCGAGCATTTCGTGCACGTGGGTGAATTTGACGCGCGGCCTGCCCTGCTTCTCGCCTTCGGCCACCTCGATGCGATCCAGGATGCGCCAGGCGTCAATGGAGATGCTCTGCAGCTCGCGCTGTTCGAGGATGGCGTCGATGGAGGCCGGATCAGGTTGAGGCGCGGGAGGGGTGGCGGCGATATCTTCCAACATAAGGCGGACAGTCTCAAGCGCGTCGGGCTTGTTCGTGCCGATCACCCCGGACGGGCCGCGCTTGGCCCAGCCCACAACGTACTCGCCGGGCAGGCGCTTGCCTGAAGCCGGATCGATGACACGGCCCTCTCGGTTGGGAATGGTGCCGCGGCGTTCATCGTAGGGCACGTCTTCTAGCGCGATGCCCTTGTAGCCGACGGAACGCAGCGCCAGACAAGATGGCAGGGTCTCGAATTCGCCCAGACCGATGGCGTTCAGGTAGCCGGAATCGTTGGGCTCCAGTTTGTTGCGCTCGATGCGCACCGACGCCACGATGCCGTCGTCATCGGCGATCAGTTCGACCGGCGAGACGAGGAAGCGTAGGTGAAGCCGCTTCGGTTTGCCGCTGGGTTGGCGCGCAGCGAACTCGCGGAGAATGTCCAGGTTGCGGGCTGCACGCGGGTCTTCGGCGATCTCCTTCTCGCTAGCCGGGTCTAGCTCAAGCTCATCGGCGCGCACGATCACGTCTGCGTCTTCCAACTCGCCCAACTCACGGATTTCGGGATTGGTGAATTTGGCTTGGGCCGGTCCGCGCCGTGAGAGGACGTAGATATCGCGCACGCGACTTCGCTCCAACCGTTCGAGGGCGTGATCGGCGATGTCGGTGACCTTTAGTTCAGCTATGGACCTGGCGAGAATGCGCGCCACGTCCATGGCGACATTGCCCACGCCAACGACGATGGCCGTCTCGCAGTCAAGGTCGAAGTCCAAGTCGGAAAAGAAAGGATGGCCGTTATACCAGGCGACGAACTCCGTAGCGGAGAGGCTGTTGCGCAGGTCTTCGCCGGGGATGCCTAGCTTGCGGTCGGACTGGGCGCCGACTGCGTAGATGATATGGTCGTAGTGCTGCTTCAAATCCGCGTGGGTGATGTCAGTGCCAAAATCGATATTGCCGAAGAAGCGGAACCGCGGGCTGGATGCAGTCCGGTCGAAGATGCGCGTGACCGACTTGATCTTCTGATGATCCGGTGCGACGCCATAGCGCACAAGCCCATATGGCGCAGGCAGACGGTCGAACATATCGACCGTGACTGAGTACTCGCTCTGTTGTAGCAGGCCGCCGGCGGCGTAGAAGCCGGATGGGCCGGCGCCAATTATGGCTACCCGCAACGGTCGTTTTTCGCTTCCAAGCAACATCGACATAAGTCTCCCGTGAAACGGCGGCTCCGTACGACAGGACTGACGCTCGCATCAGTAGCGAGCGCGAGCAGGCGGAGCTTTCTCTAAACGCGTCTGAGCATACCGCCAAACTGGCGCGCCAGCGTCAGGATGCTGATGCCCAGCGTGAAGTAGTCGCCGGGGCCTAGGTGGGCAAGCGGGTTGCCGTCAACGTCCTCTTCGCCGGAATCGTCGCCGGCAATCCATGCAAAGGCGGCGCCGAGCAGGGCGCCGGCTGCAATACCCACGATGATTGCTCGCGTCTTGTGGCTCATGGTTATCTTCTCGCAGCTATGCTAAGTCTTCGTTACCGGCGTCTTGCACCGGTAAGCACACGTAAGGACTCGGACGCTCGTGCGGCCAAACGCTGGGCGCCAATTACGGGACGCACCACCTGCTCGCTTGCTGTATCGGCCTTTTCGCGGACGGCGCCGCTGACGGATTGGGCGGACGTCAACACGATCCGCGCTTGCTGCAGCGCTTTGTGCATGCCCCACACGGCGAAGAAGGAGACCGCGAGCGGGATAAGCATGCCGATGAAGCACAGCAAGAAAAGCCATACGACTGAGATGTCTCTCCACAGACTCAGACTCACGAGCGGAATTCCCCCCGCACTGCGCTAAAACCCAATCGTTCCGTATTGTAGCAGACAGAAAACGGTGGGCAAAAACAAATCCCGCCTTCCGGCGCCTGCCGGTGGTTGACGGATACGCTATTTGCGCACATCTTTGCTCAATTCGGCGTGGGCAAGTTCAACGGCGAGCGCCATCTCTTGCTCGCGCGTGCGCACGCGCCCGTCGAGGCGAGCGGCGCGCAGCGTATCGAGGATGCGGCTGTAGACCGGACCCTTGGGGATGCCCATAGCAGCCAGGTCGTGACCGTCTAGTTCCGGGCGGACATGCTGCCATTTGCGTTCGTATTCTTCCAGCCATGCCACAACTGTTGGGTATTCGGAACAGGCTATGCGGGCTAGGGCAAGGGCGGTCTCATCCGTTTTTTCCAGGATTGAGACGACTTCGCTGGGCATAAGGTCGGTGCGCTTGAGCGCGTTGAGGCGTGAACGTATGAGGGCTAGCCCGGCGGATAGACGCTGCACCTCGGCGCGCAGTCCGAGGCGTTCGGTCAGCACCGCGTGAATGTCGGACGAGAGTCGGAACACGAGCAAGCCCCAGTAGAGGCGCTCGACGGGTTCGGCGGCGAGCGCTGAGGATGGGGGCGCGTGGAGGCGTCTGCTGCGCAAGAGGGCGAATTTGGCGCGCACCCATTCGTCGACGACAAGCGAGGGGTGGATGCGCTCCATCACGCCTAGCGCCACGAGCCGTTCCAGGGCCTGCTCCGGGGTTTCTTCCTGGAAGATGCGTTCTAGTTCGTGTTTGATGCGTGCGCCGCTGACGCGGTCGACTAGTTCAACCGCGTCTTGCAAGAGTTCGAGGCTGCGCGGTTCGATGGTGAAGTCGAAACGCTGCTCGTAGCGGATGGCGCGTAGGATGCGCGTGGGATCGTCGACGAAACTAAGGCTGTGAAGGACGCGAATGACGCCGCGGTTGAGGTCATTCAGCCCGCCATAGAAGTCGAGCAACTCGCCCCAACGGTCAGGGTTCAGGCAGACGGCTAGCGTGTTAATCGTAAAATCACGGCGGTGCAGGTCGAGTTTGATGCTGCTCGTCTCGACGGTGGGCAGTACGGTCGGGGCCGTGTAAAACTCGGTGCGTGCGCTCACGAAGTCGAGGTGCGCGGGAAGGTCGGCGGAGTCGGCCGGTTGAGGCAGGCGGGCCAGAAGCTGATCATAGTGCACGGGGTGGTCATTGTTGTTGAGAAGCCATTTCGCCGTATTGAAGCGGCGGTGCGGCACGATGCGACCGCCGTAGAGGTCCTTCATGCGCTGGGCGAAGCGGATGGCGTCGCCTTCGATAACAATATCCATGTCGAGGTTTTGCGCGCCGAGATGCGGGCGATTGAGAAGCAGATCGCGCACGAAACCGCCGACGACGTAGACGGTGAAGTCTAGGCGATCTACCTCCTCACCGATCAACTGCAGGAGTGCGTGGGGGACCGGTTGCAGGGTCGTTCTAAGCAGCCGTTCGATCTCGCCGGCGTGCTTTTCGGGCAGGGACGATTCGTCCCACAGCTTGATTAGGTCGGTGCGGGTGACGATGCCGATGATGTGATCGTTCTCGTCGACGACGGGGATTTGGCCCCAGTTGCTGTCGATCATCAGGCGGCGCAGCTTGTTCACCGAGTCGTCAGGGCGGGCGAAGATCTGACCGGCGCGCATGAAGCGGCTCACCGGCTGGTCGCCCAGTTCGTGGGTGAGGGCCCGATCCGTTTCGCGCCGCGTGAGCACGCCGAGCAACTCCTCGCGCCCGTCCGGGCGGCGTTCGACGACGGGAAAGCCCTCGTGACCGTAGCGCTGCATCAATTCAGCGGCGGCGTGGATTGACATGCGCGGCGACAGGATCTGTGGGCGGCCTGCGCTCATGATGTGGCGCACGGTTACGGCCGAGCGACAGATTTCTTCGACGAGACGCACAATGCGGTCGCGCACGATCTGCGTCTTGTTGTGGCGGGCTGGGATGGGCGCGGCAGCGGCGCGCGGATGCCCGCCGCCGCCCAGCTCGGCTGCGACTTTGCCCACGTCGATCTCGTCAGTGGTGCTGCGCGCCACGACCTGGATGATGTCGCCGAGGTTGACGACGAGGAAGAGGGCGTCGGTCTCGTGAAAGTCGCGCAGCCGAGTCGCCAAGGCGCTCAACTCCTCGCGGAAATCGCGCGCATCGGCCTGGGCGATGACGACGGTATGGCCGGAGATCTCCAGGAACTCGCTGTGATCGATGAGCACGTCGAGCAGCGCGCGCTGGGCTTCGCTCAGCGGGTGGTTGAGGAAGTGACTGAGCACCTCCAGATTGACGTTGCGCTGCGGCTCCAACAGCCAGGCCAGACAGCGCGCATCGCGGTGGGTGGTGGAGGGGTAAGTCAGGCTGCCGGTATCTTCGTGGATGCCCAGGGCGAAAAGCGTCGCCTCGACGGGCGTAGGCGCATAATCCGCCACGATCAGGCGTTCGAGCAGTAGGGTCGTGTTGGCGCCGACTGCGGCTGACCAGACGTTATTTTCCTCGCGCGGCTGATCCTCGTCGACGTGGTGGTCGATGATGAAGAACTCGACGTTGCGATCCATGCCCTTGACCCAGTTGACCGAGCGGGAATCGACCAGTATGGCGCGGCGCACGCGGCCTTTGGGCGTCTCGCGGTCCGTGATGAAGCGAAAGTGGTTTTTGTAGAGCGTCAGGAAATCGCGGACGTTGCGGTTCAGCCGGCGCGGCAGGACGGGCAGTGCATCCGGGAAGAGCAGCGAGGCGCCAAGTAACGAAGCCAGGGCGTCGAAATCCGTATGCTCGTGGGTGAGGATCACGTCGAAGGTATTGCTCATCTTCGCTCCGCCTGCGCCTAAGCCTTGCCGGCGCGCTGCAGAAGTTGCCGCGCTGCCTGGTTATGCGCCTGCACCAGCAGGTCGGTTTCGACATACAGCGGCTTTCCATTCTCCACCAGCATATGGCCGTTTACCATAGCGAAGTCGACGGTCATGGGGTGACAGAAAACCAGCGCTGCGACCGGGTCGTGGACGGCTGCGCCGGAATACGAGATGGCGTTGAGGTCGAAGGCGACCACGTCGGCGGCCTTACCGGAGGCAAGGGAACCGATGTCGTCGCGGCCGAGCACAGCGGCGCCGCCTACGGTGGCGAGTTCGAGCGCCTGGCGGGCGCTCATGGCATGCGGGTCGCCCTGGACGCGCTGCAAGAGCATGGCCTGCCGGGCTTCGCCGAGGAGGTGGCTGCTGTCGTTGCTGGCGCTGCCGTCTACGCCCAGACCGACGGCTACGCCTGCTTGGCGCAGGGCGCGGATAGGGGCGATGCCGCTGGCGAGCCGCATGTTGCTGTTGGGGCAGTGAGCCACGCCGGCGCCGGCGCGGGCAAAGGCGCCAATCTCGGCCTTGTTGATGTGTACGCAGTGTGCATGCCACACGTCGCTCCCCAGCCAGCCAAGCGATTCGGCATAGGCGGCGGGGCGCTGCCCGAAGGCGGAAAGGCAGAACTCCTCTTCGTCGACTGTTTCGGCCAAGTGGGTGTGCAAGCGTATGCCTGCCGCGCCGAAGCTGCGGGCGAGGGCAGCGCTTTCGCGCATGAGGTCTGGGCTGACGCTGAAGGGGCTGCACGGCGCCAGGACGACGCGACGCATGGCATAGGGCGACGCGTCATGGTAGGCTTCGACCACGCGGCGGCAGTCGCGCAGGATGCTCTCCTCGTCCTCGGTGACGCGGTCCGGCGGCAGCCCGCCCTTGCTTTCGCCGAGGCTCATGCTGCCGCGTGCCCCGTGGAAGCGAACGCCGATCTCTTCGGCGGCTTCGAATTGGTCGTCGAGGCGGCAGCCGTTGGGCCAGAGATAATGATGGTCGCTTGATGTGGTGCAGCCGCTGAGGAGCAGTTCGACGAGGGCAAGCTGCGTGCTAACGCGCACGTCTTCGGGTCGCAGTTCCGCCCAGATGGGATAGAGCGTCTTGAGCCAGTCGAAGAGCACGGCGTCCTGTGCATCGGGGATGACGCGCGTCAAGGTTTGGTAGAAGTGGTGGTGGGTGTTGACGAGCCCAGGCAGTACGATTTTGCCGGCAGCGTTTACAGTCCGGTTGGCCTGTTGCGCCAACTCGGGCGGCAGCTCGGCGGAGGGGCCAACCCACTCGATCACATTGTTGCGTATCGCCAGCGCCCCGTCGGGTATCTCGCGCCGGTCAGCATCCATCGTGACCAGGGTTGCGGCATGTCGGATTACGGTGCGCATCATGTCATGGCCTCCGGTTCAGGTGAAAGGCGGCGGCGCAGAGTCCGCGAAATCGGCGCCGGTCTCGCCCGTATAGAGACAGCATAGCCTGCATTGCGCTGGAGGTCAACGCGCCGGAGGGGCTAGATACGAACGGGTCAGGACGGCTTTCAGGGCGACGTATCGGACACGGACGGTATGCCACCCTGGGCGCGGTTACCGAGTTGGGCTATCGCACGATTAGGCGGCCTTCCATGCCGGCTTGGCGATGGCCCGCAAGCGTGCAGAAATAGTCGTATGTCCCTTCCTGCCCCCTCTTAATCGTAAAAGCAACCTCGGCTTCGCTGCCGTGCGCGCTGATGATGGGCGTTTTAGCCCCAAAGGCCGGGACGCTGAAATCGTGCGCCATCCCGTCGTCATTGATCAGCGTGATTCGAACGCGCGACCCGGCTTCTACCTCCAGATCGGGGTTGATCTGTCCGTCGATGTCACCGCCGACGCCTACATAGACCATGCGCCCGCCGGCCATACCGGTCTGGAGCGTCAAGGCAACTTCCTGGGTTGCAGCGTCGGCGGCTACGCGACTGCCTGAGCAGCCTGCGACGACCAGCGTCGCAGCCGCTGCGATGGTGATGACAAGCCAACTCAGTCTCATGTGTACCCCCAAGGCGCCTAGCCGCGCAGGCGGCGGCGCCTCTAGAATACCCAGTAGCGGGCGGTTGCCATTGCCAACAGCGAGATTGTCAGCAGGATGGCGTCAATTCGGCCGATAGAGGCCATCTCCTCGTTCAGCCTATGCATCTCAGCCGCTTGATCCGGCGTGGGCTGTCCGCCGGCTTGGCCGATAGCCGCTCCTAACTGGCCCATACGGTCGGCGCGCGGCCGGAGCATAAAGAAGCCGATGGCATAGACTACCAATGCTACTACGGAGCCGAGCGTGAAGCCCACACCTGGGCCGGACGTGATCCAGCCCATATTCAAGCCGCCGGATACGATCCAGAAGAGCCACAGACCGGCGACGACGGTAAGACCGCTCACTACGTTCATGAATAGCGGGTAGCGACGCGCCAGCAGGTTTTGCATGACCTTTGGCCCGGCAGGGCCTGCTCCCTTAACCGCCGGCTCTATGAACAGGAAATAGAAGATGGCGCTACCCGCCCACAGGACGCCGCCGACGACATGAAGCGCGCGCAGAACAAGTACCAACAGTGTCATGTTAACTCTCCTTTGCATGGTCTGTGTGGTAAGACTCGCCGTGTGAGGGCGCAAGTTTAGCATATGTCGAATATTCGCCAAGATTTGGTCCGGCTGCGAGCACGATTATGAGGGCAATGAGGCAATGTAGCGCGACCATAATGTAGAATGCGCGCTCGCCCGGCACTGCGGGTAGGCATAGTACGGCTGTATTGCTTACAGCGTGAAACAGCGTGGCGAGCAACAGGCTGCCGCGCGTATGCACGAATACCCAAGTAAGCAAGATAGTGAAAGCCAAAATGTTCAGCGCGAATATCCAGAATGGATAGGCGTGGGCGCTGCCCACCGTGCCGGCCAAGAGAAACTTGGGCACATGCCAGATGGCCCAGACCGGCCACAGGATCAGGCTGGCGACGAGGGCGTTGTGACGGTCCAACAGCCGCGGCAAAATGTACCCGCGCCAGCCGATCTCCTCACCGTTCGTCAGCAACTCAAATACCAGCCAGAACGGCGCAATTACCCAGAGGCTGAGCTCGTCTGGAAGCAGTTTGCGCACGAACGGTTGGGAGAAGTCAGGAGTCATGCCGCCTGCCAGCCAGTCGACGCCAATGGCGGCGAGCGTCACAGCCGGCGGCAGAAGCAAGACGATGGCGTACCACGCCAGTCCCACGCGCCAGATTAGGTATCGCCGCAGTAGAGAGCCAATTTCCTGCAGACCGCCCACGATGGCGGCGGCGATTATGGCCGCCAAGACGAAGCCGTAGCCGACGAATAAGCCGAGCGCTTCCGGGACATCGAAGGGCAGCCGGCCCTGTGACTGCGCCGCCATCGCCAGATCGATTGGCCAGGTGAAAAGGAAGATCAGGAAATAGCCAAGGGCCAGGGGGCGCCGCCGCGCCATGTCGCGGAGATTTTGCATGACCGTTCTCCTCTCTTCGGGCTTCCGTCTTGAGCGCCTTGGGAAGGGTGTTATAGCTGGCCGAATTCTGATCGCGAGCGATTATCTCACAGTTTCGACGCAAATACAGCCCCCAATTCTGCATTGTAACCGTGCCGAGCGACGGGCGCGGGTGTCACATAGAATCGGCGTGCTTTTGACGTAACATGGGCGAACCTCAAGAGCCAGCTTGCTTAGCGAGATAGCGTGGCGTATTCTCCGTGATACGATGGTGGACAGCGCGCGGCTATCGTGGCACAATGGGCAGCGCGGGCGACCAGAGGTTCGTTGGCCTAGCCTGTGTACTGAGTGATCCCTCTCTCTGGTTTTGACATGCCGAACTCGATCACCGGCCGATTGCGGCTGCTATTTCTCACATTCTTCACGTTGTTGATCGGCGCCATCGCACTCTCGATTGTTGCCTACCGCGCTGAGGCGCGAAGTTGGCATTCTTTCGCCCTATTACTCCATGCATTGATCGTGCTTGCGGCGCTAATTGTCCTTTGGCGCGGCTATCTCGTGGCCCGACGCCATGTGGTGGAGCCATTGGAGACTTTGGGCGGACTGGCGCAGCGTATGGCAGAGGGGGATTTCGCGCGCGAGATACCCGCTTTTGCCGATTCTGAATCCGGAAAGCTAGCCGAGGCGCTGGAACGTCTGCGTCTTGAGGCAATGGCAAACCGCCGGCAGTTGGAGGATCGGGTTAGCCGGCGCACACAAGAACTGGAAGCGGCCTTCGAATTGAGCCAAGAGATCAATGCTCAACTGGAACTGGATCGGCTGCTCGAATCTGTGACAGCACGGGCGCGGATCTTGATGCAGGGGACTGCGGCAGCGCTTTGCTTACTCGACGAAGATAAGACGGCGCTGCACTTGGCGGCGGGCAGCGGTGAGGGCAAGACTGACCGTACCCTGCGACAGCCCCTCAGCGCTGAACTGCCTAGCAGGGTGATTGGTCAAGGTGAGACTGTGGTGTCTGAGACCGCTTGCGCCAACTGCGGTTTTCTGCGCGGCTTGCGGAGCGGCCCGTACGTCGCCGCGCCGCTCCGCGCCGGGGATAGCCGGCTGGGTGCGCTGTGCGTGGCGCGCGCCGACTGGGCGGAATTCGAACCTGCGGAACAGGCGGCATTTAACTTGCTTGCTAACGCCGCGGCGGGAGCCATTGTCAATGCCCGGTTGGCAGAAGATAGACGTCGCCAAGCCGAGCAGGCTGCCGTTCTGGGCGAACGTGAGCGGTTGGCGGAAGAGTTGCACGATAGCTTAGCGCAGACACTAGGCTTTCTCAACATGAAGTGCGACCGCTTGCAGGAGATGATCACTGCAGGCGCTACTGGGGACGCGGAGCGGGAGTTGGCGCAGATGCGCGGCGCTACGATCAGAGCCTACGGTCAGGTGCGCGCTGCGCTGACGGGATTGCACGCGCCCCTGCCCGAGGCGGATTCGTTTGCTTCACAGTTGGCTTCGTGCATAGAGGAGATGGCGGCTGCGACCGCGCTTCCGATTAAGTTGGTCGTGGTCGATGAGGCAGCCTTAGCCCTGCCCGCGCTCGCGCAACAACAGACGCTGCACATCGTTCGTGAGGCGTTGCTCAACGTCTGGCGGCATGCAGCTGCACGAGAAGCCCGCGTGTGCGCGGAATGGGAGAAGGGTGTAACCATCTTCACTGTGAGCGATGACGGCATCGGTTTCGATCGAGACGCTGTAGATGAGACGGGGCATCTCGGGTTAGCCATTATGCGTGAGCGCGCCGAGCGCAGCGGAGGAAGGCTGACGGTGGACTCGGCGCCAGGCGCGGGCACGCGTATCGTCGTCCGGTTTAGCGGTTAAGTATGAGGGGAAAGCGATGAGCCGGCGCCGGGTGTTGCTGGCTGACGACCACGAACTGTTTCGAGCCGGTTTGGCAGAGCTGATCGCCGGGCAACCCGACCTGCAAGTCGCCGGTCAGGCCGGCGATGGATTCGAGGCGCTGACCCTAGCACGTGATCTGCACCCCGACCTGATCGTCATGGACATTTCGATGCCGGTATGCGACGGGCTGGAGGCGACGCGCCTCATCAAGTCGACGCGTGAGACGGCCGATATACGCATTGTGATGCTGACGGTGCATGACGAGGAAGAGAAGCTGTTCGAGGCGATCAAGGCCGGCTCCAACGGTTATTTGCTTAAGAATACGAACTCGACTGAGTTTCTACGTGGGGTGCGGGCGGCGCTGGCAGGAGAAGCGCTGTTGCCGCCCAAGCTAGCGGCGAGGCTGATAGACGAGTTTGGCCGGCTTGCCGCCAACTTAGAATCCGCGGGTCGGCAGACAGCCACAGAGGACGAGCCTGCCGAGGAATTGACGCCGCGCGAGCGCGAGGTGCTCGAAGTCATCGCCACGGGCGCGTCGGACCGTGAGATCGCCCAGCATTTGTCGCTCAGCGTCCATACGGTAAAAAGCCACGTGCGCAATATTTTGGCCAAGCTGCATGCAGCCAATCGCCGCGCCGCGGTTAGACGGGCGCGGCGGCGCGGCCTGATGTAGGGTCTTGGCCATTCGTCCGGCGACGACAGGGTTTCTCCCGTCCGATCTGAGAACTAGTTCGTCCGTGCGAGAGTGATCGCCAAGATCACTCTTTTTTCATTCTTTGCGCCTGGCAGGAGGGATGGCGGAGGCGTACTCCCGCATTCTACACTGGCGGTGGAACCAAGCGGAGGGCAACACCATGGATGAAGCCGTGCGCAGGGTGTTTATCGTCGGCGACTCGCTCTTTGCCGAGACTGTGGCCCAGTTACTGGGGCGCAGCAGCGCATTGTCAATGGTCGGGACCGCCGGAGATGTGACAGGCGCACTGCCTCTGCTTGCTGTATGCCAACCCGACCTTGTAATCGTGTTGAGCAGCGGCGACCGCTATGATCTCGATCTCTGCCCGTTGCTGACGGATTATCCGGACCTGCCGATAGTGCGCGCTGATCTCAGCGCCAACGAACTGCGCATCATTCACAGCCAACGTCTCGAGGCTCGCGCCTCTGACCTACTGGCCGCGATCCGATCCCTGCCCGCCCGGAGGTGACTTCATGACGATGCTGTCTCGCCGCGATTTTCTTAAGCTGTCCGGAGGCGCTGCGTTGAGCGCGGCCCTTGTGGGCGCGCCGCTGCAGTGGCAGGCGCTGCAGCCTGTCAACGTGGATAACCCGCTGGCGGCTTATCCCGACCGCGAGTGGGAGCAAGTTTATCGGGATCAGTACCAGTACGATTCGTCCTTCACCTTTGTCTGCTCGCCCAATGACACCCATGCTTGCCGGCTGCGCGCCTTCGTGCGCAACGGCATCATCCTACGCTGCGAGACGAACTATGACGTGGAGCGCTATAGCGATCTCGACGGCAACCGGGCGACGGCACACTGGCATCCGCGCGGCTGCAAGAAAGGCCAGACCTTCCATCGCCGCATCTACGGCCCGCACCGGCTGAAGGGGCCGCTGATGCGCAAAGGCTGGCAGGAGTGGGCGGACGACGGCTTTCCCTTGCTGACGCCGGAGAATCAGGACAAGTACAGGTTTACGGCGCGCGGTACAGATGAACTGCTGCCCGTAACTTGGGAGACTGCCTACAGCTACATCGCCAAGGGGATGGTCGCCATTGCCAAACGCTACTCGGCGGACGAAGGCGTCGACCTGCTGCGCCAACAGGGCTATCCCGAGGAGATGATCGAGGCAATGGGCGGCGCCGGGACGCGCACCTTCAAGTGCCGGGGCGGGATGGGCTTGTTGGGCGTGATCGGCAAGTATGGCATGTATCGCTTTGCCAACACGCTGGCGCTGCTCGACACGCACGTGCGAGGCGTCGGACTGGAGGAGGCGAAGGGCGGGCGCACGTGGTCGAACTATACGTGGCACGGAGACCAGGCCCCCGGTCACCCATTTACGACCGGGCTGCAGGCGTCGGATGAGGACTTCAACGACCTGCGTAACTCGCGACTGCACATTCAGTGCGGCAAGAACCTGGTTGAGAATAAGATGGCCGAATCCCACTTCTTCGTGGAGGTGATGGAGCGCGGGGCCAAGATCGTCACGATCACGCCGGAATACTCGCCGCCTGCCACCAAGTCCGATTACTGGATACCTATCCGCCCGGCAACCGATACAGCCCTCTTCCTGGGCGTGACGCGTTGGCTGATGGACAATGAGAGGTACGATGCCGATTTCGTCAAACGTTTCACGGACTTCCCCTTGCTGGTGCGGTTGGACACGCTGAAGCGCCTGAGCGCCGCCGATGTCTTTCCCGACTACCGCCTAGGGCTCGATCCGGCGGGCGTGAGCTTTGCGGAGCACGGGCTGACGGCGGAGCAATATGAGCGGCTCGGCGACTACGTGGTGCGCGACGCCGCGACCGGCGAACTCGCCGCCGTGACGCGGGAAGACG
This sequence comes from Chloroflexota bacterium, assembly GCA_030058085.1. Classification (GTDB taxonomy): domain Bacteria; phylum Chloroflexota; class Anaerolineae; order Caldilineales; family Caldilineaceae; genus JASGTU01. The sequence continues at coordinate 23,313 of JASGTU010000119.1, forward strand.
TGGGCGCGGCGTTGGACTCCAGAGGCATCGACCCGGCCCTGGACTGGTCGGGCACGGTCAGGCTGGCGGACGGCAGCGAAGTCGAGGTCATGACGCTGTGGTCGATGCATGTTGAGCACCTGCAAGCCTATGACCTGGACACCGTAGCCGATATCACCAACGCGCCGCGCCACTTGATCGAACGGCTGGCCGAGGACATTGCCACCATGAGCCCTGTAGCGCTGCACATCGGCGAGGGCATCAACCACTGGTTCCATGCCACCCTGGCGAACCGTGCGCAATTTCTGCCGCTGATGCTCACAGGCAACATCGGAAAACCGGGAGCAGGCTGCTACACATGGGCGGGCAACTATAAGGCGGCGCTCTTCCAGGGATCGCCCAAGACCGGGCCGGGCTTCAAGGGCTGGGTGGCGGAGGATCCCTTCGACCCCGATCTGGACGCCGACGCGCCCGGATCGGAGATCCACGCGCACGGCTATTCCAAGGACGAGGAGCCGGCCTATTGGAACCACTCTGAGCGGCCGTTGATCGTGGAGACGCCGAAGTATGGACGTAAGGTGTTTACAGGGCAGACCCACATGCCGACGCCAACTAAGGTGCAGTTCGTGACCAATGTCAACCTGCTCAACAATGCCAAGCACCACTACGAGATGATCAAGAATGTCAACCCCAACATTGAACTGATCATCACGATGGACATCGAGATGACCTCGACCGTCGAGTATGCAGATTTTGCCCTGGCTGCGAACTCCTGGGCCGAATTCGAGATGCACGAGATCACCGCGTCTTGCTCGAACCCGTTCTTGCAGATCTGGAAAGGCGGCATCCCGCCGCTGTACGACACGCGAGATGATGCACGCATCCTAGCCGAGACGGCTGCGGCCATCGGTGACGAGATCGGCGACGTGCGCTTCCGAGACTACTGGAAGTTCATTCTCGAAGGTCGTCCGGAAGTCTATATCCAGCGCCTGCTGGACTCGTCGACGACCACGTCGGGCTACCGCTTCGACGACATCATCGCCGGCAAGTATGGCGAGCCTGGCGCAGCGCTCATGCTCTTTCGCACCTATCCGCGCATCCCGTTTTGGGAGCAGATCAACGACTCCGTTCCGTTCTATACGGATACCGGGCGACTCAACAGCTATTGCGACATCCCGGAGGCGATTGAGTATGGCGAGAACATCATCAGCCACAGGGAAGGGCCCGAAGCGACGCCTTACTTGCCCAACGTGATCGTGGCGGACAGCCGCTTCGTCCGCCCGGATGATTACGGTATCCCGCTCGATGCGATGGGGTGGGAGGAACGGACCGTGCGCAATGTGGCGATGCCGTGGCAAGAGGCCAAAGGGACGACCAACCCGCTATGGGAGCAGGGCTTTCACTTCTACTGCATGACGCCTAAGACCCGCCATCGCGTGCATTCTTCCTGGAGCACGGTGGACTGGACGATCATCCTCGATTCCAACTTCGGGGACCCGTACCGTACGGACAAGCGGCTGCCCGGCCCCGGCGACCATCAGTTGCACATGAACCCGCAAGCGGCGCGCGACCTGGGCATTGAGGACGGCGACTATGTGTATGTGGATGCCAATCCGGCGGATCGCCCGTACGTGGGTTGGCAGGAGGACGATCCTTTCTACAAAGTGTCGCGCCTGATGCTGCGCGTCAAGTACAACCCGGCTTACCCGTACCACATTGTCATGCTCAAGCACGGGCCGTTCATGGCGACCGAGAAGTCGGTGCGCGCACATGAGACCCGGCCCGACGGGCTGGCGAAGTCGGAGGGGACGGGGTATATGGCGAATCTGCGCTACGGCTCCCAGCAGTCGGTCACGCGCGACTGGTCGATGCCGATGCACCAGACCGACACGCTCTTCCACAAGCAGAAGACGGCGATGCAGTTCATTTTCGGCGGGGAGGCCGATAATCACGCGCTCAACACGGTGCCGAAAGAGACGCTCGTCCGCGTCGTAAAGGCCGAAGACGGCGGGCTGGACGGCAAGGGACCGTGGGAGCCGACCAAGACGGGCTTTACGCCTGGACACGAGAACGACTTCATGAACCGTTATCTGGCAGGGGACACTGTGGAGGTGAACGAATGACGCACGATATGGAGCAGACTATGGCCTGCATAAACTGCGGGCGCAGCGAGGACGAGTTGCCGTTGATGGCGTGGCGGGCAGCCCGCCGCTCCTTCTGGATCTGTCCCGACTGCCTGCCTTTGCTTATTCACCGGCGAGATGAAGTCATGCCCCGCTGGGATCTGTCCGCCCATTCGCCGCAAGATTCCGGCTGAATAGGAGAAAAGCATGCCGAAGGATGAATTCGAAGCGGAAGACCCGATGGAATTGGTCGGCATGGTTATGCCGGGCGAACCTGGCATGTTGGAAGCGATGGCGGAGGCCATCATCGAAGAGTATGTGCTGCTGGGGTGGGAGGAGCAGCGGCTGATGACGCTCTTCACCAATCCGCTCTTTCTCGCCACCCACCGCATCTATCGGCAAAAAGGCGAAGGCTTTGTGCGCGCGGCGATCCGTTCGGCCTGTGCCAAGTATCGTATTCCGGTGCGGGCTGATGGGACGGACTTCGACCCAACGACGCCCAGCTAGCCTAGCCAGAGAGGATACGTTCCATGCCCGACGTTTATAACTGGCATCTTGGCAGGCCAATGACCTACCCCTACGCAGAGGACCATCCGCAGCGGCAATTTGTTGCTGTGTTCAACATCAACCGCTGCATCGGCTGCCAGACCTGCACCGGCTCGTGCAAGGCGACATGGACCTTCTCGCGCGGTCAGGAGTATATGTGGTGGAACAATGTGGAGACTAAGCCATATGGGAGCTATCCGCAGCACTGGGATGTGAAGACGCTGAAGCTGCTGGACGAAGCGCACCAGGCTGCGGGCGTCACGGCGAGTTGGGACAAGTCTCAGGCCGACGACCAGGCCGCGCCCTATGGCGTGTACAACGGCCTGGCCTTGACGGAAGCTTCCGGACCCAATGAGCAGGTTCTGGGCTATCTGCCCGCCGAGAGCGAATGGCGTGCGCCTAACTTCTATGAGGACACGTCCACGGCGTACAAGGGCGGCGCGTTCGGCCTAAGCCAGGACGGCGCTGCGCTCCCCGAGCATCAGGCGTGGTTCTTCTACCTGATGCGCATCTGCAACCACTGCACCTATCCGGCATGCCTGGCTGCCTGCCCGCGTAAGGCGATCTATAAGCGCGAGGAAGACGGCATCGTTCTCATCGATCAGGAACGCTGCCGCGGCTATCGTAAGTGCGTAGAGGCGTGCCCGTATAAGAAGTCGATGTACCGCGGGACGACCCAAGTAAGCGAGAAGTGCGTCGGCTGCTACCCGCGCGTAGAAGGAAAAGACCCGCTGAGCGACGGCGTGCCGATGGAGACACGCTGCATGGCCGTCTGTCCGGGTAAGATACGCCTGAACGGTTTGGTCGATATCGCCGAAGACGGTTCGTGGATTGAGAATCCCAAGCATCCGCTCTACTTCATGGTGCGGATGGAGCAGATCGCGTTGCCGCTATATCCGCAGTTCGGCACGGAACCCAACATCTACTATATCCCGCCGCGGTGGGCGCCGCGGCCGTATTTGCGGCAGATGTTCGGGCCAGGCGTGGACCGCGCCATCGAGCGCTACACCGCGCCTTCGCGAGAGTTGCTGGCTGTGATGCAGCTCTTCCGCACGACGCAGAAGATGATCTTCCGCTACGAGATCGAAGAAGGTCCGCTTGTGCGGGAGGTTGAGGTCAACGGCAAGGGCTGGCAGATGTACGACGATACGGTCATTGGGTTCGACGAGAAGGATCGCGAGATCGTGCGGCTGAGCGTGGTGGAGCCGCTGCACGAGCGGTCGACGGAACGTCCGAACTCAATTTAGATAGATGACGAGGGGATCACGACATGGCTACCGATGAACAGAATTCGGAGCACGAGAATCTATGTGTGGAGGAATGCGCTGATCACGCGATCCGGCGCGCACAAGTCTACGCCTTGCTGGCCGCGGTTACGCTGTATCCGCGCGACAATTGGAGCGAGGAGCTTCCTCTCTTGCCGGAGATTGTCACCGGGCTGCGTTTCGCGCCGTCGTTTCCAAGCGCGTCGCCGCTTTCCCTATCGCAGCTACAGATTGCCTATCTGCACAGCTTTGGCGCGGCCGGTTCGCTCTGTTATGAGACTGAGTACGGGTTGCCCCATGAGTTCCGGCAAAGCCAGGAGCTGGCCGACATCAGCGGCTTTTACCGTGCGTTCGGCTTTGTGAATGGCGGGCCTGTGCGCGAGCGGCCCGATCACCTGGCCGTGGAGTTGGAGTTTATGCAGGCGTTGGCGCTCAAAGAGGCGCACGCGCGGCTGAACGGTCTGCCGGAGTATGCCGAGTTATGCGTCGACGCGCAGGCAAAGTTCCTCGGCGATCATCTGGGAACTTGGATAGGGTTGTTTGCTCAGAGCCTTGCGCTCAACGCCGGCGATGGTCCGTACCTTCCGCTGGCTGAATTCGCGGCGGCTTTCGTACGCGCCGATGCGGCTCGCCTGGGCGTCGCCCTTGTCGAGCGCAGCCGCAAGGAGGTGAAGCACACCCCCTTTGACCCCGATTTCTCCTGCGCGGCGTGCCCTGTTGTAGACCTCATTCGCTGAGACGGGCGCAATCACCGGCAACTCGAAGAGGAGTGTAGCATGCTGACTCGCAACCGACTCACACTGTTGATGGGGCTGGCGCTCGCTGTGGCCGCGGTTGTGTTCAAGACCCCGCTTGCCAGCTCGCAGGGGTTGACGATTTCGGTGGCATACGTAACGGGCGAACTGCCTGTCGCGGATCCTTTCTCTGAATTGTGGAACCAGGCCACAGCCGTGGAGGTCCCGCTGAGCGCGCAGATAATCGCCAAGCCCATCCAGCCTGCGACGAACATCAAGTCGGTGACGACGCGCGCTCTGCACAACGGCGAAGAGATCGCCTTGATGATGGAATGGGCGGACCCCACGCGCGATGAGTCCGTGTTGCGCGTGGAGGATTTCCGAGACGGCGCGGCAGTCCAGTTCCCGTTAGCCGAATCGCTGCCGTTCTATTGTATGGGGCAGCAGGGCGGAGATGTCAACATCTGGCATTGGAAGGCTGACTGGCAGACCGCCATCAATGCGCGTCAGGAACTACACGATCAATTTCCCAATATGTACGTGGATCAGTACCCCTTCACCGAAGAGGGAGAGGACGCTCTGACTGCGGCCTACACGGACATCGCCTATCTGACTGCGCAGGCGGCGGGCAACCTGATGGCTGCGGATGTCCATGCCAGCCCTGTTGAGAACCTGGTGGCCGGGGGCTTCGGCAGCCTGACGAGCCAGCCGCTAGAGCGGCAAAACGTGCAGGGGTACGGCGAATGGAGCGACGGCGTGTGGCGCGTCATCTACAGCCGCAGTCTAGCTTCTGCCGAGAGTGACGACGTTTCGCTGGCCCCGCAGACGGTCTACTCCGTCGCCTTCGCTGCATGGGATGGCTCGAACGAAGAGCGGAACGGTACTAAGTCGACTTCGCAGTGGGTGTCCTTGCAACTTGCCGATTTCGACGCCGCCGCTGTGTCGCCCGCCGCCGAAGAAACGCCTGTCGCTCCCTTCAGCCTGCCGGGTTGGCTGTGGCTGATCCTGCTGGTCCTGTTGTCGCTGCTCGTGGGCGGCTCGGCCTTCTACTACCATCTTGGCACAAAGCGAGCGCTGTAAGAGCTAGAGGCCGGCGCGGGAGAATCGGCATGGAAGGGATGAACTTGCTCCACAGCATCATAAGCAACCCGGTGCATAGGCGGCGGCCCTTCCGGGCTTCACGCACGCTTGCGCGGACTGCGACGGCTCCTCCCTTCCTGGCGTTGCTCACGGCAGCCGCATTGGCGGACTGGCTAGTGACGCGTACTGCGACGCGGTTGGCGATCTTCATCCCCAAAACGCCGGAGATGATCGCAGGCTACCAGTGGCTCAACTGGATCGGCCAATTCGGTTCGACGTTGGGTGCGCTGACGGCGCTGGCTGGTCTGTCTTGGATCGTGCGCGAAGAGTGGCGTACACAGCGGACGCCCTGGCTCGCTGCGGCAATCGCGAGCTTAGGCGGGCTCAGCATCGTCTTTTTGGCCGCAGCGCCAGGCGCATGGCTGCTTGGCTACTACCTATTGATGCTCATCGCCTTGTTCGGCCTTGGCGGGCGCTCCTTGCGACTTGTTCAACCGCAGACCGTGCGGTTTGCGGCGTTTCTTCCGGCACTGGCGATGATGTCGGCAGGGCTGCACCAGGCCAGTCCAGCACTCTACGCGGCTTTGAATCTGCCTGGGCCGCCGATGTGGAGCAACCAGTTCTACCTGGGCGGCGAATGCCTCGTCTTGGCCGGTGCGCTGGCGATCTGGCTGGCTTACGGGCGAGGCGCAGGCATCCTGGCCTGGCTGATCGCCGCGCTGCCGGCTTTCGGCTTCGCATCGACCTACTTGTTTGCACCGGCGATGACCGCGACGATCGTGATCTGGTCGAACGGACTCACCCTGTTCCTCCCGTGGTGGGTATATGCCCTGGCGCTCTGGCTGACGGGCGCTGCCTTGGCGCAGCGCTTCTTGGCGGCTGATCGCCGCACTGGCTGGGCGATTATGCTGCTAGCCGCGGCCGGTTACGCCCCGCAACTGAGCAGCCAATTTCACTACGGGCTGATTGCGCTGTGGCTTCTTGCTCTGCCGCCGGCGGCAGAGGCAATGGATCGCGACCACGTGTGAGACTTTGGTCGCAGCATGCGAGCGTTGAGGCTGTTACCCTATGTGCAGATCTACGACATGCCGCCCCTGCGGCAGCAGCCTAGCTCATTTGCGAAGGAGATACTCACATGGCGAACGTCACCCCGGAGCACAACGAAAATACCGTACTGGACATCCGCCGGATTCCGCCGCGCGACCGGCATCCGCTCATTTTTGATCGCTTCGACGCGATGAGATCCGAGGAGGACTTCGTGCTGGTCAACGACCACGAACCGAGACCGCTGTATTACCAGTTCCTGATTGAGCGTGCAGACGAGTTCACCTGGGAATACTTGGAACAAGGGCCGGAAGTATGGCGAGTGCGGATCGGCAAGCGATGAGCCGGCAGATCGTAATGGAACGAGCGGCGAGCGCAAGGCTGCCGGCGCGCTTCGCGGAGCAGCGGGAGGCGTTCAGCTATGGCGACGCTCCTCTATTGATCTACTGGGAGGCGACGCAGAGCTGTGAACTTGCCTGCATCCACTGCCGGGCGGCGGCGATTGCGCGGCGCGATCCGCACGAATTGACCTCGGAGGAGGCGCGCTCGCTGCTGCATCAGATCGTCAACTTCGGCGGCAGGTCTCGGCCTCATCTGGTTGTCACGGGCGGCGACCCGCTGCGCCGCCCGGATCTGTTCGAACTGATCGCTTACGGCCGGAGCCTCGGACTATCGATCTCGGCTACGCCGGCGGGAACGGCCGCGCTCACCCCTCAGGTGATCGATCAATTCCAGCAGGCAGGCGTCGCCAGCCTGGCGTTGAGTCTGGACGGCTCGACGCCACAGCTTCACGACGCGTTTCGGGGTGTTGCGGGGTCGTTTGACTGGACGTTGGCCGGTGCGCGGGCGATCATCGCACAGGGGATCCCCCTTCAGATCAACACGATGGTGTCGGCGCAGACATTGGCAGACATCCCGCAGATCCGTCAGGTAATCCAGGACTTGGGCATTACGCGTTGGGCGCTCTTTTTCCTAATCGCTACGGGGCGGGGCAGCGCGCTCGAACAAGTGTCTCCCGCCGAGAGTGAGCGCTTGCTGAATTGGCTTTGGGAAGTAAACCAGGCGCGCGAGACGGCGTTTGCAATCAAGACGACGGAGGCGCACCACTATCGGCGCATTGCACTGCAACGGATGCAAGGCCGGATGTCCGAGCAGGAGATACTGCGAACGCCAACGGGCCGCGGCTTCGGCATACGCGACGGCAGTGGCATCGTCTTTGTCTCCCACCGCGGGGAGGTCTACCCGAGCGGGTTCTTGCCACTCAGCGCGGGCAACGTGCGGTCACAGAGCCTCGTCGAGCTGTATCGCCACAGCCCGCTCTTCCGCACGCTGCGCGATGCCGAGCAGCTAAGCGGGAAGTGCGGCGAGTGCTCTTTCCGCATCATCTGCGGCGGCTCTCGCGCCCGCGCCTACGCTGCAACCGGCGACCCGATGGCGAGTGACCCGCTCTGTCTCTACCAGCCGCGCGACACCCGTTAGCCAGGGGAAAGCTGTCGTTATTGTTGCCGGAGAGGATGGCAAGCGATGAACGGTTGGCAAAACAAGATCGCGTCGATTCTCGCACTGATTATCGGCGTCATGGCTGTCTTCGCGGGCGGCGGCGTCATGCTTGGCCGCGACCCCGGCTACAGCGTCGTCGGCTGGCTGCCGATCTATAACTTCGCGGCAGGCGTATTCACAACACTTGTAACGGCTATCCTCATCTGGCGGCGGCATTGGCTGGCCGCCCCTGTTGCGTCGGCGACGCTTGGGCTGCACGCCGTGGTAATGCTGATTCTCGTGGCGGCCTATCGCGGCGCCGTCGCCCCTCAAAGCCTGGTGGCAATGGCGATCCGCATCGCAGTATGGTTGGCCATCCTCGCGTTGTTGTGGGGCCGGCATAGACCGGCCCGAGACGGTTCGCAGCCACAGACGTGATCTGTCTCCCGGTTTGAGAGAACCGGAATAGCCGGACCCCTCGTGGATTATTTCCGGCAGTTCATCTTTCGTCGCAGGCTATGCGCTTCTGGTTATCACCGGCGACTGGCCTGCGACGTTGCGCGCGCGCTGCATTCGGTATACATCCCTTCGGAAGCCGCGCCGTTTCGGAGCCGCTTTCGGCTATGTTACAATCCGAACTGGGAATTGTGCACCTGTGCGATTCCTGTCAGCTGCTGCGATATGTAGGGCAAGCTATGGTTCTTGGATACGAAGCTCTTGTACTTCAGCCGAATGAAGCGACGGCCTTGCTATAGGTTGAGGCGAGGCGGCAAGCAATGAGCGCAGAAAACCGCAAGCCGTCATTTCCGTGGGCGGACACCTGGCCCGAGATCAGCGATGGCAGAGTCCGGGCAGCGTTCGCGAAGGTGCCGCGCGATGCTTTTGTGGACGCCGCCTATAGGCGGTGGTCAGACCGCGACGCGCCGTTGCCTATAGGTGAAGGACAGACCATTAGCCAGCCGTTCGTCGTGGCGCTGATGACGCAAGCTCTACGCCCGGAGCCGGGGCACAAGGTGTTGGAGATCGGTACGGGTTCGGGCTTCCAGACGGCCATATTGTGCGAATTGACCGCGGCCGAAGGCGAGCTTGTGGGAGACGCGGTCTACTCGGTCGAACGATATGAGAGCCTGGCGCAGCGCGCCACGGCGACACTTTCCAGCTTGGGGTACGCGCCTCACGTTCGCGTCGGAGACGGGGCGGCGGGTTGGCCGGATGCGGCGCCCTTCGACGGCATCATCGTCACGGCGGCGGCTCGCTGCCTGCCGAGACCGCTTTGGGACCAGCTTGCCCCAGATGGGCGCATGGTGGTCCCTATCGGTGGCGAGTACGGCGAACAGACGCTCTGGCGTTTGGAAAAGACGGGCGACATGATGCAGGCGCGCGCGCTGGGGCCGGTGCGGTTTGTGCCGCTGATTTCGGCGATTCTGGACGATCCGGCGCAGTGCCTTGAACTCAGGCGTCAAAGGACTAGGATACTGTAATATGCACGTACTCGTAGTGGGGGGAATGGGGCAGTTGGGCAGGGCTTTCCTGAGCGTATTTGGCGCCTTACCCGGCGTAAGGACATCTTCATGGGATCTGCCCGAAGATGACATAACCGATCCGGCGATTTCCGATAGGATAGCCAGTCTCCACCCGGACTTAGTTCTGAACGCCGCGGCATGGACCAACGTCGACGGCGCCGAATCGAACTCTGATGCGGCTTACGCCTCGAATGCGCTAGGTCCCAGACACCTGGCAGAGGGCTGCAAACGTTGTGGCGCGTCCCTTGTCCAGATCAGTACGAATGAGGTTTTTCCAGGAATGCCGGGCCAGTTCTATCGCGAGTATGACATGCCCGCGCCGTCCAGCGTCTACGCACGCAGCAAGGCCGCAGGCGAGCGCGCCGTACAGATGACGCTCGATCAGCATTACG
>JASGTU010000120.1 GCA_030058085.1 Chloroflexota bacterium
GCGCGAGCCGCCGCTCGGCGGTTTGCGCCGAGGTAGGCGGGAATCTCCGCGCGTCCGTTTGGGCTTGGCGTGGGTGTGACGTGCTTCACGAGCGGGCGCCTTCTGTCCTGGGAGAGGCGCAGGACGCCACGGGCTAGGCCGGCGTGGGCACAGCGCCGCCGATATCGAGTCCGGAATCGGCCCGCTTGTCGCTGCGCGCGGTCTCCCCGGGTTGGTCGGAGGACTTAACTTTGGGGCCGCGAGGCTCCTCTTCCTCGGGGAAGGGGTTCTCGCCGCGCATCAAGGCCGCAAACTGCTCGGCATTTATTGTCTCTACGTCGAGCAGGGATTGCGCGACTAGTTCGACCTTGTCCCAGTGTTCGGTCAGGAGTTGGCGGCAGCGTTCGTGGGCTTCATCGACGAAATGACGGACTTCGCCATCGATCTCCTGGGCTACCTTATCGCTGTAGTTGCGCTTCTCCGAGATCTCACGCCCCAGGAAGACGAGGTCTTCGCGCTCGCCGTAGCGTATAGGGCCGAGTCGGTCGCTCATACCCCATTGGGTGACCATCGAGCGGGTCATGGCGGTGACGCGTTCGAGGTCATTGCTGGCCCCTGTTGTGACATCGCCGAAGCGTATCTCTTCCGCCACGCGGCCGCCGAGCAGCGCTACCAGTTGTTCGCGGAACTTGTCTTTGGTGACAAGCTGGGTCTCTTCGTCGGGCAGGCTGAGCGTATAGCCGCCGGCCATGCCGCGCGGCACGATCGTGACCTTGTGGACCGGGTCGTGGTTGGGCAGCACATGCATGGCGATGGCATGGCCCGCTTCGTGGAAGGCGACGATCTCTTTCTCGCGCGGCGTGATGAGCCGGCTGCGACGCTCCGGCCCGGCGATCACGCGCTCGATGGCTTCTTGGAATTCGGACATGCTGATCGAGCGGCGATTGCGACGTGCTGCCAGGATGGCGGCCTCGTTGACCAGGTTTTCTATGTCGGCCCCGGCGAAACCCGGCGTCTGCTTGGCGATCACGTCCAGATCGACATCGGCGGCGAGCGGCTTGCCGCGCACATGCACATCCAAAATGGCGCGCCGGCCTTTGACGTCGGGCGCGTCCATCGTCACGCGGCGGTCGAACCGGCCAGGGCGCAACAGCGCCGGATCGAGGATGTCGGGGCGGTTGGTGGCGGCGATGAGGATGACGTTGGTATCGGTGTCAAAGCCGTCCATCTCCACGAGGATCTGGTTGAGCGTCTGCTCGCGCTCGTCGTGAGAGCCGCCCATACCCGACCCGCGGTGACGTCCGACGGCGTCGATCTCGTCAACGAAAATGATGCAGGGCGCATTCTTCTTGGCCTGCTCGAACAGGTCGCGCACGCGACTGGCGCCGACGCCCACGAACATCTCCACGAATTCGGAGCCGGAGATGCTGAAGAAGGGCACGCCGGCCTCGCCGGAGACGGCTTTGGCCATGAGCGTCTTACCGGTACCGGGCGGGCCAACGAGCAGCACGCCTTTGGGGATGCGCGCGCCGAGCGCAGCGAACTTCTCGGGCTCTTTGAGGAATTCGACGACTTCCTGGAGCTCTTGCTTGGCTTCGTCGTTGCCGGCGACATCGGTAAAGGTCACGGTTGGACGGTCGCCGGTGAACATGCGGGCGCGGCTCTTGCCAAAGCTGAAAGCCTGATTGCCTGCTCCTTGCGCCTGGCGCATGATGAAGAAGAAAAAAGCGCCTAGCAGCAGAATGGGGAGCAGGGCGAAGAGGATGCCGCCCCAACTCTCCCAAAGGCGCGGCGGCTCGACGTTAATGTCCACCTGGCGTAGATGATCGGCGGTGACGCCGAGATTGGCAAGCGTATCAACTAGGCCGACATCGAGCTCTTTGCGAGACTGGAGCAGTGTTCCGGTGGCGCGATTGACAACGGTGATCTTGTCGTCCTTAACACGGATTTCCGCGACTCTGCCGTCGCGTACCATCTCAGCCACATCGGCAAGCGGAACAACTTGGGCCGCGTTGTCGGGTCGTCGCACCAAAGAGGTATAGAGAAATGCTCCGAGTGCGACAACCAGCAGTAGATAGATGATTCCGCTTCTAGTTCGCCGTGAATTCATAACCTGACCCAGTGCTGAACGATGCCGTGATCGACTCGCTTACTTGACGCCTGTAGCCGCACATCGCCTCAGTCTAGCATAGCCGCGACAGCACGTCAAACATATGAGCTAATTCCCCTTTGGCGCTCCTGTATCGAGGCGATGCACTCCGCCGCATATTCGGCAGCCGTTGAGCGCGTCGGTTGTGGAAGCCGCCTCTGTGCCTTGCTCGACTCTACCCCCTATGAAGGCTTTGCGCAGTAGGTACGCTTCCAACATGGTGGACGTACAGCGTCCATCCGCTGAAGCTTCGTCGTGTGCTCTCTTAGGCTTCACGCAGGCGGACAAGGGTGATCTCCGGGCGGCAGTTGACGCGATAGGGCAGCGGCCAAGCGCCGATGCCTCGATTCGTGTAGACATAACGGTCGCCGATTTGATACAACCCCATCGAGTAGCGCTCGCCCATGTAGGGTAGGACGGGCGCCCAAGTGAGGCCGCCTTGGCCGTCGGGCGAAACGCGTGGCAGGCGCACTTGCCCGCCGTGCGTATGGCCGCTGAACTGGACGGAAAAGGGCGCGTCAAGATGGGCGATGCGGTCAAAGTAGTCGGGCTCGTGCACCATCAGAAGGGCTGTGGCATCGGACGGGGCGTCGCTGAGACTCGCTTTTATGTCGGGAGCGCCGTGCCAGGCGTCGTCCAGCCCTGCCAGCCACAGTCCGTTTTCGAGCAGCACGCCTTCGTTTAGGAGCAACTTAACCGGCGTTTCCGCCAGGTTCTCTTGTACGAGGTTAGCGCCGGCGCGGACGTCGTGGTTGCCTAGGACGGCATATGCTGGAGGTTCCAGGATGCGCAGCGGCTCGACAATGCTGCGAGCCTGATCCGGCTTGGAACAGATGAAGTCGCCCGTGATGCATACCCAGTCCGGCAAAAGCGAGTTGACGAGTTCGATGGCGGCGGCGACTTTCTCTACCGATGTGTACTCACCGATATGGATGTCTGATAGGAGTGCTACGGTTCTGTCTGCGAGCTGTGGCGCCAGGCCGCGCAGCGGAAGGTCAACCTGCGTGACATCGATCCAGGCAGGCTCTACCGAGCGGGCATAACCAAATGTGGCGCCGCCCGCAAGGGCCGCACCGGCAGTCATGCGCAGAAAACTGCGCCGCGAGAACGTGCGCGAATTCATCATCTCTTGCCCCAATCAGATCCTCCCTGGCAGAAACGTCGAGGCGAGAAGGATGGTTCCCTCTAGCGCGGGGGAAAGACCTCTACGGCGCGTATGCCCCCAACATGGCCGGCACGAGAAAACGCCTGCACGCAGGCGGCGCACAGGCGTTTTCCGGATTACGCACGATGTCGACGTTAATGCCTAGGCAAGCGAGACCTGCTGGTCCTCCATAGCCGGCGTATAGCGTCCGTACCGGGCTTCGCCATTGCAGAAGGCGCGATGCAGGTAGGCGCGCTGCGCTGCCTCTGCGTTGTCAGCCTGCCCGAGCCAGGTTTTCAGCACCGGTTCCTGCAAAGCGCGTCCGTAGGAGAAGCTCAACTCCCAGGGGTGATCGCCTAGGGCGTTCATGGCGTTGAGGTTCTCAGTAGCCTGCTGTGGCGTCTGTCCGCCGGAGAGGAAGACGATGCCGGGCAGGGCGGCGGGCACGGCGCGGCGCAAGATGCGCACTGTCGCCTCTGCAATCTCTTCGGGAGAGGCTTGTTTCGGAGACTTCTTGCCGGGCAGCACCATGTTGGGCTTGAGCAGGGCGCCTTCCAGGATCACGCCCGCCTCGTATAGCTCGGCGAAGACAGCGCGCAGCGCGGCTTCGGTGACCTCGGCGCAGGCGGCGATGTCGTGTCCGCCGTCCATGAGGACTTCCGGCTCGACGATCGGCACGATGTCCGCCTCTTGGCAGAGAGCGGCATAGCGCGCAAGGGCATGGGCATTGGACTGGATGCAGGCGCGCGTGGGGATGCCGGGGCCAATGTCGATGACGGCGCGCCATTTGGCGAAGCGTGCGCCTAGCTCCTTGTACTCCGCCAGCCGTTCGCGCAGTCCGTCCAATCCTTCGGTGACGAGTTCGCCGGGATGTCCGGCGAGGCTCTTGGCGCCTTTGTCCACCTTGATGCCGGGGATTTGGCCGGAGTCCGCTAGGATCTGCGGAAGCGTCTTGCCGTTGGATCCTTTTTGGCGAATGGTCTCATCATACAGAATGACGCCGCTGACGTACTTCTCTACTTTGGGCGTCGTAAACAGCAGCTCGCGATAGCTGCGCCGGGTCTCTTCGGTCGAGGCGAGGTTAATTGTATCGAAGCGTTTCTTGATCGTTCCGGTGCTTTCGTCGGCGGCGAGGATGCCCTTACCCGGCGCGACGATGGCTTGTGCAGTGGTCTCCATGATCGAAATATCCACTTTGCAACTCCTTCCTTTTAGTCGCCCATTGGGTTGCGCCAAATCGTATGAGGGAATGGCGTATGCTTCGTTACTCGAGGCCATTTCAGTATACCACACTGGAAGCCGCCGCGCGCTTCGTCGCCTGAATAGCCAAAGCGCTCCGCAACCGTCATTGCGGGGCGCTTTCTTGACAGTGAGTAGCCAGACGCGATCAGTCTAGGGCGCCGACTTCTTGGAGCAATTGCAGCGTGCCCTGCAGGTCGTCCAGGTCGCTTAAGTCGAGGGCGGGCGCCTGGACCGCGGTGAGCGCCGGTAGATCTGTGGGCAACGGGATGGAGTCGTCGCTCAGCGGGTACTCGTTGGTTTCCTCAGCGAAGTAGCGCTGCGCTTCGGGTGATACAAGGTACTCCGCGAAACGCAAGGCTGCATCCACGTTGCGCGCGGTGTCGACGATGCCGACGCCGGCGATGTTGATCATTGCCCCAGCCCCGCCGGAGGGGAAGAAGTAGTTGCGCGCCGCGAAGCTGTCGCCTTGCTCTGCTAGGAAGCGATAGAGGTAGTAATGGTTGACGAGCCCGACGTAGATTTCGCCGGAAGCGACGGCGTCGACAATGGCGGTGTTATTCGAGTAGGGCTGTACGTCATTGGCGAGCATGGCCTGGAGCCATTCGGCGGCGCCATCGTCGCCCTCCAGCACACGCAGCGCGGTGACAAAGGCCTGGAAGCTGCCGTTGGTCGGCGCCCAACCGACTCTGCCGCGCCATTGCTCACCCGTCAAGCCCCATACATCCGCTGGCAGTTCTTCGGGCGAGATGAGGTTCGTGTTGTACGCAAGGACGCGAGCGCGGCCGCTGATGCCGACCCACTCGCTGTCGGCACTGCGGAACTGGACCGGCACGCGCTCGAGAAGCGAATCCGGCAACGTCTGGAGACGGCCGGCCTTTGACATAGCGCCAAGGGCGCCCGCATCCTGTCCGAAGAAGACGTCTGCGGGGGAGTTCTGGCCCTCTTCGAGTATGGTTGCCGCCATTTCCGCGGTGTCACCGTAACGGACCTCAACCCGGATGCCGGATTCGGCCGCAAAGCGCTCGATCAGCGGGGCGACCAGGTTCTCGCTACGGCCGGAATAGATCACCAATGCGCTGGCGTCATCGCCGGTCGGCGTAGTGTGTGATGCGCCAGGTGTGATCGGCTGGCAGGCCACGAACAGAGCAGCCAGCGCGGCGAACGCCAGCAGGACTGCCGTTAGCCGCGAGGCGGGCATGGCTCGCAGGATGCGCCGTGAGTTCGGTTGATGGATTGGTTCTTGTCCCTTACTTATCATAGCGTGACAATTTCCTTTCTGTGTATAGCGGCGGCGATAGGCCGTTCGCCGTGAGGTGTCTCCTTGTGCGTGGCGCGCCGGTCTCCCTTCCGGGGCGCGGGGGCTAAGGTAACACAAGCGAGCGGGGCGAATCAAGGGGGCTGCGACGCCAAAATGTCGCTGAATAAGTGCGGCGGACATAAACAGGTACGTTAAGCAAGGTTGTATGGCTGCGTCTGCTTCGTTAACAGACGCTGTCCGCTTAGGCTGCGCTGCGGGGCAAGCGCTGGCGCACGACCTCATAGGCGAGGATGGCAGCCGACGCGGCCAGGTTGAGGCTGTCGACGCTGCCGAGCATGGGGATGCGCACGCGCTGATCCGCTGCGCCGAGCCAGACGGCGCTGAGGCCTTCGGCTTCGCTGC
>JASGTU010000121.1 GCA_030058085.1 Chloroflexota bacterium
AAATTTCCTAGACCTGTGGGCTGGGGGTGCGGTCATTGCCGGCCGCATCCCCAGCTTTTCGTGGTTCGTTCGCCAAGCGTCTGTCATTCTGAAGCGAGCGTTAGCGAACTGAAGAATCTCGTTGTACCAGAGAGCTGATGCGTCGCTCGGGAACCCTCATGTGCAACATGACATCGTGCGTATTTGGCGAACAAACCATTTAGGATGGCAGGTGGACCTATGCAAACAACTGCTGTTCCCAGCACGGCTGTCAAGCCAACTCCCAAACCGCGCTTCTGGCAGCGATTGAGCTTCGAGGAGACTTTCTGGGGCTGGGTCTTTATCATTCCGGCCATGTTGGGTTTCCTGTTTTTTCATTTCGGCCCGGTGCTTGCCAGCCTGGCGCTCAGCTTTACGAGCTACGACATCATCACGGCTCCGCGCTGGGTCGGGCTGGCGAACTACCAGAAGCTGGTGACCGACGATCTGTGGATCCGTTCCGTCGAGGTGACACTGCGCTATGTCGGGTTGTATGTGCCTAGTGCGCTCATCGCTTCGTATGCGATTGCCATGCTGATGGCGCGCAACATACGCGGCATTAACCTCTACCGCACCATGTGGTACCTGCCCTCGGTCGTGCCGCTGGTGGCGAGCGCGGTGATCTGGCGCTGGGCGTTGCATCCGGAGTTCGGCCCGATCAACTACCCGCTCAAGGTGATGGGCCTGCCCTCGCCGCGCTGGCTGACCGACCCGAATTGGATCATCCCCTCGCTGGTGTTCATCAGCCTGTGGGGGCTGGGCAACACGGTGTTGATCTTCCTGGCCTCGATCAAGGGCGTGTCGCCTTCGCTGTATGAGGCGGCTGAGGTGGACGGAGCCGGCCCCTGGGCCAAGTTCCGCAACATCACCCTGCCCATGACCTCGTCGATCATCTTCTTCCAACTGATCATCAACGTGATTAACAGCTTCCAGGTGTTCGGCGTGGCCTATGTGTTGTTTGTCACGCAGCCGTCGGCTTCGTCAGCCGGCCCGAACAACGCGGCGCTGTTCTACGTGCTGTATATGTTCCGCAACGCCTTCGGCTACTTCCGCAACGGTTACGCCTCCTCAATGGCCTGGGTGCTGTTCGTCGTGATCATGCTGCTCACCTGGCTGCTCTTCTACAGCCAGAGAAAGTGGGTCTATTACGAGACGGAAGGGAAGTGATCTTATGGGCATGAAACTCCAGACCCAGATCGGACGCTTCTTTGCGTACTTGGTGCTGACCCTGGGCGGCATCGCTATGCTGACGCCCTTCTTCTGGCTGATCTCGTCGTCGCTGAAGGCGCCGCACGAGATCTACCAATTCCCACCAGTGTGGATTCCTGATCCGCCGCGCTGGGAAAACTATGCCGAAGTGTTTCAGTATGTGCCGGTGTTTCGCTATCTGAGCAACACCCTGTTGATCACGGTTCTCGCCACGACCGGCATTGTGTTCAGCTCGTCGCTGGCGGCGTACAGCTTTGCGCGCCTGCGCTTTAGGGGCCGCGACGCCATGTTTGCCGTGATTCTGTCGACGCTGATGCTGCCCTTTGCTGCAACCATGATCCCGGTCTACATCCTCTTCGTGAAGCTGGGGTGGGTGGGCACTTTTGCGCCGCTGATCGTGCCGTCGTGGTTCGGCGGGCCGATCACGATCTTCCTGCTGCGCCAGTTTTTCCGCACCATCCCAATGGAGTTGGAGGACGCGGCGCGCATCGATGGGGCCGGCAGGCCGCGCATCTTCCTCACCATCATCTTGCCGCTGTCGCGCGCCGCGCTCACGGTGGTCGTCGTGCTCTCGCTCCTGCACAACTGGAACGACTTCATGGCCCCGCTGATCTACCTGCAGAAGCGCGACCTCTATACCCTGGCCCTCGGCCTCAACGCGCTGCAATATCTGGAAGGCGGGCGCGACTGGACACACTATGTGATGGTCATGGCGACCATGATGGTGGCGCCTGTGGTGATCGCCTACTTCCTGGCCCAGCGCGCCTTCGTCGAAGGCATCGTGCTTACCGGCCTCAAGGGCTAATCGATTCCGTCAGCAGAGTCCGCCACCGAAGGATGACCTCGTGAGCTACAAGTTCGGCATTCACCTGATGGTTTGGAGCGGGCAGGCAGGCGCCCGTGAGTTGGCGCTGCTGCCCGCTATCAAGGAGTTGGGCTACGACGGGGTGGAGATTCCCATCTTCGACCCCGATGCATTGGAGGCGGCGGCTGTGCGCGCCGCGCTGGCGCAGAGCGGCTTGGCCTGCACCGCGTCGACCGCGCTGCCCGAAGGCGTCAGCCTGATCGACGCGGACATCGCCGACGCCGGCGTCGCCTGGTTGGAGCGCACGGTGGCGGCGACGGCGGAACTGGGCGCGCCGGTGCTGTGCGGCCCGTTGGCGCTGCCCGTGGGCGAACGTCGCGGCCGCGGCTATACCGAGGCGGAGTGGGCATGCTGCGTGCAGTCGTTGCGCCGCGTGGGACGCACAGCCGAAAAGCTGGGCGTGTCGCTTGCCTTCGAGCCGATCAACCGCTTCGAGACTTTCTTCCTCAATACCGCGGCCGACGGCGTGCGCCTGGTGCAAGAGGTTGACAGCCCCGCGGTCGGGCTGCTGCTCGACACCTTCCACATGCACATCGAGGAGAAGTCGACGCCCGCCGCCATCCTGCACAGCGCCGGCTACATCAAGCATTTCCACGCCAGCGAAAACGACCGCGGCACAGTCGGCTCCGGCCAGGTTGCATGGGCGGAGACGTTCGCGGCGCTGCGCCAAAGCGGTTACGCCGGTTGGGTCGTGGTCGAGTCGTTCAACGCCGTCATCCCCGAATTGGCCGGCGCGACATGCGTCTGGCGGCCCCTGGCGGAAAGCCCGGAACTGCTGGCGCGCGACAGCCTCCACTTTTTGCGAGCGCACCTATGAGCCGACAGCCGAATATTATCCTGATCATGACCGACCAGCAGCGGTATGACAGCATCGCCGCGCTGGGCGCATCCTATATGCACACGCCCAATCTCGACCGGTTGGCAGGCGAGGGCGTTAGCTTCTCGCAGTGCCACTGCACGGCCGCGGTGTGCGTGCCCTCGCGCACGAGCTTCTTCACGATGGAATACCCGCACACGGTTCGCAGCTTCGAGAACCCTTCGCCGTGGCCCGGCTGCTGGGTAGAGGACTTGCAGGCCGCGGGCTATCACACGGTGAACGTGGGCAAGATGCACACCGTGCCCATGGACGGCAAGTTCGGGTTCGACCAGCGCTTCATCGTCGAGAACAAGGACCGTCCCCTATGGCTGCACCTGCCGCACGGCGCCATGCTGGATGAGTGGGACAAATTCCTGCTCAACAGCGGCGTGCGCAAGCCGTCGCGGGCCGGTTATATGGCCGATTTCCCCGAATGGGAGTGGGGGTTGGGCGCATTCGAGTGGCCGTTAGACGAGCAGTATCACCCGGACGTGTTCGTGGGGACGATGGCGGAGTGGTTCATCGACAAACGCGAATCCGCAAGCCCGCTATTCTTGCAGGTCGGCTTCCCCGGCCCGCACCCGCCCTACGATCCGCCAGCGCGCTTCCTGGAGATGTACGCCGACGCCGATATCCCTGTGCCGCAGGTGACAGACGAGGACTTGGCCGGGCAGCCGCCGCATCACGCTCTGCAGCGGCAGGTGATGATCGACCAGAACTACGACGCGGTGAGGTGGACCGAGCGTCCCAGCGCCGAGCAACTGCTGCGTATGCGCCGCCACTATGCCGCCAACGTAACGCTGATCGACGAGCAGGTAGGGCGCATCCTCGCCGCGTTGGAGCGCAAGGGCTACCTGGAGGACGCCATCGTCGTCTTCATGTCGGACCACGGCGACTGCCTGGGCGATCACGGCCACATCCAGAAGTGGGTCCTCTACGACTGCATTACGCGCGTGCCCGCCATCGTATGGGCGCCGGGGCGTCTGCCCGCGGGCGTAGAGGTTGGCGGCTTGGTGCAGCACATGGACTTAGGGCCGATGCTGTTCGAGCTGGCGGGCCTGCCCGTGCGTCAGCACAGCGGCTCGCAGTCTGCGCTGCCCGTGGCGCGCGGCGAGCAGCCCGGTCGCGACGCGGTGTTCTGCGAATTGCGGGCGTCGACCAATGTGCGCCAACTGACGATGGTGCGCACCCACGAGTGGAAGCTGGTGCACTACCTCGATCACCCGGAATGGGGCGAGTTGTACGACTTGGCCGGCGACCCGGGCGAACTGCGCAATTTGTGGCACGACGCCGCGCACCAGGAGACGAAACAGGCCCTGCTGGACGTGCTGCGCAACTGGCATATACGCCAGCCGCTTGGCCTGGAAAAGGTCGTGCGCTGAACGTGGCGCGCCCAGACAGGCGGAGAGGAACCGATCCGATGTTGACCTTTGACATTCATTGCCACTTTTTCCCCCAGGCGTTTCTGGACGTGGCGCGCCAACCCGGCAACTCGTTCCAGGCTTCCATCGAACGACGCGCCGATGGCCGCGAGCACCTGGTGTGCGCCGGCAACTTCGACCACCCGCTGACGCCCGACTTCTATGACGCGCAGCGCATGATCGAGGACATGGATCAGGTGGGCATGCAAATGGCCGCCATCTCGTCCGCGCCGCCGACGCTTTCCTACTGGGCGGACCCCGGCGCGGCGCGCGAACTGGCCCCGGCCATCAACGAGAGCATCGCCGCGCGCGTGCGCGCACACCCCGACCGCTTCGCCGGCCTGGGGACCGTGCCACTGCAGGACGTGGACGCTTCCGTGGCGGAGGCGCGGCGGGCGATCCGCGATCTGGGCTTGGCCGGGCTGATGATCGGCTCCAACGTCAACGGCAAGAACCTGGACCACCCGGACTTCTACCCGTTCTTCGCCGCCATCGCCGAGTTGGATGCGCCGCTTTTCATTCACCCGTACATCCCTGCGGGGGCCGAGCGCATGCAGGATTACTACCTGCACAACTTGATCGGCATGGTGGGGGAGACGGGGCTGGCGATCGCCACGCTCATCTATGGCGGCACGCTGGTGCGCTGGCCCAACCTCAAGCTCATCTTCGCCCACGCCGGGGGCGTCTTCCCCTACATCCACGGGCGCATGGACCACGGCTACAAGGTGCGCATCAAGGAGTGCCGTGAGGCGATCCCCGAACCGCCCAGCGCGTACATGCGCCGCATCTATTATGACTGTATGGCCTTTGCGCCGGCTACGCTGCGCTTCCTGGTCGACCTGGTAGGCGCTGACCATGTGCTGATCGGCAGCGACTATCCCTTCGACATGGGGCCGGCCAATCCGGTAGCCGAGGCGACCGAGAACCCGCTGCTCTCCGCTGACGAAAAGCGGCAGATCGCAGGCGGGACCGCAGCCGCGATCTTCGGGCTGGATGCGGAGGGCGCGCGCCGGAATTGACGGGGTTGACACGTGACGCCTTCCAGGGTTTGCGGCTCCAGGCAAGGCGAGACTGAGCATCCGCACGACATAAAACGAAACGAGACGAGAAACATGAGCGCAACCAAGCAGTACCGCTTCGGCGTGATCACCGACGAGATCGACCAGGATTTCGCCTATGCCTGCCAGGTCGCCAGCGAGGCGGGCATGGAGTACGTGGAGATTCACACGCTGTGGGGCAAGAACGTCGACGAACTGAGCGATGAGGAAGTGGAGAAGGTCGCCGGCATCCTCGAACAACACGGCCTCAGCGCCTATCTCATCTGCGGCTTGCTTTTCCGGCCGTTCTCGTTGGCGGACGTCGAGTTGGCGACGATGGAGGAGCACCCGCGCTTCCAGGAGCACATGCAGAAGTTGGAGCGCTTTATCCGTATCGCGCAGCGGGTGGGGGCCAAGTATATGCGCACGTTCGGCTTCACGCGTGACGTGGGCGGCGGCAACCCCTCGCCGCGCTCGGCGGACGGCGGCGGCATCAGCGACGAGACGCTGGCGAAGATGGCGAAGGGACTGCGCATCGCCTGTGAGCGGGTGCAGCAAGAGGGCCTCTACCTGGCGCTGGAAAACGCCCGTTCGCTCTACGCCAACACCGGCGGCAACATGCGCCGCGTGCTCGACGCGGTGAATCACCCCAACCTGAAGATCATCTGGGACCCGGCCAACGCTTTCGTGGCGGGCGAGGACCCGGCGCAGGGCTACCAGGCGGTGAAGGGCCACATCGTCGACATTCACTGCAAGGACGCAGTCGTCGTCGACGAGGCGAGCGGGCTGACGGGCTGGGCGCGCATCGGCGAGGGCGGCACGAACTGGGTCGAGCATCTGCAATTGGTGCGCGACGAGCCGGCAGACCATTACACCATTGAGACGCATTGGAATCCGGGCGGGCAGGGCAAGGACGAGAACACGCGCCAGACCTTCGCCAGCCTGAAGCAACTGATTGCCCAGATGGAGGGGGCGACGCTATGACTCGGGTAGCCTTTATCGGCGCGGGGGCGCGTTCTGTCGGGCATATGATGGCGCTGAGCCATCTGCGCGACGTGGAAATTGTGGCATTGGCCGACCTAGACACGGCGCGTGCCGAGCAGACGCAAGGGCAGGCCAACGCCCGGCGCAAGGCGGATTCGCCGCCCATCCAGGCCAAGATCTTTGCCGACTACCGGCGGATGCTGGACGAGGCCGCACCCGACTGCACCTATTTGGTGCTGCCGCCCTATGTCCACGGCCAATTGGACCATGACATCATCGACTACGGCAAGCCTGTGCTCTTCGAGAAGCCGGTGGCGTTGGATATAGCGCTAGCCCGCGAGATCGCGGATCACATCCGCCAGAAGGGCATCGTCAACGCGGCCGGCTACCAAATGCGCTACAGCTCTGCCGTACAGAAGCCCAAAGCCATGCTAGCCGGACAGACCATCGGCATGGCGATCTCCGTTCGCCTGAGCGGGCTGCCGGGCACGCCGTGGTGGCGGGTGCAGTCCAAGTCCGGCGGCATGTTGGTGGAACAGCATACCCACGCCGTCGACCTGATGCGTTATCTGTGCGGCG
Source organism: Chloroflexota bacterium (assembly GCA_030058085.1). Lineage (GTDB taxonomy): Bacteria > Chloroflexota > Anaerolineae > Caldilineales > Caldilineaceae > JASGTU01. The sequence continues at coordinate 6,970 of JASGTU010000121.1, forward strand.
AGATCGAGTCGGTCTATGCCGTGGCGGCCAACCGCTTCTCGCAGGATGTGCCCGAACTGGACATCTTCGACATGAACGCGGTGACCGTGCGCTTTGCCAGCGGCGCGCCCGGCATCATCGGCAACTCATGCGCCGCGCCGGCGGGCGCAGCCGTCTTCCCGCCGCACTTGGTGCACGTCGTGGCGCAGGACATGGTGCTGAGCGTCAACACCAACAAGACGGTGGTGCATCGCGCCGGCGCAGAGCCGGAGGAGATCCTGCCGGAGCAGAGCGACAACTACGTGATGGCGAAGGCTTTCGTCGAGGCGACGCGCAGCGGGCGGCAGGAAGGCATCCTCAGCAGCTTCGACGACGCGTTGAAGACGTTGGGCGTAACGCTGGCCTGCCAGCGCTCCGCGGAGGCCGGCGCGCCGATCACGATGGCGGAGTTCATGTAGGGATAAGCGCCGGCCTGTACGGATCTGATTCGACAAGACATTGGTTTGCACAAGGAGAAACGCCATGCAGCAAGTGACGATCTACCGGGAGCCGGGGCGGTATGGCGGCTGGCCGGCCAACTACGGCATCTGGGCTTGGGGCGACGAAGTGGTGGTCGGCTTCACGCTGGGCTACTACAAGGCGAACGTGCCGTTCCATGCGCGCGACAAGGACAGACCCTTCGCCACCATGCAGGCGCGCAGCCTGGACGGCGGCAAGACCTGGGATGTGCAGCCCTTCCCTGGGCGCACGCCGGGCAACCGCGCCCTCTCGGCTGACGAGCACATGAACCCGCACCTGTGGGTGGCGAACGCACTGGACGCGGAGAACGCGCCCGTGGCCTGCCCCGGCGGCATCAACTTCACCCACCCGGACTTCGCCATGATGTGCGCCAAGACGGGGCTGCGGGCGGGCGTCAAGTCGTGGTTCTACGTCTCGTATGACCGCTGCAAGAGCTGGGAAGGGCCGTATTGGCTGCCTATGTTCGGCCAGGCCGGCATCGCCGCGCGCACGGACTACATCGTCGACGGGCCGGATACCTGCACCTGGTTCCTGACAGCGGCGCGCGAGAACGGGCAGGAGGGCCCCGTGCTGTGCGCCCGCACCACGGACGGCGGCAAGAACATCGAGTTCCTCTCGTGGGTGACGCCCGCGGTCGAAGGCTATTCGATCATGCCGGCGGGCCTGCGTCTGTCGCCCGACCGGTTGCTCTGCGCGGTGCGCTGCAGCGAGGGCGCCAGTACGACCACCTCCCCGCGCTGCTGGATTGACCTCTACGCCAGCGACGACAACGGCGCGTCGTGGGAGCACTTCAGCCGGCCGGTCCCCAACACGGGCCGCGGCGGCAACCCGCCAACACTGACCAAACTGCAGGACGGCCGCTTGTGCATCACCTACGGCTTCCGCAACCCGCCCTTCGGCATGTACGCCACCTTCAGCGAGGACGACGGCGCCACATGGGGAGAGCCGGTGGCGCTGCGCGAGGGCGCGGGCAACCACGACATCGGCTACCCGCGCAGCGTACAGTTGGATGATGGTACAATGGTGACCATCTACTATTTCAACGACGAGGAGGATGGCGAGCGTTACATTGCCGGCACCCTCTGGAAGCCGTGAGGAAGCCCATGCTGTCTGATATCCGAGGATTGATATGCCCGCTCATCACGCCGTTTGACGAGCGAGGCGAGATCGACCATGAAGCCGTGCGCCACAACGTCGAGTTTCTGCTGGCGCACGGGGTGCAGGTGCTCTTTCCGGGCGGGTCAACCGGCGAAGGTCAGCTGCTCACCGTAGATGAGCGCAAGGCGTTGGCCGAGACAGTCCTGGATCAGGCGGCAGGCCGCGTGCCCGTGCTTATCCATACCGGCTGTATGACCACGGCCGAGACCGTCGAGTTGACGCGGCATGCACAGGCCGCCGGTGCAACCGCGGTCTCGGTGATCACGCCGTTCTTCTTCGGGTACAGCGATGCGTGCGTCTTCAACCACTACGTGACGGTGGCCGAGGCGACGCCGGAATTTCCGATCTTCATCTATGTCTTCCCCGGTAACGCCAAGAATGACGTGTCGCCCGAACTGATGCGCAAGCTGCGCACGGCCGCGCCCAACATCGTGGGCGTCAAGTCGAGCAACCCGCTGCTTCTGCGCTTGCAGGAATACATCGTGGCGGGCGGCGAGGGGTTCGTCCCGCTGTGCGGCGTGGACGGGCTGATGCTGGCAGGCCTGGCTATCGGCAGTCATGGGCAGGTGTCGGGCAACGCCAACGTCGTGCCGGAGTTGTTTCGCTCGCTGTACGACGCGTTTATGGCGGGCGACCTGGCGCAGGCGCGCACCTTGCAGCAGAAGATCGACCGCGTGCGCGCCGTCCTGCAAGATGGCGCCGACCCGTCCGCGTTCAAGGCGGGGCTGACCTTGCGCGGCGGGCGCGGGGGACGCGTGCGTGCGCCCATGCGCGAACTGAGCGAGGCCGAGATCGAGCGAATCCGCGCAGGGCTGGCGCAGGAGGGCATCCTCTAGCGCGCCGACCGGCGAATGCCGTAGCCGCGAATAACACGAAGCGAGGCACGAACAAGCCTTCCGGGAAGCATCGCGCTTCCTGGAAGGCTCTTTGTATTTGTTGCGCGCCGCCTGGAAACTTGCCGCCCATCGTGCTACACTGGCAAAGCGCTCATGATGTCGCAGGTGCGGCGCGGCTTGCGACCGTTGGGCGTTTCACATCCACTAGTTCAAACAATTCCCACTGATGGGCATGTGAAGCGACATGGCGGAAAAGCGAATCATCATCATCGGCGCGGGCGTGGCGGGGCTGGCGACCGGCTGTTACGCCCAGATGAACGGCTATTCATCGCACATCTTCGAGATGCACGATTTGCCCGGCGGGCTATGCACCGCGTGGGAGCGGCGCGGCTACGTCTTCGACGGCTGCATCCACTACTTGTACGGGTCGGGGCCGGGACAACCCTACTACCGGCTGTGGGAGGAACTGGGGGCCGTGCAAGATCGGCCCATGATCGACCACGACGCCTTTATGCGCGTGGTCGGCCCGGACGGGCGGACGCTCACCCTCTACTGCGACCCGGACCGGCTGGAGGCGGAGTTGATCGCCCATTCCCCGGCGGACGCAGCCCTGAGCCGGTCGTTGGCGCAGGGCGTGCGCCGCTTCGCGAGCTTCGATATGTCGGTGATGCAGGCCAAGCCCCGCTCCATGATGTCCGCATCGGACGGGCTGGCGCTGGGGCGCACGATGCTGCCGTACACGGGGCCGCTGCTGAAGTGGGGCTTCGTCTCGGCGCAGCAACTGGCCGCGCGCTTTCACGATCCTTTCCTGCGGCGCGCCGTGGCGCAGATGTTCGGCTGGCCGGAGATGCCGGTGATGGCCGGACTTTCGCTGCTGGCCTATATGCATTCGGGCAACGCCGGTTTCCCGACCGGCGGCTCGCTCGCCTTTGCCCGCGCCATCGAGCAGCGTTATCTGGCGCTGGGCGGGCGCATCACCTACAAGGCGCAGGTCGAGCGCATCCTTACCGAGAACGACCGGGCCGTGGGCGTGCGTCTCTATGACAACAGTGAACACCGGGCGGACGTCGTCATCTCCGCCGCGGACGGCCGCGCCACGATCTTCGACATGCTGGACGGGCGCTACGCCAACCGCGCCATCCGCGCGCGCTATGCCGGCAGCCTGCCCATGCACACGCAGATGCAGATCTCCTTGGGCGTGGATCGCGATATGTCCGCCGCGCCGCACTGGGCGACCTATCTGCTGGATGAGCCGTTGCTCATTGCCGGAGAGGAACGCCGCGAGATCGCAATCAAGCAGTATGGCTATGACCCGACGTTGGCGCCGCCGGGCAAGTCGGTGGTGGAGGTGATGCTGCGCAGCGAGTATAACTACTGGCAGCGCATCTACGGTCGCAAGCTCTACGACATCGAGCAACTCGACGAAGCCCAGGTGGTGCTTGCCTTTCTGGAAAAGCTCTATCCGGGGATTCTGGAACAGATCGAGGCGTCCGACGTGGCAACGCCGTTGAGCTACGAGCGCTACACCGGCAACTGGCAGGGCGCCACCAGCGGCTGGCTGCTGACCCCGCAGACCATGCGCATGATGATCATGGGCGTGGGCAAGACGCTGCCGGGGCTGCGCAATTTCTACATGGCGGGGCAGTGGGTGGAGCCGGGCGGCAGCGTGGCCTTAGCTGCCATGTCCGGGCGCAACGTGCTGCAACTGATCTGCGGCGGAGACGGCAAGCCGTTTCACGCCGAGACGCCGCCTCGCGCCGCCGGCTAAAAGCGGAAAGATCGGAGCAGATCGCCAAGCTCGAAGCGCATGAAGTACTGCGCGTGGACGAGAAAAGTGAAGAGGCGCGCCGCGGCATGGGGCGGCACGAGGTCTGCAACCAAGTCGAACACCATGTAGGGGTCTTTGCCGGTATAGGCCAGATAGAGTTGGTAGGAAAACAAGCTCAGCGGCGCATAGGTGAAAATTCTGCCCATTTCATCTTTCCTGTGCCAATGCCGGCTGCGACATTCGTCATGTCGCCTGCACGGACATTCGTCCCGTGTAGATTTACCTTACAGTACAGGATGATCGGCGGCTGTTTCTTATCAAAAGGCTGTCAAGATGGCCGTACGTTGGACTTCAGACTTGCCGTTCTTATGCAATGGCACAAGGTAATCAGTCAGAATGCAGGGGCAGACTGCCGAACGGGAATTTGACCGAATGTCGCCTGCTGTAGAAAAATTAGGCGATGCCGGCAAGAAGAACCCCTTTTCGCCGGCCTGTACGCGGCGCCGCGAGGCGCACGTCTTTATCGTCTTATGTCCGCCAAGGTTCTTGGCAACCCGTTCATCGCCCCGCCACGAAAGGAAGTCAGCATGTTGCACAACCGGATTTTCGGCCTCATCGTGATGATTGCAGCGCTCGTCGTGCTCAGCGCGTGCGCGCCGGTAGCCCCGGCAGCCGCGCCGGCTGGCGAGCCTGCGCCCGCGCTTACGCCGGTGCGCATCGGCACCCAGCCCTGGATCGGCTATGGGCCGTGGTGGATCGCCCAAGACCAGGGCATGTTCGAGAAGCACGGCCTCCAGGCCGAATTGATCGACTTCGTGCAGGATACCGAGGTCAACGCCGCTTTTGCCGCCGGCGAAATGGACGCGGCCAACCTGGCGACGCACACGGCCATTAAGCTCTTCGCCAACGGCGTGGACCTGCGCGTGGTGCTGCTGGAAGACGCCTCGTATGAGGCGGACGCCATCATCGCCGGCGCGGGCATCGACGCCATTGCGGACCTGGCGGGCAAGACAGTGGCCTATGAAGAAGGCTCGACCAGCGACCTGTTGCTCAACTACGCGTTGGCTGAGAACGGCATGTCCTTGGCCGACATCAACACCGCACCCATGCCCGCCTCGGACGCCGGCGCCACCATGATCGCCGGGCAGGTGGAGGTCGCCGTCACGTACGAGCCGTACATCGCCGCCGCCATCGCCGCCAACCCGGAGATCAAGCTGCTCTACACCGCGGGCGAACGCCCCGGGCTGATCTCGGATGTGCTGGCTGTGCCGGCCAAGTTCTTGGCCGAGCAGCCGGACGCGGCCAGAGCGCTGATGCAGGTGTGGGGCGACGCCATGACCTTCTACAACGAGAACCCCGACGAGGCCAAGGCCATCATCTCTGCAGCCGTCGGCAGCTCGCCGGAGGAATTGCAGACCGCGTTTGACGGCGTGCGCTTCTTCGACCTGGCCCAGAATCAGGAGCAGCTTAGCGGCGAGTTCGCCGGGACCATCTCCGATGTGGCGGATGTCGCACTTTCCATCGGCCTGATCGACGAGGTTCCCGACCTGTCCGCCATGGTGGACGCCTCCTTCCTGGGAGAGTGATGACGACTACACCGCGCCGGCCGCGTACGCGGCTTTTTGAACTGCGCGGCGATATCCCGCGCCGGGTGTATGCCGGCGCGGGCGTCGCCTTCATCGCCCTGTTCCTTGCCGCCTGGCTGTTGCTCACCGAGTTGCAGATCGTATCGCCCATCTTTCTGCCGCCGCTGCGCGCCGTGGGTGAGGAGCTGATCATCCAGGCCCAAGAGGGCATTCTATGGCAAGATGTGGGGGCCAGCGTCTACCGCATCAGCGTGGGCTGGCTGCTGGCGACCGTTCTGGCCCTGCCCATCGGCATCCTCATGGGCAACTTCCGCTTCTTCGAGGGGCTGTTCGAGCCGTTCGTAGACCTGGTGCGCTACATGCCCGCAGTGGCCTTTGTGCCGCTCACCATCCTCTGGTTGGGCGTGGGCGACACCCAGAAATTCGCCATCATCTTCATCGGCACGTTTTTCCAGGAAGTGCTGATGATCATGGACAATGTGAAGAACGTGCCGCGCGACATGATCCAAGTCAGCTATACGTTCGGGATGAGCAAGTGGGAAATTCTGTGGCATGTGGTCCTGCGCGCCGCGCTGCCGGGCATCTGGGACACGTTCCGCATCACCATCGGTTGGGCGTGGACCTATCTGGTGGTGGCGGAACTGGTGGCGGCTAACGTGGGGCTGGGCTATCGCATCATGCGCGCTCAGCGCTTCTTGGAGACGGACAAGATCATCCTGGGCATCCTGGTCATCGGCGTCTTGGGGCTGCTCACCGACTACTTCTTCAAAGCCACGTATAACCGGCTCTTCCCGTGGATGCAGGAGACGCGGTGACGGCGATGACAGCTACGACGCAAATGACGCAGACGGCCAAGCTGCAAGTCAACGACGTGTGGAAGACCTTTACGCCCAAGAAGGGGCAGGCCGTCGACGCGCTGCAAGACCTGTCGCTCACGGTCAACGCCAATGAGTTCGTCTCGCTAGTAGGGCCGTCGGGCTGCGGCAAGTCGACGCTGCTGATGATGGCCGCAGGCCTGGAGCCGATCAGCGAGGGCCGGATCCTGATCGACGGCCGCGAGATCGATGGGCCGGGGCCGGACCGGGGGATGGTCTTCCAGAGCTACACGCTCTTCCCGTGGCTGACTGTCGAGGACAACATCCGCTTCGCCCTCAAGAAGAGCGGGCTAGGCCGGACGCAACAGGACGAACTGGTGGGGGACCACATCCGGCTGGTCGGGCTGGAGGGGTTTGAGCGCTCGCATCCCAACCAGCTTTCCGGCGGCATGCGCCAGCGCGTGGCGATTGCCCGCGCCCTGGTCTATCGGCCGGAGATGCTGTTGATGGACGAGCCGTTCGGCGCGCTGGATGCGCAGACGCGAATGCTGATGCAGGAGCTTCTTTTGCAGGTGTGGCAGGTCGAGCGCACGACCGTGCTCTTTGTGACGCACGACGTGGAGGAGGCCATTTTCCTCTCCGACCGTATCTATGTGATGACGGCGCGGCCAGGCCGCATCAAGGCGGAGATCGCCATCGACCTGCCGCGACCGCGCACCCTGCTGGAGACGGAAAGCGACGCGCGCTTCGCCGAGTTGCGCCGCCAGGTGCTTACGCTGATTCGCGAGGAGGCGCGGCGGGCGATGCGCTAAGCGGGGCAGCCTAGATTGTAGGCAAGTGCGGATTCTGGAATTAAGGCAGATGACTATGCGCAACTTTTTGCGGCGCAACGGCAACGCATCCGCTGAAAACGGCGCGGACACCACGTCCAGCCTGATCGATCTGCGCGCGGTCAAAAAGGCCTACGACACGCCCACCGGCCCCTTCCTAGCGCTGCGCGGCGTCGACTTGCAGGTCGATCGCGGCGAGTTCGTGGCCGTGATCGGCAAGTCCGGCAGCGGTAAATCGACCCTGATCAACATGATCACCGGCATCGACCGGCCTACTTCCGGCGAGGTGGCGGTCGCGGGCACGCGCCTGGTCGGCATGAGCGAAGGCGATCTGGCGGCCTGGCGCGGCCGCAATGTGGGCGTCGTGTTCCAGTTCTTCCAACTGCTGCCCACGCTCACCAACCTCGAAAACGTGATTCTGCCCATGGACTTCTGCGGGCTGTATTCGGCGGGCGAACGGCGCGAGCGGGCGCTCCACCTGCTGGACGAGGTGGGCATCGTCGAACATGCGCGCAAGCTTCCTTCCGAGATCTCCGGCGGGCAGCAGCAGCGCGTGGCGATCGCCCGCGCCCTGGCGACGGACCCGCCCATCATCGTGGCGGACGAGCCGACGGGCAACCTGGACTCGAAGACCGCGGAGGCGATCTTCGAGCTTTTCGAGCGGTTGGTCGATCAGGGCAAGACCATCCTCATTGTGACGCATGACCGCGACCTGGCGCGCCGCGTGTCGCGCACGATCATCTTGGCCGACGGCGACATCGTGGACGAGTTCCTGGCGCGCATCTTCCCGGCGATGAGCGAAGATCTACTCGTGCAGGCGACGCGACAATTGGCGACGCGTCGCTTCGAGCCGGGAGAGGTTATCATACGCGCCGGCGAACAACCGGATACGTTCTACCTGATCACGCAGGGCGAGGTGGAGGTGCATATTCCCACGCCCGGCGGCGACGTGGTGGGCACGCGTCTGTCCGCCGGGCAGTGCTTCGGCGAGGTGGAATTGCTGCGCGGCGGGCGCAACATCGCCTCCATCGTGGCGTCGTATACGGGCGTCGATGCGGCGACGTTGGACCGGGCGACGTTCGAGGCTCTGATCGCGGCCTCACCCAACGTGCAGAAGGAACTGGACCGTCTCGCCGCCGAGCGGCTGGCCGAGAACATCGCCACGCGCACGAAGAAGTGAGCGCGAGTGGGTGTGCCTTGCGGGAAGCTAGCGGCCTCCCGCAAGGCATGAATGGCTTACTGCAAAGGCCGCTCCAGCATGTCGCACGGCGAGAGCCGCCAGCGGTCGCCGGCCTGGGCTAGGCGCAGCGTCGCCACCTCGAATGGGGCCAGGCTGACCGGGAAGGATTTTCCCTTCCATTCCAACGCACCCTGGCAGCCGCGACCGTGGCTGTCCGCCAGGCGGATGATGTAGCCGTCGCCGTCCTCCGCCGGCTTCAGCGCCGTCAACTCCATTTCAGGCGAAGTCAGATTTAGCAGAGAGTCCGTCCGCGGGCGGTCTCCGGCATGGCCGTGGGTCGTAATCCGCGGGAACGGCGTGTTCAACTCGCGAGCGCGGCGCAGGATGTCGTTGTCCTGCCAGCCGCCGATATGCGGGCAGATCGCCAGCGTGAACTCCTGGTAGCCCTGGTCGATCCAGTCGTAGCGCTGTTTGCTGCCGAAGTCATGCGGCTGGTGATAGGCGTAGGGCGGGCAGCGCAGGATGGTCAGGCGCATCAGGCTGTCGCGCACGTCGCAGCCGTATTTGCCGTCGTTGAGCAGGGCCGCGCCCACGGTCTGCGCCGAGCCGTCCGCCGCCTGGCCGCTCACGTCCATCCACATATGCGTGGGGACTTCGGCCCCGTCCGTCGGGCGCAGACACCAGCCGAAGGGCGAGTCGTGCGCGGCCTGCGGGTTGGTCACTGCGACGTCGAAGGCCAGCTTGACCACGCGCCACTGTCCCTGCCACACGAGCCAGTTGCGCAGCAGCAGCGTAGATTCGCCGTGGCGCAGGATCAACTGCTGGAGCCAGTGGCTTCCTTCGTAGGCGCGCTCGATGAGGAGTGAGGCTTGCAGCGGGCCTTCCTCGGCGATGCGCACGTTGGCGTCGCCGAAGTGGCCGAGCGGATCGCTGCCGTAGCCGGGAATGCCGTGCGACCAGGTGTCGCTGCGGTCCTCGACAACCTGGGCCGCATTCCAGCCGCCCGCGCCCACTAGTTCAATCCCCGTGCTTTTGTCGATGCAGGAGACGATATTCCCCGAAGCCGGGTCCACCTCGACGCGTATCTGGTCGTTTTCCAGGAAGTTGGTCCCGGCGGTGGCGCTGCCGGCGACTTCGGGCTGCGGCAGGTCAGGCGCAAAGCGATAGGTGCGGTACCCCATCGGCGGCAGTTCGACGGGGAAGACCAGCCCGTTGAGGCCGCCATGACGCGAAGTGAGCGCTTCGTGCGTTTCGATGAGTTGGTAGGGCACGGGCTGTCCGGCGTCGTCGGCTAGGCTCCAGCCGTGTTCGGGCCAGGATTGCCAGTTCGTCCACGGCTCATATTCGACATATTGTTGGACGGGCCAGGCGAAGGGGTTAAAGACGACGACCGTGCCGCCCGGCCCGGCTGTGTCGACGCGCGCGGCGACGGCGCGCCCGGCGTCGTTAGCGAGTTGGTCCGCGGCGGCGGTGATGCCGTCCAGGGCGCGGATGGCGTCGTCTTGCGCCGGCTTGATCGATGAGCCGCCCAGGGTATCGTGGAACTGGTTGAAGCACAGCTCCTGCCACAGCGCGTGCAGGCGTTCCCTGGGCAGCGGGCTCTCTGCCCACAGCTCGGCGAGGGAGGCCATGCGCTCGGCCAGGAGCAGGCCGCACTCCGCCTTGCGATAGCTGCGCTTGAGCGCGCTGATGGCCGAGTAGCAGCCGATGGCGTGGTATTGCAGTTCCTCGCGTACCACGGGCAAGTCGCCCGTCTCCCCGGCGACGGCGTCGAAGTAGGCGTCGGGCCAACTGAAGCGGATCTCTACGTCGTCGCGCTCGGCTGCCAGGGCTTGTACATTTTCGATCTGCGCTTTGGTGGGGCCGCCTCCGTGGTTGCCCACGCCGAAGAAGCACATGGTGTGCGACAGATCGGCCGGCTTGGCCTGCAGGGCGCGCTCGATCTGCTGCGCCTGATCCACCTGATGCGTCGTATAGGCCGCGGAGATGCGGAAGGCGAGCACGCGACTGCCGTCCGGCGCCTGCCACCAGAAGACCTCGGAGGGCAATTCCTTTTCGTGGGGACCGGGACGCATGAAGACGTAGGCGTCGAAGCCGCACTTGCGCAGAATCTGAGGCAGCCCGCCCGCATGGCCGAAGCTGTCCACGCAATAGGCGATCCGTGGCTCTACACCCAGGCGCTCGCGCATGTAGGCCTTGCCCAAAAGGGCCTGGCGCACGAACGATTCGCCCTGGGGAATGTTCATGTCCGGCTGGATAACCATGCCGTTGACGACATGCCAACGGCCTTCGTCGATCAGTTTCCGGATCTGCGCCAAGAGCTGCGGGTTTTCGTCTTCGATCCAGCGGTACACGTGCGATTCGCCGCGCACGAAGTGAAAGTCGGGATATTCGGCCAGGCGATCCGCCGCGGACTGGCTTGTGGCGAGCGCTTCGGCGCGGCCTTCGGTCCAACGCCACAGCCAGACGGGGTCGAGATGCGCTTGCCCGATCATGTGTACAACGGTTTTGCTCATGATGACGTTTTTCTCCCTTTACTGCCTGTTCCTGTCTGATTTATTTGGGGCAATGTGTTGCGTGAAGGACTTGCGAGAAGGACGAATATACGCGGGATGCGTGCGCGTATAGTGTGCGCGTCTGGTGCATTGTACCATAGCCGCCAGCGGCAATTGCGTATGCAGATCATCCAATACATTCGTAGTATGAAAAGGGGACAGAGGCACGATGTCGCAGGCAGAAAAGGCATTTATACTGCTGGCAACGGACGCTCAACATTACAGCAAGCCGGCGTTCACGCCGCATCTGGTTCGTCGCACCTAGAGCGCCGCCTCTGGGCGATTGCCGGCAAGCGGATGCGATCCCCTGGCGCTGACGGGAAGGAAACTGCACATGCGCAATGGATTTGCCGGCGCGCGCGCCGCCTTTTCAGCGATGGCTCTGGCTGTTATGCTATTGGCGGCGTGCAGCCCCAAAAACTCGGCGGACAACGACATCCTTCAAATACCGACTGCGCGGCAGATCTCCACTCGCCTGGTGAACGCCACCGTCGGCCGTTTGCATCTTCCTTCAACCGGAGGGGGCGAGAAATGGCTGCTGCCCACGCCCACGCCGGTCGACGCCGGCCTGTTCGACAAGGTTTTCGGCAAGCCGCGCGCGCTTGAGACGCCGGCAAACCCTGCGCAGGAGACGCAGAGTGCGCTGGGCATCGTTTTGGTCGCGTCGTTGAATGTGCGCAGCGGGCCGGGACTCGAACACGCGGTGATCGCGGCTGTATCGGCGGGCGACCGTCTGCCCGTGGTAGAGCAGACAGGCGGCTGGGTGCGTCTTTCGCTGCCCGACGGACGAACCGGCTGGTCCGCCCAAGAATATGTGGCGATCGACGGCGACGTGCAGGCTGCGGCTGTGTCTCCTTCCGCCGGCGCAAAGGCCGTCATCTTGGCCGACATGCTCAACGTGCGTGAGCAGCCTGATCTGGGGGGTATTGTCATCGCCGCGCTGGGCCGGCAGGAATGCGTCGACATTCTGGAGCAGCAGGACGGCTGGGTGAGGGTCAGCTTGCCCACGGCTAAGTCGGGCTGGTGTTTCGGCCAGTACGTGCAAGAGGTCGCTGTCTGCCCGACGCCGGCTGCGCCCAACCCCCACGCCGTCGGCGGCGCCTCCGCCGCCCAGAGTGCGCCGGCCTCGGCGCCGACGATTGCCGCGCAACAGCCGCTCAAGCCCAACGCCTCTGTTGTTATGTCGACTCATTTGCACGAGTGTTTCGGTGGGGGCTGGGACGAACTGCGCTATGTGCGCGCGGGCACGCCGGTGCAGGTGTTGGGCGCCGGCCCGTTTGCGCCGCCGGGCAATCACGCCGCCGAAATGGGGCCGGGACCGTATGTGAAGATTCGTCTGTGGGATGGGCAGTTTGCCTGGATCGCGGCGAAGGCCGTCGGCGTCGACGCGGCGAGCATTGCGCAGATCTCCGGCCAGTGCGAACCGGGAGATCGCATCGATTGGAGCGCGATCACGCCGCCTACGCCCACGCCGGTTTCCATGCGGGTCACAGCAGCGTCCTCGCTGCCGACGGCTACGCCTAGGCCGGCGGCGACGCCCAGGTACACGCACCAAAAGCGCGACGAGTAGTTTCTAGTATGCAGAAGCAAAGGGCCTGGCGCGTACATTGCGCCAGGCCCTTGTGTTTCGACGGGAGTTTGTCTATTCCGCGTCCGGCGCGTAGGCTTCCGGGAAGAGCGTGACCTGGATGTAGCGGTCGGAACGCAGGAATTGCTGCGCGTCGGCCTGGATCGACTCGGCGGTCAGGGCGCCGATAGCCGCCTGGAACTCCGGTCGCAGCGTGCTGAGCTTGTCTTCGTCCCCATACACGACATAGTCTTTGAGGTTAGTCAGCCAGTAGCTGTTCTGTTCAAGCTGCACCTCGCGCGAGCTGGCTTGCTGCGCCATGACCTTCTCGACGTTGACTGCCGAGGGGCCGTTGTCCTGCAGGTCTGCGATCTGCTCGAACACAGCGTCGACCAATTCGTCGACGCGGCCGGGGTCCGTTCCAAACGCGATGGCAACGAAGTAGCCCGGCTTGGGCGCGTCCTGGATGAAGGCGTAGGCGCTGGACGAGTAGACGCCGCCAAGCTCCTCGCGCAGCTTCTCGCGCAGCACGATGTCTAGCACGCCGGCTACGGCGTTCAAACGCAGCTCAGCCTCACGGCTCGGTTCCAGCGGTCCGCTGAAGATCATCTGGACGACGCTGCGGTCTCCCTCGCCCTTTAGGACATCCTCTTTGATAACGCCTTCGGGCAGGTCGGGTGCGACGTCTTGCCAGGTTTCGACGCGGCCGGCGGCCGGCAGCGTGCCCAGGTAGGTCTGCGCCAGCGACTTGATCTCGTCCATGTCGAAGCTGCCGGTGAAGGTAAAGGTGAAGTCGCCGGCGTCGGCGAAGCGGTCCTGGTAGATCTCAAAGCCGCGCGCCAGGTCGAGCGTGTCGATTGCTTCGACGGTGAGCGGGCCGCGGCGAATCGTGTCGCCGTAGAGTGCGGCGTAGAGGGCGTCTTGCAGCGCTGCGTTGGGGTCTTGGGCGCGGTTGACGAGCGCGGTGCGCTGTTTGGCGCGGAAGGCCTCGAAAGCCGCTTCGTCGGCGCGCGGCGCCGTGAAGTAGAGATGGACCAGTTGGAAGAGCGTCTCCAGGTCTGCCGGCGCGGCGCTGCCGTCGAAGCCTTCGGTCAGTTCGCGGATATAGGGCGTAACCGTGACGGTCTTGCCGGCGAGCGCCTTCGCCAGGTCTGTCTGGGTGAAGTCGCCTACGCCGCTTTCGTTGACCACGTCGTCAATGGTGGAGGCATTGGGGAAGTCCTCGTCGGGGTAGAGCGACGAGCCTCCCGGGCTGACCGCGTTGAAGACGATCTCGTCGTCCTTGAAGTCGGTCGGTTTGAGCAGCACGTGCACGCCGTTTTCGAGCGTGAGGGCGGTTACGCCCAGGTCGGGCAATTCCGTTTCGTCGACGATGGCGGCAGGCTGGGGCAGGGTCTCGATCAGATCGTCGCTAACGGCCGAATCGACATAAGGCGGGATGTCGGCTGTCTCCAGCGCGGCGACGACCGCGGCCAGGTCATCCTCTGATGGCAGCGGGGTTTCCTCCTTGCGCGGGCCGGTGATGTAGAGGAGACGGTTGTCGTCGTCGGCAAGGATGGCAGCCTTGTCGTTGACTTCCTCCAGCGTGATCTGGGGCAGCAGTTCCTGGACCAGGCCGAAAACCAGTTCGATGCTGGGGATAGCTTCGCCGGTGAGGTAATGCCGCAGGTATTCATCGGCGTAGCTGCGGCTGGCGGTGTTATCGCGCTCGTTGTAGAGCCGTGCGTAGAGGTTCAACAATTCGTTTCGGGAGCGCTGGAGTTCCGTCTCGGTGAAGCCGTGACGGCGGGCGCGCTCGATCTCGGTGACGAGCGCTTCGGCGGCGACGAGCGCTTTCTCCTCCTGCACGCTGGCGCCGATCACGGCGGCGTCGACGGGGCGCACGAGGCTGCCGCTGCCGGAGCTTGCCGAGAGGAAGGGCGCGTCCGCGGCGCGGGCGATCTCCTCCAGGCGGCTGTTCATCATGAGGTAGTAGAGGTCGGTCGTCACGTCCTCGCGCACGTCGCCGGCGGTGGCGATCGGCTCGGCGGGGCGCAGGGTAAAGATGGTGAGTTGGGTGCTGGGCTGCTCCGGGTCGTCGATGACCTGATAGCGTGTGCCCTCATGGCTGGGCAGGTCGTAGACGGGACGGGGCTGCGGCGCGTCCGGCATGGGCAGGTCGGCGAAAAGCTCTTGGATGAGGCGCTCCATTTCGTCGGGGTCGAAGTCGCCGACCGCGATCACGGCCATCAGGTCTGGGCGATACCAGGTTTCGTAGAAGCGCGTGAAAGCCTCGCGCGGCGCGCTGCGCACGATGTCCATGTCTCCGATGGGCAGGCGTTCGGCGTAGCGCGAGTCGCCTAGGATGAAGGGCAGCAGTTGGTTGCTGATGCGACCGGCAGCCGTCTGGTCGCGCAAGCGCCACTCCTCGACGATAATGCCCCGCTCCTGCTCGATCTCCTCCGGGTCGAGGGTGGCGTGGGCGGCCCAATCCTTGAGGACCTGGAGCGCTTTGGCCAGTGTCTCCG
>JASGTU010000122.1 GCA_030058085.1 Chloroflexota bacterium
TCGTCCTGCCAATAACCGCGGAACATCGAGGGCCAGCCGGGCTTCAGCGCTAAGTCTCCTTCTACATACGCCTTGGTGATCACCTCCACCGTCCCGTTGTCATTGCGCTTGACGATGGCGGCTTCGATGCCGGGCAAAGGCCGCCCCATCGAGCCGGGGCGAATATCCTCCGCGGCGTAGTTGGAGATCATGATGCCGCCCGTCTCGGTCTGCCACCAGTTGTCGTGGATGGGCATGTGCAGTTTCTCCATGCCCCACACGACCGCCTCCGGGTTCAGCGGCTCGCCCACACTGGCGATGAAGCGCAGATGGCTCAGGTCATAGTCCGTGAGCGGCTCCATGTCCAGGCGCATCAAGCGGCGGATGGCCGTCGGCGCGGTATACCACACCGTCACCTTCTGGTCCTGCAGGATGCGATACCACCGTTCCGCATCGAACTCCGCCTCATCCACGATGCACGTCACGCCATGCGTAAAGGGCGAACTGATCCCATACGAGGTGCCCGTCACCCAGCCCGGGTCCGCCGTGCACCAGAAGATGTCGTCCGGGTGCAGGTCCAGCGCGTATTTGCCGGTCATGTAATGGACGACCACGGCGCCGTGGACATGGATGGCGCCCTTCGGACTGCCGGTAGTCCCGCTGGTGAAATGCAGCAGCGCCGGGTCCTCCGGGTTGGTTGGCGGGATGGTGAAGTCGGGCGAAGCGCGTTCCATTAGCCTGGGCAGCGAGAGCACGTCGTCGCTCAGGTCCTCGTCGATGTCGGCCAACAGCACGTACTGAAGGTTCGGCAGTTGCGGGCGGAGGTCCTCCACCTTGCGCGCATACAGCCGTTGGGTGGTCAAGAGCACCTTGCCGCCGCCAATGGAGAGCCGCTGCATAATCGGCTCTGGTCCAAAGGCGGAGAAGAGCGGACAGACCACGCTCGTGTTCTTCAGGATGCCCAGAGCGCCGATGTATAGTTCGGGGATGCGGCTGGCGAGAATGAACACGCGGTCGCCCTTGCCCACACCCAGGCTGACCAACACGTTGGCAAAGCGGTTGCTCTGCTCCTTCAAGTCCCCGTAGGTAAAGTTCCGGACTTCGTCGTGCGCGCCAAGCCAGCGCATCGCCAGGTGATCGCGGCGCGGGCCGATGGCGTGCCGGTCGATGGCCTCATGGGCGATGTTCAGCCCCTTGCCGCCGGGCAGACCATCCAACTCACGCCGTATGTCGTCCCACGAAAACGTCGCCCGAACCCTCTCGTAGTCGGTCAGATTCGGTTTGACTACGAACTGGTCCAGAGACTTCCGGATCGGTGTATACTCCATAACGCAGGCCTCCTTTCCTTCCGTTTCTTTCTCCATGCCCGTACACGTCTCGGTCAATTGTACTGGTCAATCACTGAACGGGTCGACGCAGCCAGCGCGCCAACCTGTTCACGGCCATAGCACACCCGGCAGCGGTCGAGACCGCCACACAGATGCCGACCATGCCAACGACTGCCTGAAGCGCCGGAAACGTTATGAATACGACAACGAACGGATAACGAAGCGAGGAATGGGTTCGATGGCAGGCGCCGACAAACCTATCAGAGCGGGCCTATTCTACCTGCGGCGGTCACGTTTGCCCGAGTGATGAAAACTTTGCACCGTGACCGGCCGACCAATACCGATGCCATCTAGAGGTCTACTACAGGGAAGCGTATCGACACTAAGAGCAATGCAACATTGCATGCGCTTACCGTTGCCAGGCGACAGGGTGATCCTGCCGCAACGACGAATCTGACAAATGCTTGAAGCGCGCTCTCGGGGTCTGCCATCATTTTACATTGTTACAAATTTCACAAATAGGGTCATATGTCCCGAAATGCAAGGGACATTCGCCCCTGCCCGCCGATTGGCAGGCGCAGGCTTGGCCCAAGTGTCGGCCTGGTGGTTAAATGATGCTAGCGCCGCAACCAATCACCGGCGCGCCGAGCGCTCGCCATCGAAGCCGGCGCCCATGCGCGCTGTCTCCAATCTCGTCCCCCACCTAAAGGACGCCCTCATGTGGATCGATCAGCCGGAAACCTATTGCGAACCGCTCCGCGGCGGCCTCTGCCTGCGCACGCCCGCTACGCCTTCCCGGACCTGAACGCGCATGGGACCTGGCGCTTGATGCTTGGCGTTCTCTTCCCCAGGTTCGCATCCTACATCTACACGACCTACTGATTGCTCTGTTAACATATTTTGTGCAGTTGTCATTCTGAGCCGAAGGCGAAGAATCCCCGTGTAACGGACGAGCAGATTCTTCCTCCCTCCGGTCGTCAGAATGACAGAAACATAGTTGCCAGAGCACTGGTCAGCATGCGCAAGGTGGCGGCGCTTTCCTGAGCGCACGGGCCGAACGTCCGGCGGCAAGGATGCCGCGTCTATGCATTCATCGGTCAGGAAACCAGGGCTGACCTGCGCGTCCCGCCTCGCTTGCCGAGCCGCCGCCCCCGGTGCTACAATGCGCCGCGGCCAAGAGGAGCCCTTGCCAAGGAGACACAAGATGAACCAAGCGTCCCGGTCGATCTATATGGACTACTCCGCCACCACGCCCGTGCGTGCGGAGGTTCTGGAGGCAATGCAGCCGTACTTCGCCGAATTCTACGGGAATCCGTCGAGCATCCACGCCGTGGGGCGCAAAGCCGGTACAGCCCTGAGCGAAGCGCGCCGGACCATCGCCGCCCTGATCGGCGCGCGGCCGCGCGAGATCGTCTTCACCGGCTGCGGCACGGAAAGCGATAACGCCGCGCTGCGCGGCATCGCGCTTTCACGCCGCGGGGCGACGGGCGCGGCGCGCATCGTTACGCTGCCCATCGAGCACAAAGCCGTGCTCAACACAGCCGAGGATCTGCGCGACTACTTCGGCTTCGACCTGACGCTTGTACCGGTGGACGGCGCAGGCCGCGTGTCTGTGGATAGCGTAGCCGCCGCGCTGGGCGACGGCAAGGATGTAGCCGTGGTGAGCGTGATGACGGCCAATAACGAGGTGGGCACGGTCCAGCCCATTGCCGAGATCGGCGCTCTGTGCCGGTCGCTGGGCGTGCCTTTCCACACGGACGCTGTGCAAGCGGCGGGCAAGCTGCCGCTGCGCGTGGATGAATTGAACGTAGACGCCCTCAGCGTCAGCGCACACAAGTTCTACGGCCCCAAAGGCGCCGGCTTTCTCTATTTGCGCACGGGGGCGCCCTACCTGCCCTATATGACGGGCGGCAGCCATGAAGGCGGCAATCGGGCAGGCACCGAAAACGTGCCGCTGATCGTCGGCATGGCGAAGGCGCTGGAACTGGCCGAAGCCGAACGCCAGCAGGAGCAGGCGCGCTTGCGCGTGCTGCGCGATCAACTGATCGGCGGCATTTTGGAAAGCGTCGAGGGTGCGCAGCTCACCGGGGACCGCGAGCATCGCTTGGCGAACCACGCCAGCTTCGCCATCACCGGCGTGGAAGCCGAATCCGTGCTGATTGCGCTGGACTTGGCCGGCGTCGCCGCCAGCAGCGGCAGCGCCTGCGCCAGCGGCTCAACCCGCCCCAGCCATGTGCTGGAGGCGATGGGCGTCCCTTACTTGGCGGCGCGTGGCGCACTGCGTCTGAGCTTGGGGCGCGGCAATACGCCTGAGGACGTCGAGTATGTGTTGGAGCGGCTGCCGCAGATCGTGGCGCAGGTCAAAGAGAGCGAACCGGCCTGGGAGTGAGCCGGCCTTGCGTCGAAGGCGTTAAACGCCCGGCCCGGCTTCTTCCATCTCTTTGCGCCAGGCTTCGGCAATCAAGGCGAAGATATCGGTTTCGGTGACGATGCCTGCCAGGTGGCGCTGTTTGGGGTATTCGGGGTGAGGCTCTACTACGGGTACGCCGCCGATCTTGTTCTCAGTCAGGATCACCGCCAATTGGCCCACCGTTGCATCCAGGTCGACCGTGATCACGTCCGGCGTCATGATGTCGGCGACCGTCAGCCATTCCGCCTCGATGCCGGGGTCATAGCTGCTCAACACGCTGCCGGCGGTCTCGGCTTCCCGCACATCGCTGTCGGTGACAATGCCGATCAGGCAGTCGTTGTCATCTACGACCGGCAACCTGCGGACGTTGAATTCTTCCATCAACTGGGCCGCGTCGGCGACCAGTTGATCCGGACCGATGGTGACGACGTTCGCCGTCATGATCTGGCGCACGGAAACCCGGTGCATGAATCTCCCCTCAATGGTAAACAGGCGGCACAAGTTCAGGCTACGTTGGCCGATATGGGATGATTATACCATGACCCCCGCGGATTCCAGCGCCCGTCTTTACAGGCGCATGACAGGCGACGGTGCAGGAGTTAAGCGCAGCCAATCTCTTCCAGCCGGCGCATATGCGCTTTTCACCGCAGCATTGTAAAATGCTACGAAATCAACTGGAAACGGCGCGACGCCCACGGAGCCTGCACAGCTTGCCGGCAGCCAAGACAGAAACCCAATGAAGCAACTATACGGCGCAGTAAGGTTGGCTCTGGCAGTCTGCTTTATCCTCGTCGCCGCAGCGACGATCCTGATCGCCGGGCTGATCCCCATCCGCGTGCACGGCGCGCCCTTCGCTGCGTGGGCCGTGTCAGCCGTCGACCGTCTCATCCTGCCGCTGTTCGGCATCCGCGTGTCCAGCCCCTCCCCCGAACTGCTTCGCTCGCATCGCGGCCTGATCTTCCCCAACCATGTGTCCGCGCTGGACATACCCGCCCTGTTCTTCTTCGGCCCGAAGCGCTTCTTGGGCGCGGCGGAGATTGAGCCGCGCCTGTTGATCGGCTGGATGGCGCGTCGTTTGGGCACGGTCTTCGTCTCGCGCCAAGACAGGCAGTCGCGCAA
Organism: Chloroflexota bacterium; assembly: GCA_030058085.1. Taxonomy (GTDB): domain Bacteria; phylum Chloroflexota; class Anaerolineae; order Caldilineales; family Caldilineaceae; genus JASGTU01. Next base: position 4,837 of record JASGTU010000122.1, read on the forward strand.
GCTGGCGCGCGTGCAGGTAGCAAACGCGCACCGCACAGCTGATCGCCCGCCGATCGTGCTCTTTCCGGAAGGCCGGCTCGGCCCTGGCGACGGCATCTTCCCCTTTCGCCGCGGCGGCTTCGAGATCGCCATGGAGCACGGCATTCCCTATCTGACCGTGGCGCTGCGCTATGACCCCGTGGACGTGGCGCTGTGGCGGGCGGCGCGTGAGCGCGAGGAGATGTGGGGATCGCTGTGGCGGCTGGCGCAACATACGGGCACTGTGCATGTCGAGGTGATCCCGCTGTCCATCGTCCACCCCAAGCCGGATGACGACGCCCAGGCATTGGCCGGCGCCGCCCGCCGCGAAATCGCCGACGCGCTCGGTCTGCCCTTCCTGGAACCTGCGGACATCGGAGCGAGGCCTTAACGGCGGCGCGCTAGCGCACTGGATTGTTGTGGGGTCAGGGTACCGGCACTGCATGACCGTGGAGTCATTCTGTCATGCTGAGCGTAGCGAAGCACCCCAGAGGCGGCTCGTCCGAGATTCCTCGCTAACGCTCGGAATGACAATTTTCACACAAGCACTTGCTTAGTCTACCTCGATGCCCTCACCCTCGACGACTTCGCCGATCTCCCAGCAGGACTGCTTGGCCGCGGCCAGTGCAGCTTGGAAGACGTCGATCTCCTGCGGCGGGACAGCCACCAGCAGGCCGCCGCTGGTCTCGGCTTCCCAAAGCAAGACTTTCTGGGCAGGGGTGATGTGTTCGGACAAGCGCACATGCTCGCCCAGCGCGGCGGGGTTGCGCGAACTGGCGCCTGTGATGTACCCGGCCGCGATGTAGTCCCAGACGCCGGGCAGCGTGGGCAGGTCCGCCATACGGATGCGAAAACCGGCGCCGGCCTCGCGCCCCGCGGCAAGGGCCATCTCGACGGCGTGACCCAGCAGCCCAAAGCCGGTGATGTCGGTGGCGCTGCGCACGTTGGCGGCCTGTGCGGCGCGGGCGGCGGCGCGGTTGAGCGTGGTCATGGAGAGGATAGCGGCGTCCAGATGGCGTACATCCAGGTCGGGCTTGCCCTGGCTGCGCCGTTCGGCCCGGTGCGCTTCGCTTTCGCCGGGGCCGGTCTGCTTGGCCCCCGTGGTGATGACGCCTGTACCCAGCCGCTTCGTCAGAAAGAGACGGTCGCCCGGCCTGGCGCCGCCCTTGCGCATAATGCGCGCCGGGTCGACCCAGCCGGTGACGCTGAGGCCGTAGAAGGGCTCGGGGCTGGTGATAGTATGGCCGCCCGCGATCACGCCGCCCGCCTCGCGCACCTTGGCCGCAGCGCCGGCAAAGATCTGGGCGATGGTCTCGCCGCTGAAGGACGAGGGGAAGCCGGCGATGTTGAGGCAAGTCACGACCTCGCCGCCCATCGCGTAGACGTCGCTCATGGCGTTGGCTGCGGCGATCGCGCCGTAAGTCCACGCGTCGTCGACGACGGGCGTGAAGAAGTCGGCGGTCTTGATCAGGGCGTGCGTATCATCCAGGCGAATGACCGCGGCGTCATCCGGCTCGCCCAGGCCAACCAGCACGTCGGGATATTCGGTTGCCGGGAAGAACCCGGCCAATTGTCGCACGACCTGCGACAGCGTCCCCGGCGGGAGTTTAGACGCTCAACCGGCGCAGGCGACGGTCGCGGTCAGTGCTACGTCTTGGGTATCCATCGTATCCTGGTATAGACTGGCGACAGCAGCCAATGCTGTCGGACGAACGGCACTGGCACACAGTTCCAGCCAATGCCGATGCGGCGCCGATGCGCACGCTTCGCTCGATTCTAGCGCAGGGAACCCAACTGCCCAAAAAGTCCTTCCCCGATTTCGTAACAGAGCAAGCAGGATGCGGGTTGGACATATCCCAAATTGACCGAGGCAGAACACTATGACAGAAGATATTCAAACGAATTATGTCGAGGATGGCGAGACCGAGTATGTCGTCGTAACGGGCGTCTCGTCCGGTATCGGTCACGCCATCACCGTGGACCTGACCGAGCAGGGCTACCATGTGTTCGGGAGTGTGCGCACGCAGGAGGACGCCGATCGGGTGCAGGCGGAATTCGGAGAGCGCTTTATGCCGCTGATCTTCGACGTGACGGACGGGGACGCGGTGCGCAGGGCGGCGGACCAGGTAACGACAGTTGCGGGCGAGATCGGGCTGGCGGGCCTGGTCAACAACGCCGGCATCGCCGTGGGCGGCCCCCTCATGCATTTGCCCATCGACGAGATGCGCCGCCAACTGGAAGTCAACGTGGTCGGCGTGCTCCAGGTGACCCAAGCCTTCCTGCCCTTGCTCGGCGCACAGCCCGACCCGCCCTTCGAGTCCGGCCGCATCGTCAACATCAGCTCCGTCAGCGGCCATATCGCCTACCCCTTCATGGGCCCCTACGCCGCATCTAAACACGCCCTGGAGGCGATGACGGACAGCCTGCGACGCGAGTTGATGGTCTACGACATTGACGTGATTCTCGTCGTAGCCGGAGCGGTAGCCACGCCTATCTGGGAAAAGGTCAAAAATGCCCGCAGCGGGAGCTATGCCGGCACCGCTTTCGGCCCCGCCCTGCTCAAAATGGCGGAGGCGACCGACAATAACAGCTCCGCAGGCATGCCGCCGGAACGCGTGGCCTATGCCGTGCGCGAGGCGCTGGAGGTGCGCGAGCCCAAGCCGCGCTATCTGCTCACGAATAGCTGGCTGATGGGGTGGATGCTGCCCCGCTGGCTGCCGACGCGCAACTACGACCGGCTGATGGCCCGGCAACTAGGGCTATTCCCACGCTAGACGGACGGCGCGTCCGCATAGCCGGGCCGCTTGCCGATTGCCCGGCGGCTGCGGTATCGTATACCTGTCGCCCGCAACGGGCGTCCGTTATTCGCCGCCGGCTCTCGCGCCGGCAAACTCCGGAGGATGCGATATGAACGCACGCTTCGACTTGCTCGCTCCAAAGCCACAGAAACTCTCCCCATTGGAGGATCAGGTCTCTCTGCCGCGTTCGCTGACGATTCGACTGGCGCAGG
>JASGTU010000123.1 GCA_030058085.1 Chloroflexota bacterium
AACTGAACACGCCCCGCCGAACCGTCCCCGCTCGCCGCTGCGCTATTTTGAACAATGCAGTCCGTCATGTTCACCGTGCCTGCGGCAATACTCTGCTGGTATGCTCCATAGCTACTTTGATTTGTCCAATCCTGAATATTCTCCTCAATGCTGTTCCCCCCGGCACCCCCGCCCACATCCGTCATCACATCCAGCCGATACCCCGTCGCGCCGCTCGCCGCCTGCCAGTTCGCCGTGAAATTGGTGGAACCCACACCCGTCGCCGCCGCAATCACCGGCGCGGGCGGACACGTCGGCGCGCTTCCCGTCGCCGGGCTGGTCTGCCGGTAGTTGATGCCCTGGTCATCGCCGCTGTCGGCAACCGTCCCCTTGTAGGCATAAACCGCCACATGATACGTCGTCCCCGCCGTCAGCCCCGTCACATCCACCGATGTGCCGCTGCCGCGATACACCACATAGCAGTTGCCCAGCGCCTGACTGCCATAGGTCGCGCTCGCCGAATGCAGCGTCCCGTCCGTCGGGCCATCCGCCACCGCGTTCCCCGCCCGCACCACCACAATCGCCCCGTCACTGGCCGCCCCCGCCGTCCACGAAATCGTCATCCCCGTCGCCGAAATGCCGCTGATGCTCACCGCGCTGGCCTGCCCCGGCTCCGTGTAAAAACTGCCCTGCGGCGAATACCCCGTCCCCGCCCAGTTCACCGCGTAACCGCGATAGTAATACTTCGTCCCCTGGCTCAGCCCCGTCCGCTCGTGCGTAAAGACCCCCGTGCCCGTGCCCTGCTGCAACTCGTTGCCGGTCGGATTCGCCGACGTCCCATACACCGTCCCGCGTGCGCTCACGCTGCCCCCGCCCGCCCCCGTCACATTCGCCCCCAGCGTCGCCGCAGCCTGCCCGATGCCCGTCGCCGTCGGCGAAGTCAACGTCGGCAGCGTAATAATCGTCTGCGCCCCCCCCGCGCTGGCCGAACCCGACTTGTTGCCGCTGGCAAACGTCAAATCCGCGTTCCCAATCGCACTCACCCCAATCGTCCGCCCGCCCGTCGCCGCCGACGCAATATCCGCCGTGATGAAGAAATATCCCACGCTCCCCGCATTAATCTCCTGCGACAAGCTGTCAAACGACTTCGCCCCCGCCGCCGCCGGGTTGTTAATCGTCTTCAGCGTAACGGCGCCCGCGCCCAGCGTCGCGCTCGTCGAATAGAGCAGCTTCAAATTGCTGATGTCCGCCGTCTGGTACGTCCCCGCCGTCGTGAACGCCACCTTCGTCAGCTTCGCCGTCGTCACCGACACCGTAACCTTAAAGCTCGACAACACATGCGCCGTCGTCCCCGCCGCCACATTCCCCGCCGCCACCTGCGTCCCGTTGTCCGCCAGCACAATCGTCGGCGTCGGCGTATGAGTCGTCGCGCTCGCCGTCACACCCGCCGAATAGTAAGTCCAGTTCTCCGAATAAAACTTGTAGTAATATGTCGTCCCCGCGCTCAACCCCGTGTCCGTAAAGTTTGTCGCCCCGCCGCGATAGACAACCAAATCCCCGCCAATCGTACTGCTCCCCGGCGTGTATGTCGTCCCGCCCGTCGGAGCGGTGAAGTTGCTGTCCGTGCTGCGCACAATCATCACATCGTGCCCCTGCCCGTTCTTGGCCCAGCCCAAACTGATGCTGGTCGTGCCCGCCGCCGTCGCCGACTGGTTCCCCGGATCATTCAACGCTAAGCACGTGAAATAAGCCGACGTTAGATCCGACGGCGGGTAGGTAATATAATTGCCCCACCCGGCGCCCGATTTCGACGTATAGGGGTTGGACGAAGAGGACCGGGCTTGGCAAATAACGTAGTGGTTCCCGACCGCCGTGTACTGGTAACCACTCAAATTACGTCGCACCCGCTTGTTGTTACCGTCCCCGTCCTGATACCAAGAGGCCGTACCCCAATTGTAGCCGGTGCCGTCGAGGGCGGTGCCGATGCCAACCTGAGCATTGTCCCATGAGGATTGACCGATTTCAAAATTGTAAAACCACTCACCCATCGTATCGCCCAAATAATAGGTCCCCGATGGCGTCCCCGCACTCAACGGATTGATATGAACGTCCCCACTCGGCGAATAATCCGTTATGGTCAGGTCATCGATATTCATTCGCTTGTTTTTTGACGAAGTGCCACCCGAATGATGTATGATTCTTATGCGCACATTACCCGTGCGATTAACCGTGGCGGAGAAGCTTCGCACGGTAGCATCCGCGGTAAAAGTGCTACCCGCCTGTGTCCAAGTACTCCCGCCATCGGTCGAAAAGTCGACTCGCCAAGTGACCTGCGCATCGGTGCCATAACGCCTATAGTTGAACGAAATGGTCCCCGCCCCCCCCGTCTTGTCCGCTACCATGGTCATGTGCGATGTGCTATAGCCGCGCAAACGTGCAGAACGCACGCCGTTATACCAGTCGTACCCAAGAGGAGTCGTTGGCACAATCACTTGCACGCCATCCCAAGCGATCCCGTTCCAAGATTTGCTCGTGAATCCATAATTGCTGGCATGTGTGCCATCACTAGACCCATCAAAATTCACCGCATACTGCCCATTCGCCATAGTGGCCATTCCCATCAGGAAGAGACACACCCCTGCCAAAGGAGCCAGCCCGCGAACGGCGCCACCCCGTTTCTCTGCCGGC
>JASGTU010000124.1 GCA_030058085.1 Chloroflexota bacterium
TCGTCCAAGCGCAGGAGCGCACCCGAATAGACCATCGCCTGATAGGCGCTGGAAGCCGTATCGGTAGTCAGCGCCGGGTGAAAATTCACCGCGTCGGACGTGGCCACGTCGTGGTATTCGCCGCCCAGATTGGTGCGCGGCGAGGCGACTTCTTCATCCGAAACCACCTCGACGCCGCGCAACTCGGCGGACTGAGCGGCCTGCGACTCTTCCACGACACCCGCTGCGGTCTCATCCGCCTCCGCGGCCTCGGCGGGCGCCTCATCCTCCGCGGCCTCAGTGGGCTCGGACTCGGCCTGCGCCGCAGCCGGTTCGGTCACAGCAGCCTCCTGCGCGGGCGCTGCGCCAGCCGGCTCCTGCGGAGCGGAGCGGCGGCAACCGGACAATACCAAAGCCATCACGACGATCAACATCGCCACGATGCTGACGGTCCGCCACAAAGGTCGGGACACCTTATGCTTGCTCTCCATCGTGTTGCTCCTCCATGCTCTACATATCTGCCCACGAGTACGGTTGTCGCCGCACCAGCCCGCCGCATCGCTTTTTTGCGGGCGGCAAGATGGCGCCGCCTATCTCCTATCAGCGCTGCATAAACCGCGCATGAATGCCGCCTGAGAGTTCTATAAGAATAGGCGCTACACGCCAAGGCTGCAACCCGCCGGAAAGCGTCCGGCATTCCCATGCCGAGCACACAAGCTCAATGTGTAGGCCTACGCCAATAAACCGGCGCCGCCGGCAGGCTGCGTAGCCATCCGGCGGCGTCATCAAAACCCTAATCCTCGCCAAAAAGGTGCGCGCGACAACCCAACTAAACGCCGCGCTGGCGCGGGTCAAACGCATCGCGCAGACCGTCGCCCAAGAAGTTGAACGCCAGTACCGTCAGCGACAGGGCAGCCGCCGGCACAAGAATGATGTGCGGGGCCGAGCGCAGCGCCTGGAAGCCCTCGTTGATCATAATGCCCCAACTGGGCGTCGGCGCATCCACCCCCAGGCCGATAAAGCTGAGGAACGCCTCCAGCAAAATGTAGCCGGGGATCTGCAGCGTTTCCTGCACGATGCACGGGCCAAGGATGTTGGGCATCAAGTGGCTGAAGAGAATGCGCCGCGACCCGCTGCCGGTGGCGCGCGCTGCTTCGACGAATTCCTTCTGCTTGTACGAGAGCGTCTGCCCGCGTGCAATTCTCGCCATGCCGATCCAGTTCAGCGCGCCGATGGCGATGAACACGAAGAGCATGCCGCCCAAAGCCGCGTTCGCGTCTAGGATCACGCCGACAATGCCGGAAGCATCGCCGCGGCGGGCAACCGCCTTGAAGTAGACCTGCATCAAGATGACGACGATGACGATGGGCAATCCGTAGAGGAAGTCCACGAAACGCATCATGATCTCGTCGACGCGCCCGCCCAAATAGCCGGAGGTCAACCCATAGGCAATGCCGATGATCAGGCTGACCAGCGCCGCCACCAATGCCACAGAAAGCGAGATGCGCGCGCCATAGATGGTGCGCGTCAAAATATCGCGCCCCAAGTTGTCTGCGCCCGCGTAGTAGACGAAGCCCTGTAAATCCGGATTTTTCGACTCAGTCATCGGGCGGGCATAATTGTCTTGCAACGTCTGTTTGGCAAAAGGCGCCTGGTTGGTCGCCGCCAATGCATCGCTATATCCCTGCAAGACATAGGGATTGATCAGGCCGGCGAGGATGGCAATCAGCGCCAATACCAGAATGAACACAATGCTGGACACGGCCAGGCGATGGTGCAGCAATGAGCGCATCGCGTCGCCCATTGGGCTACGCGGTTTCGATGTTAGGAACGCCGCAGGGCGTTCAATAGCCGGCTGTGCAACTGTCACGGTGAAGCTTCCATTCGCTATTCAAACTTAATACGCGGGTCCAGCCACGCGTACATAATATCGACGATCATATTGGCAATGACCAGCAACAGCGCATAAACCAGCGTCACGCCGCTGATCATCGAGTAATCGCGGTTGTTGATGCTGGTGATGAAGTGCTTGCCCATGCCAGGGATGCCAAACACGAATTCGGTCACAAACGAGCCGGTTACGACCGACGCGGTCAGCGGGCCGAGAATGGTGACCACCGGGATGAGGCTGTTGCGCAAGGCGTGACGCACAATCAGCGTCGACTGCGGCAGCCCCTTGGCGCGTGCGGTGCGGATGTAGTCCTCGCCGATCACCTGGAGCAGGCTGGCGCGCGTCAGGCGCGCAATGCTTGCCGTCAGCGCCAGCCCCAGCGCCGTCACCGGCAGCGCCGCATGCATGAAGAAATCCTTCGTCGGCGCCGGGATGAAGCCCAGGAAGAACGGCGGCTGCGCTCCCCACGTAGACACCGGGAACCAACCCAGCTTCAACGCAAAGATCCAGATCAACACCGGCCCTAACACCAGGCTCGGCACGGACAGCCCCAGCACGGCGAAAAAGCTAGCCGCATAGTCGATCGTCGTATTTTGCTTGAGCGCGGCTATCGTCCCCAAGGGGATGCCGGTCAGCAAGCCGAAGCCAATAGCCATGAGGCCAAGCTGGAGCGAGACGGGGAAGGACTCGCCGATAATACCGTTGATCGTACGACCCCGCTGGCGCATCGCCATGCCCAGGTCGCCGCGGATCACACCCCTAGAGACGCCGGCCTTGTAACCGTCCAACACTTTGTCGCAGCCGGGAATGGAGGGGATAGTCTCGCACACGGCCCCGGCTACGTCATCGCCCAGGACATAGGAAACGAACTGCCACGACTCAGACCAGTCCAAGTGGTGGCGGCGTTCGAGGTTGTCCGTCACCGCCTTAGCCAGGCTCTTGTCGCCTTCGAAGTCAAAGGGTCCGCCGGGCAAAGCCCGCATCATGCTAAACACCGTCAACATCAGCAGCAGGATTACGGGAATCGACCAGATTATTCTTCGTATTATAAATCGCCACATAGTATTTTTTGGGGAAACCTACGGAGAAGCCTGCTGCTCCGAGAAGTCCCGGAGCAGCAGGAACAGGAAACTCAATCGGATGTTACTGGCGTGCAGCCGCCTTGGCCGCCGTGTCGATCGTCCACTCATGAATCGGATCGCCGGTCACGGGGCTGATGACAATGTTGGTCATCCACGGCTTGTACAGACGCACGTAGGTGTAGTAGTAGAGAGGCGCAATCGCGGTGACGTCGTCAACCAGGATCTGCTCCGCCTGCTTGTACAGCTCCTCGCGGCGCGCCGGGTCGGAAATGCTGTCGGCCTCGTCGACCAGGGCGTCGAACTCAGGGCTGTTGAACATGGCGTAGTTCTGGTCGGAGTTAGAGCGGAAAACGCCGATCAGCCAGTTGGCGGCATCCGGGAAGTCCGCGCACCAACCAAGACGGTAGATGTGGGGCTTCTCCTCCAGCGGCGCATCCGGCAGCAGCGTGTTCAGGTAGACCTGCCACTCCTGGTTCTCGACAGAGACCGTGGCCTGGGGGAACGCCTCGGACCACATGGCCTGAACGGCCTGGGCAACCTGGGCGTGCGCTTCGGACGTGTTGTACATCAACAGGACGTCGAGACCTTCGCCTTCAGGATAGCCGGCTTCGGCCAACCAAGCGCGGGCCTGATCCAACTGCGCGGCGTAGTCCTCCATCACCATCCACGGCGCGATATCCATGTCGCCAGCGGCATTACCGAAGTTGCCGGGAGACACGAAGCTGTGCGCAGGCACCTGTTCGCCCTTGAGCAGGTTGTCGATCAGGCTCTGGCGGTCGACAGCGGCGGCAAAAGCCTTGCGCACCAGCGGGTTGTCGAAGGGCGGCTTGGCATTGACGAAGCCGTAGTAGTAGGTGCATGTGCGCGGCGCAATGAGCAATTCCTCGCTCAACGCAGCGTCGGCCTTGATGCGATCCATGTCGGGCAGCGGCGGGCTCCAGCCCGGATCAGCCATCATGTCGATCTCGTTGGCTTCGTACATCGACATAGCCGTCGACTCGGACTCGATGATCGGGCCCTGGATGACCTCGATCTGCACGTTCGCGGCGTCAAACCACAGCGGGTTCTTCACATAGCGCATGTAGGCGCCGTGCTGCCAGGTTTCCAGCGTGTACGGGCCGTTGGTGACGATGTTGCCCGGCTCGGTCCACTGCTCGGCATGCTCTTCGACTGCCGGCGCATACTGCGGGAAGGTGATCCACAGGCCGGTGATGGCAGGGAAGTAGCCGGTGGGTTTCTTCAGCTTGAATTCGACGGTCGTGTCGTCGAGCGCCGTCACACCCACAGCGGCGCGCATTTCCTCGAAGTTCTCTGCAGCCGGATCGGCGGCGTTGAATTCCTCGGCGCCTTCGATCATGTACAACATCGAAGCGTAGGGAGAAGCCTCAACCGGGTCCAACGTGCGGCCCACGGCGAAGACAACATCGCCGGCGGTCACAGGCCCGAGGTCCTCGAACTCGCCCGTATCGGCATCGCGCTTGACCCAATTCACGTCGTCGCGCATCTTGTACGTCCAGGTCAACCCGTCTTCCGACACCGACCACTCGGTTGCCAGAGATGGTACGACCTCGGCGGCCTCGTTAAATCCGGTCAAGCCCATGAACATCTGCCGCACAGCCCAGACGGACTGGGTGTCCGACCCCAGGCTCGGATCAAGTGACGGCGGCTCGGTGCTGAACACCGTATCCAACGTCACCGCTTCCCCCGCCTCTGCTGGGGCAGCCGCTTCACCTTCCGCCGCCGGCGCGGCCGGCGCAGCGGTACAAGCGCTAAACAGCATGGCCGCCATCGCGACCAGCGCTATGAGTATCCATCTAGATTTCATCTATCATGCTCCTTCTTATGGTTAGTACTGCCGCTGACGCTACATCATTAATAACGGGTTTCCGCAAGCGCTGCCGGTAAAGCAGCATTGCCCGACAATCGCTTTCGGCCCGGTTCGACAACGCCTACTCGTACAGATAACAGGCCACCCAATGTCCCGGCGTATGCTCGATAAATTCCGGGTCCTTCTCGCGACAGATGTCCATCACGCGCGGGCAGCGCGTGCTGAAATTGCAGCCCTTGGGCGGGTTCGCCGGGCTGGGCACATCGCCCTCCAGGATGATGCGCTTGCGCTGCGTTTCCACGGACGGGTCCGGGATCGGCACAGCCGACAACAGCGCCTGGGTATAGGGGTGCATGGGGTTGGCGTACAGCTCGTCGCGGTCGGCCAATTCGACGATCTTGCCCAAATACATCACGGCAATGCGGTCGGAGATGTGGCGCACCACCGACAGGTCGTGGGCGATGAACAGGTAGGTCAGTTCCAGCTCATCCTGCAGGTCTTCGAGCAGATTGATGATCTGCGCCTGGATCGACACGTCCAGCGCCGAAATCGGCTCGTCACAGACAATGAAGGCGGGGTTTACGGCCAAGGCGCGCGCCACGCCGATGCGTTGGCGCTGCCCGCCGGAAAATTCATGCGGATAGCGGTTGACGAAATAGGGATTCAAACCCACGATCTTGAGGAGTTCCTGCACGCGCTCCTGGCGTTCTCGCTTGGTGCTGCCGATGCCGTGCACCTCCAGCGGCTCGCCAATGATGCTGCCCACGGTCATGCGCGGGTTGAGCGACGCATAGGGGTCCTGGAAGATCATCTGCATGCGCCGTCGCATTTTGCGCAGTTCCTCACCCTTGGTCTTGGTGAGGTCTTTGCCCTCAAAAACCACGTCGCCGGCTGTAGGCCGGTAAAGCTGCAGGATGGCGCGGCCGGTGGTGGACTTGCCGCAGCCCGACTCACCCACTAAGCCCAGGGTTTCGCCCTTGAACATCGTAAAGTTGATGCCGTCGACGGCTTTGATCGCCCCCACCTGGCGCTGGAGGATGATACCCTTTGTGATCGGGAAATGCATCTTGAGGCCCGAGACCTCCAACAGCGGTTGGCCGATCTTCAGGCGGGCGTCACCGCTGTTTGCACCATTTGTCTCGCTCATCAAGCCGCCTCCTTGTTGGCATCTTCTTCCGCTAAGATCTGTACCTTCACATCCGAGATATCAACCCAACAGGCTGCCGTATGACCAGGCCCGACAACCTCCAGCGGCGGATTCTCTTGCCAGCACCTATCAATCGCAAACGTGCAGCGCGGCGCAAACGGGCACTGGTTGGGCAGATCGAGCAAATCGGGCGGCAGACCATCTACGGGGATCAATCGTTTCTGGCGGCCCAAGTCCAAACGCGGGATCGAGCGCAACAGCCCCAGGGTGTAGGGGTGGCGCGGGTTCGTATATATTTGGTCCACCGGCGCTTCTTCGATAATAAAGCCCGCATACATCACGATCACCCGCTCGGCCATCCCCGCCACCACGCCCAGGTCGTGGGTGATCCAGATGATGGCCATGCCCAATTCTTCTTTGAGATTCGCCACCAGGTCCACAATCTGGGCCTGGATCGTCACATCCAGGGCGGTGGTCGGCTCGTCGGCAATCAGCAATTGCGGGTCGCAGCTCAAGCCCATGGCGATCATCACGCGCTGGCGCATGCCGCCCGAAAACTGGTGCGGGTAGTCATCCAGCCGCGACTCCGCCCCGGGGATGCCGACCATCTCCAGCAGCTGAACGGCGCGCTTGCGGCTCTGTTCGCGGTTCATGCCCAGGTGAAGTTCCAGCGCCTCGGTGATCTGTCGCCCGATCGTCAGCACCGGGTTGAGCGACGTCATCGGGTCCTGGAAGATCATGGCAATCTTGTTGCCGCGCACGTGCCGCAGCTCGTCCTCGCTCAGTTTGAGCAAGTCCTGCCCGTCAAACCATACCTCGCCGTCGACGATTTTGCCGGGCGGCTGAGGTATCAGCCGAATCAGCGACATGACCCCCACGCTCTTGCCGCAACCGGATTCTCCCACGATGGCGACCGTCTCCCCCTTGTCCACCGTATAGGAAATCCCATTGACCGCGTGGACTACGCCATCCTGGGTGAAGAACTGAGTTTTTAGGTTCTTCACTTCTAGCAATTTTGCCATGAAGGTCCGCTCCTCATTCAATAAAACAATAATTCCCGGCTAAGACTGCCCAAGGGGCGCTTCGCCCCGCAAGCGCGTCAGGTTGAAATAAAAAATCGGCCGCTACGCCCGAGGCTACGCTGCGCCGGCACTCCATCCATCGTATACCAATTGGGCGGGCCGCAGAATGGCATCCGCCAAAATTATTGGGCTGCGTGGGCCGCTGTGCTGCATCGTCGGCGTGTATGCGTGGATACTCCGGAGAAAGTGCGTATCCACCCTAGCTAGGACCCTGTACGGTATCAATACGGCGGACGCACTGCCCGGCCTATATGCATCAGGGCTATATGCACCGGAGACGTCATTCGCTTCGCTCCCTACGAGCGTTACTCTGCCCGCCGGCGAAGCGCACCGTTTTGCAATCGTAACAAAGTTCACCAACCTTGTCAAAAGCCCTTGAAGGGCCAACTCCCGGCAAATCTGGCGTCCCGCCCGCGCCCAAGGTATCCCCCCGCTCCATTTCTCCATGACCTACCCCAATTCAAGCCAGGCGCGCAGTTGAGCAATCTGCGCCTCTACGGAGCGCCGGCTCGTACCGCCTGCGGCGTCGCGACGCTCTACGCTCTCTTCAAAGCCCCACACGCGGCTGACATCCGCCTCGAAAGCCGGGTGCAGCGTGCGCAGGTCATCCAGGCCTAACTCGGCTAGATTTACGCCGCGCGTCTCGGCCAGCCGCACGGCCGCGCCGGCGATGTGATGCGTCTCGCGGAAGGGGACGCCCCTGCGCACCAGGTACTCGGCCAGATCCGTCGCCAACATCTCGCTTACCAGGCGGGCGCGCATCGCTTCCGGCTTCGTTTGCAACGTCGAGAGCACGCCGGCTGCGATCTGCAGCGCCCCGCTCAATGTGTCCGCCGCATCGAAAAGCGGCTCCTTGTCTTCCTGGATATCCTTGTTGTACGTGCTCGGCAGCCCCTTCAATGTGACCAGCAGGCCGGTCATGTCGCCGATCACGCGCCCGGACTTGCCGCGCAGCAGTTCGAGCGCGTCCGGGTTCTTCTTCTGGGGCATGAGGCTGCTGCCTGTGCTATAGGCGTCCGCCAGGGTGACGTAGCCGAATTCCTGCGTGCTATAGAGGATCAGGTCTTCGGCCAAACGGCTGAGGTGTACCATCATCAGCGCAGCCCAGAATAGAAACTCCGCCACGAAGTCACGGTCGCTCACGCCGTCCATGCTGTTGGGCGTATGGCCGTCGAAGCCCAGGTCGCGGGCCAGCGCGGCGCGGTCGATGGGGAAGGGGTTGCCCGCCAGGGCGCCGTTGCCCAGCGGCATCAGGTTGACGCGCCGGCGTAAGTCGTCGAGCCGCAGTGCATCGCGCTGCCACATCCAAGCGTGGCTCATCAGCCAGTGGCTCCAGCGTACGGGCTGCGCCGGCTGCGTATGCGTATAGCCCGGCATCAGCAGATCGATCTCGTGCGCGGCCCGCTCCACGGCGACGCCCATGAGTTGGCGCAGATATTGAGCCAGGCGGTCGATCTCGTCCCGCAACCAGAGACGAACATCCGTCGCGATCTGGTCGTTGCGGCTGCGCCCCGTATGCAGCTTGCCCGCCGCCGCCCCGATCAGTTCGGTCAGCCGCCGCTCGTTGGCGGTGTGGATGTCCTCGTCGCCGGGCTGGATGCGAAATGCGCCGGCCTCCCATTCTGCCGCCACGCGCGCCAGTCCGTCTACGATCTCCCCGGCTTCCGCCTCGGTCAGCAGCCCGGCAGCGCCCAGGGCGCGTGCATAGGCCTGGCTGCCGGCGATATCGGCGCGCCACAGCCGCCGGTCAAATCCAATCGAGGCGTCGAAGGCCTCCATCAGCGGATCGGTCGGGCCGGTGAAACGCCCGCCCCACAGCTTAGTCGACATGCCCGCTTTCCTCTTGCCTAGCGCCTTGTCTAGTATTGCCGGTTAAGAGGTCAACCGGCAGCTTCGTTGGGTAGGTTCATCGCGTGCTGCGGCGCCCCGTGCAGCGGCGTATAGACGGCATACGACTCGAAGAACGCCAACGCCCGATAGCGCCCCTGCACCCACAGCACGATGAGCAGGCTGCCCAGCAAAATGGCGGCGATGCCAATCAGCCCCGCTTCCGGGCCGAAGGCGCCGCCCGTCCACAGATCCGGGCCGCCCTGTTTGATGGCGATGAAGGTAGCGCTGGTGAAGTCATTGCCGCTCACGGGAAAGCCGAAGACGTTGCCCTGAAAGAAGTTCCAGGTGATGTGCAGGCCGATGGGCAGCCCCAGGCGACCGGTCAAGACCAGCCCCAGGCCCAAGAACATGCCGGCAAGCATCAGGTTCAGCGTGCTGATCCATGTCGTATTCGGGTTGAAGACGTGCAACAAGCCGAACACAAACGACGATCCGATCCAGGCCACGAGCAACGCCGCGCGCGGGTGGCGTCCCCCGAAGTTGAAGCCTTCGGCTAGGTTGCGCAACTGATAGCCACGCGACAGGATCTCCTCTGTAATGCCGACCACCACAAAGACGACGACCGGCGCCAGAATGGCGACAAAGAAGGGGGTATCCGCCGGCTCTACGGCGAAAGTCTCCAATACCGTGACCCAGCCCATCGCATATTGCGCTGCGAAGACGAGCGTCATCAACACCGCGCCCAAAAGCAGGCCGAAGACCAGGTCGACCCACCAGGCGGCATCCATCTGCAGGCCGAGTTCGCGCAGCGCTCGCCTGTCTAGAAAGCGCGTGGCAAGCCAGGTGCTCGCCAACGTCGCGATCAACGTCAGGCCGAAAAGCACAATGCGGTTGCCGATGACAATGAAGTCAGGAATCAGGCCGCCCACCAGCCGCGTCAACGGGCCGCCCAGCGCCACGTCCAACAGCGCCGGCGTAAACATCCACAGGAGCAACTGGATCAGCAGACGCCATCCTGCCCGCAGACGTCTTTCCCGGCGGTTCCAAACCGGCCACAACAACGTTTGCATCTTAATCACCACTAGGCCAACGATTGCGTGTTTGTTGGAAGTTGCCAGTAAGGGCTATTGTATCCTGTAACGCTTGTGAAGGAAAACCGTCCTTTGGACAGGCCGAGGCAGAGATTATGACGGCCTCATCACCCCTGCTAAAATAACAGATCATAACCGCAACGCGTTCAAGGAGTTCATATGCCCAAGCCAAGCCAGCGACCCGCCCGAGACGACGGGGATGAGAATAAAGACATAGCCTCCCGCCGTCTGCGCGACGCACTCGACAAGGCCGCCGGCTATCGCCAAGACGAACAGCACGACGAACAAAAGGATAGAGAAGACAGCGCTGCCGGCCTGGACGATAAAGAGGAGAAAGACGCGCCGTTCCTCATGACCGAATGGAGCGATCTGGTCAGCCAGCGCATCGAGGACGCTATGCGTCGCGGCGCGTTCGACAACCTCGCCGGCAAAGGTAAACCACAAAACCTAGAGAACAACCCCTTCGTCCCAGCCGATCAGCAGACTGCCATCAACCTGCTCAAGAAAAACGACCTGGTGCCCGAATGGATCGCCGCACGCCGCGAGGTGCTCAGCGCCCGCGACCGCCTGCGCGACGAGTTGAAGCAGGCCGTGGCGGCCATACGCCGGCAGATGGAAGAAGCTTCCGATGTGGAGGAGCGCGCCCATCTCAGTCAGGCTTGGAAACGCTGGCTCAACGCCTGGCACAGCCGCATGGAAGACCTCAACTATCGCATCATGATCCAGAACTTGAAGCAGCCGGTGCGTCACCTCGAAATCTACCAACTTATCCTACGCGATGAGTTGGTCCGCGCCGGCGCCGACGCGGCCTGGCAATTCGACCTGCGCTAGACAAACACGACCGGAGGCGTCCTGCCTCCGGTCGCGGCATGTATCGCCCCGCTCGTACCCCTGCACACAGGCAGACTTCCCACAGCCGGAATTCGTCAGCTATAACGGCGTACAAAGCGCGCCATGCGCTCCAGCGCCTTCTCGATGTTCTCCAGGCTCGCCGCATACGCGCAGCGCACGTGGCCTTCGCCTCCCCTGCCGAACGCGCTCCCGGGAATCACGGCGACTCGTTCTTCCGCCAGCAGCCGCTCGGCAAATTCGTGCTCGTCGAGGCCGGTGCGCGCCACGCTGGGGAAGGCATAGAATGCGCCGCGCGGCTCGAAGCAGGTCAGCCCGATCTCATTCAGCCCGTCCACGATCAGCCGGCGCCGCGTATCATAGCTGGCGCGCATCTCCTCCACATACGCCTCAACGCGCGGGTCGGTTATGGCGGCGAGCGCCGCCTCCTGCCCCACGGTCGACGCCGACATAATCAGGTACTGGTGCACCTTGCGCATCGCCCCGATCAGGTCCGCCGGCCCCAGCGCATAGCCCACGCGCCAGCCGGTCATGGCATAGTCCTTGCTCATGCCGCCCAGATGCACCGTGCGCTCGCGCATGCCAGGCAGCGCCGCGAACATAACGTGCCGGTGATCGCCGTAGACCAGCCGGTCGTAGATCTCGTCCGAGATCACGATCAGATCGTGCTCCTCGGCGATGCGGGCGATTTCCGCCAGCCCTTCCCGGTCCATAACCGCGCCGGTCGGGTTGCTGGGGAAGCCGATCAGGATCGCTTTGGTGCGCGGCGTAATCGCGGCTTCGATGGCGGAGGGCCGCACGCGGAAATCGTCGGCGGCATAGGTAGGTATGTCGACCACGGTCCCGCCCGCCAGCAGCACGCCCGCCGTATAGCTGACGAAGCAAGGTTGCGGCACGATCACCTCGTCGCCCTCGTCGAGCAGCGCCTGCATGATCAAGTACATGGCCTCGCTCACGCCCACGGTGATCAGCGCTTCCTGCTCCGGGTCGTACGCGGGGCTGCCATAGAGTTGCATGAGCTTGCGCACCACCGCCTCGCGCAGTTCGATCATGCCCGCGTTCGAGGTGTAAGCCGTGTGGCCCGCCTGCAAGCTGGCGACGCCTGCCTGTAAAATCGGCGCGGGCGTCACGAAGTCCGGCTCGCCGATGCCGAGGCTGACCACATCTTCCATGGTGGCGGCAATGTCGAAGTAGCGACGGATGCCGGAGGGCGGCACGGCGTTCACGCGGCGACTGATGCGCGTGCTGTGCTCGCGCAGGCGGCGCGGCGTGACGTTTTTTCCGTTGGACGGGGTGACGGTCTGAGAATCAATGACAGGTGTAGGTGTCGATTTTAGCATTTCGATAGCCCCCTTTGGGCAATGACTAGGCAGCGCTCTACGTCGTCACAGGCGGTCCGGCGTCGCCCTGCGTACAGCAAGGTCAGGCGCGGAACCGCGAGGCCGCCGGTAAGAGCCGCTCACAACCTGCACGCCGGCGTGCGCGCAAGCTGCCGGCCGCCTGCACTGGCAAGCCCGCCTAAGCCATGTCCAAACTCGGCTGTCGAACTCCGCATCTCTGCCAACTCCCTGCGCCTAGCTCGCCCGGCCGGTTAGCGCCGGCGCATGCCGCTGCCAATCGGTCGCCCGCTCATATGCATCCGCCGCACGCAGGATCGTCTCTTCGCCCAGGTGCGGGCCGATCAACTGCATGCCGATGGGCAGATTCGCCTTGTCGAACCCGCACGGCACGCTCACCGCGCACACGCCCGCCAGATTAGCGCTGATCGTGAAGATATCGGTCAGGTACATCTGGATCGGGTCGTCGACCTTCTCGCCGATGCGAAAAGCCGTTGTCGGCGACGTCGGCGCCGCAATCACATCCACCTGCGTAAAGGCCTGCTCAAAATCGCGCTTGATCAGGGTGCGCACCTGCTGCGCCTTCAGGTAATAGGCGTCATAATAGCCCGCGCTGAGCGCATAGGTTCCCAACATGATGCGCCGCTTCACCTCTGCGCCGAAGCCCTCGCCGCGCGTGCGCCGGATGTTCTCGAACATACTGTCGGCGCCGGCGCTGTAGCCGAAGCGCACGCCGTCATAGCGCGCCAGGTTGGCGCTGGCCTCCGCCGTCGCGGCCAGGTAGTAGACGGGCAGCGCCTTGTCCGTGTTGGGCAGGCTGATGCGCACGACCTCCGCCCCCAGCCGCTCCAATTCAGCCACGGCTTGGCGCACGGACGCCTCCACCTCCGGCTGCATGCCGTCGATGAAATACTCGTCGGGCAGCCCGATGCGCAGCCCGCGCACATCGCCCGTCAGCGCCGCCGTATAGTCCGGCGCCGGCGTCTCCAGGCATGTGCTGTCCAGCGGGTCGCTTCCCGCGATCACGTTCAGCAACAGGGCGGCGTCGCGCACGTCCTTGGTGAGCGTGCCGATCTGGTCCAGGCTGCTGCCGTAGGCGATCAGCCCGAAGCGGCTGACGCGGCCATAGGAAGGCTTCAGGCCGACGACGCCGCACAGCGCGGCCGGCTGGCGCACACTGCCGCCCGTATCCGTGCCCAACGCGCCCAACGCCTCGTCCGCCGCCACCGCCGCGGCCGAACCGCCGCTGCTGCCGCCCGGCACGCGGTCGAAGTCCCACGGATTGTGCGTCGTGAAGAAGGCGCTGTTTTCCGTGCTGGACCCCATGGCGAACTCGTCCGTGTTGGTCTTGCCCAGCATCACCATGCCCGCGTCATTGAGCCGGGCCACCGCTGTAGCCGTGTACGGGGGCATAAACCCCTGCAGGATGCGGCTGCCGCAGGTGGTCTCTACGCCGGACGTGGCGAGCACGTCCTTGATGGCAAGCGGCGCGCCCAGCAGCGGCGCGTCGTCGCCGGCGGCGCGGCGACGGTCCGCCTTCTCCGCCTGGGCGAGCGCCTTCTCCGCCGTCACGCGCAGATAGGCCTTGACATTGCCGTCGACCGCGGCGATGCGATCCAGCAGCGCCTGGGTCAGTTGCACAGAGGTGAACTCGCCGCTGCGCATCCCTTCCAGCGCGGCATGGATCGTCAGTTCGTGCAGTGCGCGCTTGTCTTGAGCCGTCTTGTCATGCGTCATGGGGACCTCACTCCTCGAACACGGCGCGCACGCGGAAGAAGCCGTTAGCGCTGTCCGGCGCGTTGCTGAGCGCGGCCTCATTATCCAGGCCGGGCTGCGGTTCGTCGTCGCGCATCACATTCTCCAGGCCCAACACATAGGGCGTCGGCGGCACGCTGCTCGTATCAACCTCCTGGATGCGCTCGGCGTAGTCGAGGATAGCCGACAGTTGCGCGGCGTACTGCCGAACCTCGGCCTCGGTCAGCCGCAGCTTGGCGAGTTCGGCCACGTGGCGCACTTCCTCTTGGGTCAGATGCATGAAGCCAACTCCTGTTCCACCCTGATAATTGCTCAAGAAATAGCTTGTGTATCGTGCGCCCCCGCAATGGGGCCTGCGCAAATAAAGAAACGCCGTGGTGTGGACCACGGCGCTGCAACCTGCTCTCCGCCCCCCACACCGTTTCAGTGTCGCCGGTGTGGGCTAACGCTCGCCATCACCGGGACACGCAGCTAGCTGCGCATGCGGCGGCGAACGCTGCAATTTCGCACGTGATTTGGCGATGGACGATTGTGCCGGCAGGCTTATGCATGATCAACGCTACGCATCTTCACAAAGGCAAACATGCGCGCACTCCGCATGTTGAGGCAGAGTATACTCCCCCCGCGGGCGCGTGTCAAACTAGAAAAACCGATCTACCTGGAAGATATCCTGCGTTCAGCCATATGCGCTCTGTGCTATAGTCGTACCGCGCCGGTTTGGCGCCTGACACAAGGATATGCGACTATGCCCGAACACGCCCACACCAACCGTCTCGCCGGCGAGACGTCACCCTATCTGCTCCAGCACGCCCATAACCCCGTGGACTGGCATCCTTGGGGCGAAGAAGCCCTCCGCATCGCCCGCGAGCAGGACAAGCCCATTTTCCTCAGCATCGGCTACAGCGCCTGCCACTGGTGCCATGTCATGGAACGCGAGAGCTTCGAGAACGAGGCGACCGCCGCGCTCATGAACGAGCTGTTCGTCAACATCAAGGTCGACCGCGAAGAGCGCCCCGACCTGGACGCCATCTACATGGAAGCGGTGCAGGCCATGACCGGGCAGGGCGGCTGGCCCATGAGCGTCTTCCTCATGCCGGACGGACGCCCCTTCTACGGCGGGACCTACTTCCCGCCCGAACCGCGCTACAACATGCCGGGCTTCCCCCAAGTGCTGCGCTCCGTCGCCGACGCTTACCGCCAGCGCCGCGATCAGGTCGACGAGCAGGCCGAGCGGCTGACGGAAATGCTAGGCCAGAGCGCCGCGCTGCAGAGCAAGAGCAGCGACCTCAGCCAAGCGCTGCTCGACGAAGCCGTCGCCCACATGCAGCAGCGCTTCGACGAAGAGCATGGCGGCTTCGGCCATCAGCCCAAGTTCCCCCAGCCCATGTCGCTCGACTTCATCCTCACTCAATACCTGCGCACACGCGACCTGGACACGCTTTACATGGCCGAGCGCACCCTGGAGCAGATGGCCCTGGGCGGCATCTATGACCAACTCGGCGGCGGCTTCCACCGCTACAGCGTCGACGCCATATGGCTCACACCCCATTTCGAAAAGATGCTCTACGACAACAGCCAGCTTCTGCGCACCTACCTGCACGCCTGGCAGATCACCGCCCGCCCCCTCTACCGGCGCATCGTCGACGAGACCATCGCCTACGTGCTGAGCGAGATGACCGCGCCCGACGGCGGCTTCTACAGCACGCAGGACGCCGACAGCGAAGGCGAGGAAGGCAAATTCTTCGTGTGGACGCCCGAGGAGATCGACGCCGCGCTGGACGACCAGGCCGCAGCGCTCTTCAAAGCCCACTACGGCGTGACGCAGCACGGCAACTTCGAAGGCCGCAACATCCTCTACGCCAGTCGCAACGCCGACAGCCTGGCGCAGGAGTTCGGCATGGAACCGGACGCGGTCGAACGCACGCTAGGCGAGACGCGGCGCACGCTCTTCGACCGCCGCGAGCAGCGCGTCAAGCCCGCCCGCGACGAGAAAGTCCTCACCGAATGGAACGGGCTGATGATCCACGCGCTGGCCGAATGCGGCGTCACGCTGGGCAACGCGCCCGCCCTGGCCGCGGCTGAACGCGCCGCCGGCTTCATCCTCGCCCGCATGAGCCAGCCCGACGGTAGGCTCTACCGCACCTTCAAGGACGGCCGCGCCCGCCTCAACGCCTATCTAGAGGACTACGCCGCCTTCGTGCGCGGCCTCATCGCCCTCTACGAGGCGACCTTCGACCTGCGCTGGCTGGGCGAGGCAAGCCGCCTCACCCGCATCATGTTCGAGCAGTTCCACGACGCCGAACGCGGCTCTTTCTATCAGACCGGCGCCAGCCACGAAGACCTGGTCGTGCGCCGCAAGGACTTCATCGACAGCGCCATCCCCAGCGGCAACTCCCTCGCCGCCGAGTGCCTTATCCGCCTCGCCGCGCTCCTCGGTCAGGACGAGTACCGCAGCGAAGCCGCGCGCATCGTCCTGACCGTCAAGGACGCGCTCGGCCCGCAGTCGCTCGCCTTCGGACGCCTGCTCTGCAGCGTGGACGCGCTGCTTTCGCCCAGCCGCGAGATCGCCATCGTCGGCGACCCGGCAGACCCGGCTGCGCAGGCACTTCTGCACACGGTGCGCAGCCGCTTCCTGCCCCACGCTGTCGTCGCGCTCAAACATCCGGATGAAGAAGGGTTGTTGCCGGTGCTGGAGAGTCGCACGCTCGTCGACGGCAAGCCCGCCGCCTACGTATGCGAGAACTACGCCTGCCGCCTGCCGGTCACCACGCCGGAGGAATTAGCCGAACTGCTCGATTGATTGTGGCGGGGAATCTACAGCGTAGTATCTCTCAGCCCGCTGGCTAGCACTTGCCGGTAGGCTGCGATGCGCTGCGTGCGCAATTCGCGCTTGCTGCCCAACAGCCGCTTCGTCCGCTCCAAGGCGATCTGAAGGCGGAACTCGGCCAGCAGATAGAGCCGCAGCGCCTCCGCCCAGCCGCTGCCAAAGTACTTGCGGACGTAACGGACCTTGCTCGCATTGAAGCGGATGTGGCGCGCAGCCACGACCTGTTCGCTGCTGCGCCCTTCGTAATGCACCACCAGGGCGTCCGGCTCGTAGACGATGCGCCAGCCCGCATCCTTGAGCCGGCGACACAGGTCGACTTCCTCGCTGTACATGAAGAAGCCCTCGTCGAACGGCCCGGCGTATTCGGGCATACGCACCTGCTCCAGCGCCGCGCGGCGCGCCAACATCGCCGCGCCCACCACCCAGTCTACATCGTGGGTAAACGTCGCCGGCCAATCGTCCATGTGCAGCCGCCGCGACCAGGGGTTGCGCGGCCACTGTCGCCCCAGCCAGGTGCTCTCGAAGAAGCCGGTCAGCCGCGTGGGGAAGCGGCGGCGGCTGCTCTGCACCGAGTTGTCGGCGTAGCGCAGTTGCGGCCCGGCCATGCCCACGGTCTCGTCGCCGGCCACGGCGCTATAGAGCCGCCACAGGCTGTCGCCCGCCGGGGAAGCGATCACCTCGGTGTCGGGGTTGAGGAAAAAGACGAAGCGCCCGCTGCTCGCAGCGTAGGCCAGGTTATTGCCCGCGGTGAAGCCCAGGTTGCGCTCGCTGCGCATCAGGCGCACCCACGGAAAGCGCGCCGGCAGCAAATCCGCGGTGGCGTCTGCGCCGCCGTTGTCGACCACGATCACTTCCAGCGTAGCCGGGGACTCGGCAGGCCCAAAGCGACGGCGCTGCGGCGCGCCGTCCTCCGCCGGCCTGCTCAGCGCCTCAATGGAATGCAGGCAGGCGCGCAGCAAGTCCCAGACGTTCCAGGTGACGATAATAATGGAAAGATCGACGGCCATCAGTAGGTGCGCTGCACCACGAAGTCGCACAGGTCCAGCATCGCTTGCTTATAGCGGTTATCGGGCAGCGCGGCCAGGCTGGAGGCGGCCCGGCCGAGATAGACGGACGCTTCCTGCCGTGCGGCCTCAATCGCGGGCCCGCTGCGCAAATCCTGCACCACCTCCGCCACGGTTCGCGTCCACGACGCGTCGTCGCTGTTCATGTCTCCGCTGTACAGCGTCTCCAACTGGTCGAGCAGTTCCTGAGGGCGAGACGCTATCTGGAGATAGTAGAAGAAAGGCAGGGTCAGCGTGCCCTGCAGCAGGTCGCTGCCCGCCGGTTTGCCTAAGCTGCCGGCGTTGCCCGTGAAGTCGAGGATGTCGTCGACGATCTGGAAGGCCATGCCCAGGTTATGCCCGTAGTCGCGCAGGCTGCCAATGCCGTCTTCTTCCAGACCGGAGAGCGTGGCGGCTGCCTCCGCTGCGGCGGCGAAGAGGCTAGCCGTCTTGGCATAGATGCGCTGGTAGTACTCGTCCTTTTGCTGGCGGAACTGGTGGCGAGCGCGTAACTGGCGCAACTCGCCCTCGACGATGATCTCCAGCGTATCGCTGAAGATGCGGATGACGCGCGGGTTGCCGGTCTCCGCCGCGAAATTGGCGGCGCGGGCGAACATATAGTTGCCGGCCAACACCGTAGCGCCCCGGTTCCACGTCGCATTGAGCGTAGGCGCGCCGCGCCGCAACAGCGCCCCGTCGATCACGTCGTCGTGCACCAGCGTAGCGGTGTGCAGCATCTCCACCGACGCGGCTAGGGAGATGACCTGCTCGTACTGCGCGCGGCCTAGCTCGCCATTGAAGCGAGCGGCCATCAGCGCCACGGCGGGCCGCAGCCGCTTGCCGCCGCTGCCGATCAGGTCGACAAACGCCGTTGCCAGCGGGGTAAAGAGAGAAGACTCCACCGTCTTCATCTTCGCCTCTACCAACTGCAACCCAGGCTGGACCGGCGCCAGGATCGCGCCGATATCGACAGCGGTTTTCCAATTCATCGCCCGAGGCACCGTTGATCGAATCGCATAAGAACGGACGCTATGATCTCCGGGTGAGCGTGTATTCTGCGATGCCGTTTCCAACGCCACGCGCCGCCTCCAGCCCAAAAAACTGCTCCGCCAAAGCCGTACTCTCTGCCGCAACCTGCGCCGCGCTCACGCCAACCAGCCGCGCCAGCTGCTCGCACACCAGCTTCACATAGCCGGGCTCGTTGCGCTTGCCCCGGTGCGGATGGGGCGTCAGGTAAGGCGCATCCGTCTCCAGCATCAGGCGGTCGCGCCGCAACTGCGGGACCAGCGCGTGCAGGTCGCGTGCGTTCTTGAACGTCACCGGCCCGCCCAGGCTCAACACGAAACCCCAACCGTACGCTTCCTCTGCCAGCGCCACGTCCCCGCCGAAGGCGTGCAGCACGCCCGCATAAGGCCGCGCCGCCAGCGGCGAATTGCGAAAGGCCGCGCGGTTCACCCAGGTGCGCAGTTCCGCGGCCACGTCTTCGTCCGCCTCGCGGTTGTGGATGATAACCGGCAGCCCCAGCTCCGCAGCCAGCGCCAACTGATCGCGCAGCGCCACGCGCTGCTGCGCCGGAGTGGCATCGTGCCAGTAATAGTCCAGCCCGATCTCGCCGATCGCCACGACCTTTGGATGCGCGGCCAGCGCCCGCAGTTCGTCGAGCATGGCCGGCGCATAACTGGCGCTGCTGTTCGGGTGAATCCCCACCGCGGCGTACACCTCGTCATAGGTTTCCGCCAGCGCGATGGCCTGCCGGCTGTGTTGCAAGTCGATGCCCGGGTTGACGATCAGGCGCACGCCGTTGGCGCGGGCGCGTGCCATCACCGCCTCGCGGTCCGCGGCGAATTGCTCCAGATCGAGATGGCAGTGGCTGTCAACCAATGCCGGCAATGCAGGTAAATCGGCCATCTATTCGCACAAACCCTGGGCAAAAACTCCCCAAATGCTGTATCTTCGTTTGTTCATTTTATCACGGATGCAGCCGCCGGTTAGTAGGTCAGCTTGCAGAGCGCATGTACCCTTAGTACCCTTAGCGGTTTGATCGCCAAGCGTCAGTCATTCTGAAGCGAGCGTCAGCGAGCTGAAGAATCTCGCCGTACCGTAGGTCGAGACCCTTCACTTCGTCCAGGGTGACAGTCTCTCCAAAAATCCGTGTCATCGTACTTACTCAGCCAATATCAGCGCAGCATCAGTCGATGCCGGCCAGACGCAGGCCGTCCGCCAGAATCGCCTGGACCGCAGCTTCGTCGGTCGTCTCGGTGTAGACGCGGATCAGCGGCTCCGTGCCCGAAAAGCGCACCAGCAGCCAGCCGCCCTCGTCCATCACGAACTTGTAGCCGTCCGTGGTCACCTTTTCGACCACCTTATGCCCGCCCAGAGTCATCTCCTCCGGCTTGGCCGCGTCGAGGCGCGCCTTGGCTTCCGCCTTCATTTCCTCGCCCGACAGCCGCGTGTCGATGCGGTCGTAGAAATGCGCGCCCACCTTGGCGAAGAGCGCGTCGAGAAGCTGCGTCGGCGTCTTGCCGGTGCGCACCATGAAGTCAAGCAGGTACAGGTTCGCCAGAATGCCGTCGCGCTCCGGCACATGGCCGCGGAAGGCATAGCCGCCGCTCTCCTCGCCGCCGATCAAGGCGTCGTGCTCCAGCATGGCCGGGGCCACGTACTTAAAGCCGACGCCCGTATGGACGACCGGCACGTCATACAGGCGTCCCAGCTTGTCCAGCATCGAAGTGGTGCTCAGCGTCTTGACGATCGGCCCGCGCTCGCCGCGAATCTCCAGCATATAGTAGGCGAGCAGCCCAAAGACGCGCAGTTGGTCGATGAACTCGCCGTGTTCATCGCCGAAGCCGCAGCGGTCGGCGTCGCCGTCCAGGATGCACACGGCGTCGGCGCCCAACTTGCGGCCCACAGCCAGGCCGGCGTCGATGTTGGGCGGAATCGGCTCGGGGCGTTTCATCTCCGGGAAGATAGGGTTGCGCGCTGCGTGCACCTCTACGATCTCGGTGCGGCCCCCGTCCAGAATCTCGCTCAGCCACCCGGCCCCGTTGCCCCACATATTGTCTACGACGACCTTGAGGCCGGCCTGGCGGATCGGCTCTACGTCGATCAGACCGGCCAAATGCGCCAGGTAGGCGGGCTTGGCGTCAAACATCTCGACCTTGCCCTGGTCGATGGCCTCGGACAGCGGCAGACGCAGCACCGCGTCCGGCTCGTCCGCCGGCGGGATCAGGCTCTCGATCTGCGCCAACCCCTCCGGGTCGACGGCGCCGCCGTGGGCGTCGCGCACCTTGAAGCCGCAGTCCTCAGGCGGGTTGTGGCTGGCGGTGACGTTGACCGCGCCGAGCGCGTTCTTCACCGTCACGCCGTAGCTGATCACCGGAGTCGGCGTCGCCGTGGGCGTCAGATAGACGTGCAGGCCGTTGCCCGCCAGCACCTCTGCTGCGGCCGCGGCAAAGTGCTCGGCCAAGAAACGCCGGTCATAGCCGACCACGACCGCCCCGTGCGGGTCTATGGCCCGAATGTAGCCGGCAAAGCCCTGTGCGCAGCGCCGCAAATTGGCGAAGGTATAGTCGTCGGCAATGCGTCCGCGCCAACCGTCGGTGCCGAATTTGATGTCGCTCACAAGTTCACTCCCTTATTCCTGGTCGCGCCGCTTCGAGGCCAATGCTGTCCCGTCGAGGGAACAGGTACGCCTGAATGATAGCAGCGATCCGGAGGTTCGGAAAAGACGAACACGCCAGGGGCGCAAAGAAACGTCTGGTTCGCCCGCTGTCCTAAATCCCCGCCAACAGATCGGCTGCAGCCGTGTACGGGTCCGTCTCGCGCAGACGAATGCGCTCCACCAGGTCGTCCAGCGCGCCGGCGGGGATGCGCGCCAGGATGCGCCGGTTCAACTCGGCGCGCACGATGTTCTCCAGCGCATGGGCGATGCGCACCTGCTCGCGCAACTTGCTCTCGCCCGAAGCGCGCTGGTGTTGGCGGTGCGCCTCGATCCGCTCGCGCAGCGCCTCGACGCCCTCGCCCGCCATCGCCACCGTCTTCATGACCGTCACCCGCCAGCGGTCCGCCTCATCATGCCCTTCGATTTGCCCGCTGTCTTGCGCACTATCCTGGACGCCATTGCGCGACGCGTCCACGCGCAACACCTGACCGTGATGCCGGATCAGGCGCGTGCTGTCGTTCTCGATCTCCAGCATCATCTCCAGCGCCCGCACCGTACGCTCCACACCGGGACGGTCGGCCTTGTTGACCACCAAAATATCGCCGATCTCCAGAATGCCGGCCTTGATCGCCTGCACCTCATCGCCCATGCCTGGCGCCTCCACGACCAGCGTCGTGTGCGCCGTGCCGGCGATCTCGACCTCGGCCTGGCCCACGCCCACCGTCTCCACGATCACGCGCTCGAAGCCCGCCGCGTCGAGGAGCGTCACCACGTCGCCCGTCGTCTTGCTCAACCCGCCCAGGCTGCCGCGCGTCGCCATGCTGCGGATGAAGACCCCGCTGTCGCCGCTGAGGGTGCGCATACGCACGCGGTCGCCCAAGAGCGCGCCGCCGGTGAACGGGCTGCTGGGGTCGATGGCGACGACCGCCACGGTCAAACCCGCGGCGCGGTAGCTCTGCGCCAGGGCGGTGACCAGCGTCGACTTGCCCGAGCCCGGCGCGCCGGTCACGCCGATGATGTGCCCGCACCCGGCATGGGCATAGACCCGGCCCAGAATGGCGTGCGCCGCCGCGCCTTCGTTCTCAATGTGCGTAATAGCCCGCGCCAGCAGCAGCCGGTCGCCGGCAAGCACGCCCTGCGCCAGCGCCTCGGCGTCGACCGCGCGGCGCAACTGCGGAGCCGCCATCTACGCCCTCACCGCGCCGGCTACGGACTGCCGGATAAAGGCCGCGATCGTCTCGGTGGACGCGCCCGGGCCGAACACGCCGCGGATGCCCGCCGCTTCCAGCTTGGCGACGTCCTCATCGGGCACGATGCCGCCCACCAGCACGACCACATGCCCCTGGCCTTGGGCGTGCAGCAACTCCGCCACGCGTGGGCACAGCGTCAGGTGTGCGCCGCTGAGGATGCTCAACCCCACCACGTCGACGTCCTCTTGCAGCGCGGCCTCGGCGATCATCTGCGGCGTCTGGCG
>JASGTU010000125.1 GCA_030058085.1 Chloroflexota bacterium
CGCTGGCGCACACGCGTCAAGTGGCTGCTGCTGGCGGGCATCATCCTCACCGCCCTTGTGCTGCCCTCCGCCAAGCTCATCCTGCTGCGCCAGCAGAGCGGCCCTGCCAGCTACACCCACGATGGCGGCGTCATCCAAACCGAGGCGGCCATCGTCTACTTCCTGGAAGGCAAGAACCCCTATCGCGAAGACTACACCGGCACGCCTATGGCCGAGTGGGGCTTCAGCCGCTATCGCACCGCGCTCTATCATTACCCCTACCTGCCCTGGACGTTTCTATTCAGCGCGCCGTTCTACCTGGCAGGGCAGGCGCTTGGCGCCTATGACCAGCGCTGGGTCTACCTGCTCCTCATGCTCATCACCTTGGCGCTGGCGCCGCGGCTTGTGCGCGGGCAGCGTGCCAAGTTGGGGCTGGTCGCCGTCCTTGCCCTCAACCCGATCATGGCCCTCGACATCATCTTCGGCCAAAACGACTCTTTCGTCCTCAGTTGGCTCGTCTTCAGCCTGGTGAGCTGGCAGGCGTGGCAAGCCCGCCCCGAACGCAACCGCTGGGCGCTGTGGCTTTCCGCCGTCCTCTTCGGCCTGGCCTGCGCCGCCAAACCGACAGCCTGGTTTCTGGCCCCCTTCTACGCCCTGCTGCTGGTGCGCGACAGGCTGCTGCAACAGCCGCCGACCTGGGCGAATCTGCTACGGGCAGTCCCCCTCATGCTGCGCCGGGCATGGCCTGCGCTGGCGGTCATGCTGGCGATCATCGGCCCCTACGCGCTGTGGGACCCGGGAGCGCTCTACGACGACGTCTGGCGCTGGAGCAGCGGACAGGGAGAAACCGGCTACCAAATCTGGGGCTGGGGCGCCAGCAACTTCGTGCTGGCCTTCGGCTGGGTAGCCGACCGCTTCAGCCAGTGGCCCTTCTGGCTCGCCGAGATCGCGCTCGCCTTGCCGCTCCTGCTGTGGTTCGTGCGCCGCCAACAGCACGCGCCGGCGCTGTCCAATGCCTGCTGGCACTACGGCGTCTTCCTCTTCGCCTTCTTCTATGCCAGCCGCTTCCTCAACGAAAACTACCTCGGCTATATCCTGGCCTTCCTCGCCATCGGACTGTTCAGCAGCCTACCCCCCGGCGAGGACTAGCAATGCCTGCATAGCAGCCATAAAAAAACCGGGAAGCGTGCAGCTTCCCGGCGTACAGACGACCCGCCGCCCCGTCAACCCGGGGCGCATTCGCTTGCGTCTTCGTCCCACCCTAATCCAGCGCGTCGAGCGCGTCCTCCCCGGTGTCCGGTTGCGTCAGATAGGCATAGGCCACATCAAAGTCCTCCATGTGTCGTTCGATGGCGGCTTCGCTCTCCCGGCTGGCGACCTGCACCAGCCCCGCCAACGCCGCCACCAGCCCCACAACGCTCGGCAGCGGGCCGGGCGCATCCGTCGGCGCGTAGACCACCTCGTCCGACATGCGGTTGACCGGGCTGGAGAGCGACCCGACGACGCCCAACGTGGCGCAGCCCTTGGTGCGCGCGAAGCCCATCGCCTTCGCCACGCTATCGCCGTAGGTCGTGGCGCTGACGCCGATCACCAGTGAATCGGGATCGAGGCTGAGCAGCGTGCCCGCCATGCGCACCGGGTCGTCTCCCGCCGCCTCCGCCGAGATGCCGCGATGCCGGAACTGCTCCGCCGCCATCTCCGCCGCGGCGCACGCGTACCCCTCCGCGATCAGCACGATGTGCTTGGCCTTGCTGAACAGCTCCGCCACTCGCCGCATATGCTCCGGCGGATTGTGCACGAGCATCTCGCGCAGGTTATGTTGCTCCTGCTCAGCGCGATCCTTGAAGATGCCCGCCGGGTCATCCGGCGACAACTCCTTCGGCTCATACGCCGCGTAGATCTCCGCCTTCACCTGCTCGCGGATGTCGTTAAGCAACTCCGGATAGCCATTGTACCCGAGACGCTGCGAGAAGCGCACGACGGTGGTCGTGTCCACCCCGACCGAAAACGCCAACTGCGCCGCCGTCATGAACGACACTTCGTAATAGTTGCTCATGATGAAATCGGCGACCTTGCGGTAGCTGCGGCTGAGGTGGTCATAATACTCGCGGATCTTCTCTCTATACATGAGTTCAGTCCAGTCTAGTGGGTCGCTGTGCTTAGGACTGCTCTTCGGGACTGTGCGGATGCGCCGCCTTCAGGCGAAAGCGGCGTTCGACCATCGCACGTAAGCCGGCCTCGGAACCAACGGCGGACCGTTCTCGTCTTGATGAGCGGGACATGCAACCTGCATGTAGACCTTATGCGAGTATAGTGGAGACAATCTGGTTTGTCAACCATAGCGGATATTAGTGCGCAAGATTGTACAAATACCTGGCACCGCGAGTTTCGACAGCGCTCAATATTGGTCGATCACTTTGCAGAATCCGCTCCAACCCGTACCAAAAAGGCGACCCTCCTCCTGCGCCAACTGCGTCTTAAGCCCCGCCGCTTGTTGCGTGCGCCCAATGCTTGATGATACCATTGCGCCATGATTCGCCATTGCCCGCGCACAAGGGTGCGCCTTGCCCTAGGCTTCCTGGCCGCTCTCCTGCTCGCTACGCTGATCGGCGGCACGTTGAGCGGATCGACGCACATTGCGCAGGCAAAGCAACGGCTGGCCCCCGCGCCGTCGACGACCGCTTCCCCGACTGCGCCGCCGCCTAGCCCGACGGCTCAACCGGCCGCCGATACCATCGCCCCTTCGCCCTCGCCCACAGTAACGGTCGTTGCCACAGCGACGCAGCGCCCGCCGCTGCCCGCGCTGCCTACCCTGCGTTCCGTCTTTGCAGCCGGTGCGCCGCCGCACGCCGTCTTAACTATAACGCCAGCCATCACGCCAACCGTAGCGTCGGAAGCGCCGGAAGCGCCGGAAGAGCCTGCGCATTCGGCTCTCGACCTGGCCCTGCAGTCGCCGTTGGCAACCCCATCCCCAACCGCCGCGCAGCAAGTCACGCTCGACATCTGGTCGCTCCTGCCCACGCTGACCCCGACCGCCGGCCCCGCGCCCATTGCCGACCTGCTCGCCCAGCCGCTGCCCATTTCCACGGACCCGGATGCCCCCGCGCCTGACGCGACCGTCGACTCCCCCCTGCCGGCGCCGACTGCGACGCCCCAGCCCGCGCCGACTGCGGCGCCGACGCCGGACGGGACCATGCGCACCGTGCGCGTCCCCGTGCTCATGTACCACTATCTGAGTGTGCCGCCGCCCGGCGCCAACATCTACCGCCAAGACCTGTCCGTCAGCCCGGAGCTATTCGCCGCCCACCTCGACGCCATGCAGCAGGCCGGCTACATCGCCATTAGCCCCTATGACCTGCTCGCCCACCTAACCCAGGGAGCGGCCCTGCCCGACAAGCCCGTGCTCATCACCTTCGACGACGGCTATCGCGACAACTACGAGAACGCCTTCCCGCTCCTGCGCGAGCGCAACATGACCGCGGCCTTCTTCGTCGTCACCGACTTCATCGACGAACAGCGTCCCGAATACTTCACCTGGGACATGCTGCGCGAGATGTCCGCAGCGGGCATGTCCATCGAATCCCACGGGCGCAATCATGTCTCGCTGGCGGGCAAGGACGCCGACTACCTGATCTGGCAGGCGCTCGGCAGCCTCGAAACCATTCACTATGAGCTCGGCGTGCGCCCGCGCTTCGTCTCCTACCCTGCCGGAGAATACGACCACAACGTGACCGACATCTTCCACAGCGCCGGCTACTGGGCGGGCTTCACCACCATGCAGGGCGCAACCCACAACAGCGACGACCTCTTCCAACTGCGCCGCGTGCGTGTGCGCGGGACGACGACGCCCGAAGAACTCCTCCGTCTGCTGGCGCTGGACTGGTAACGCCACCCTGCCCTACGCCCGGCGGCTACTCCGCATATTCAATGCGCGGCAGCCGGCCCAAATCGAACTCGCCCATCCGCTGCGGCCCCAACTCGCTGATCGCCGCATGCACCTCCTCGGCCTGGCGGCGGAACTTGGCAACATTCACGCCCTGGCACACGTCCGGCAGCCCGCGCAGCCGCGGCAACCCGCGACGGAACATCTTCACCGCCCCCGGCCAATTGCCCTGTTGTATCTGGAAAAAGGCCACGCCCACCTGCAAAATGCCCTGGTACATCTCGCGGATCGGGCGCTCCTCCGCCAGCCAAGCCTGCTCCAGCAACTCGTGCTGCTCGAAGTATTCGCCCCGGTTGAACTCCTCCAGGCCCCGCCGCGCCAGCTCGCTCAGCCGGTCGTCCCAGCCCGCCGGAAACCGCACAGGCGGCCGCATATGCCTGCCGACCACCTCGGCAAGCTGTTCCATCATCTTGCTGCGCGCCCAGGCGTGATCCGCCCCGGCCCGGCGCGCCGCTTGCAGCGCCGCCACGTTGACATGGCTGCCGAAGGCATAGATCGGCGTCTGGCGCGTATGAGGCCGCAGCTTACAGCGCGCAATGGCAGCCGCCACATCGCCCGGCGTCGCCAGATCGACCAGCGCCATTACCGGGGCATGCCCATCCATTGCCGCCAGGAATTCGTCGGCGCTGCCCGCGATCAGCGCCTGGCCGCCCTGCTTCTCGACGACGTCTTCTATTCGCACAGCCAGCATCAGCTCCGCCGTCACCACCACCGCCGCGGGCCGCAGTTCATTCCCCATCACAAATCCCCAATCCATCACAATAGGCCGCCGCTTACCGGCGGGCCGCCACAGAGCGCTCACTTCGCCACGCCATCCGTATCCGGCGTCTTGCCCGCCTAGTATACGCTATTCGCTCTGCCGCCCGCCGGTAAGCGCGCCCCCGATTTACCGGCGCAAATGCTTATAGACTGCGTTACACGCTTGCCGGGCATATCTGGTATACTGATGCGGCGTTGTGCGGCGCGCCGTGTCGCACGGTACAGAAAAATCGACGTTTGATACCCGCGCGGCCTGCGCCCACCCCAAGATTCGATCATGAGCCAAGAATCGAACGACCTCTCCGCCCTCACGTATGAGGAAGCCTACGCCAAACTCGAGCAGATATTGCAGTCCCTCGAATCGGGGGATTTGCCGCTGGAGGATGCGCTAGCGCTCTACGAGCAGGGCGCCAAACTTGCCGCCCTCTGTGCGACCAAACTAGACGAAGCAGAATTGCGCGTACGCCAGTGGCAACCCGGCGACGAAACAGCCCCCTTCGATGATTGGCAGAACTCCTGAACCGCTTATGCCCGCGTCATTGGCAGCTTTTTGGACCAATCTGTCGCTGTGGATTCCGGTGACTGCCGCTCTGGGCGTTCAGTTGTACAAGTTCTTTGCGCAATGGATCCGGGCCGGCACGTTTGATCTGCATGTGCTCTTCCGCACGGGCGGCATGCCCAGCAGCCATTCCGCCATGGTCGCCAGTCTGGCTACTACCACCGGCATCGCCTACGGTTTCGGCAGCCCGTTTTTCGCTATCTCCACCATTCTCGCCCTTGTCGTGATGTATGACGCGCGCGGCGTGCGCCAAGAAAGCGGGCAACACGCGCGCATCCTCAACCACATCGTGCGCGAGCTGTTCGCCGGCAACCCCATCGGCGAGGAAGACTACAAAGAGCTGAAGGAGCTGCTAGGCCACACCGCGTCTGAAGTCGTGGTCGGCGCACTCGTTGGGCTGCTCTACGCAGTCCTCATCCTCAACCTAGTCAATCCATGACGAATCGATCACTGGAATGGACAGAAGCGGGCCGCGCACGCCTCGCCGCCGAATTTTTATGATCCGTTTCACATTAATCCTTGTCAAACGCCCCAAGCCTATGGTATTCTCGTAACTGTTCATTTTCGTCACATTCGAGCATCAGAATTGGCGACACAGCCGATATCGATATTGTCGATTGCAGCGCTTATGCTGGCAGCGGAGGAATCATGCGACGAGTTGTTTTGATCAGACCCAGGCGCGATGGGCGCATCTTTGGCAAGGCCCCAGGCGCTCCCTATACCCTCATGCGGCTGGCTTCGTTAGTGCCGGATGAAATCCCCGTCGAAATCTGGGATGAAAACCTCCGCGACCTGCCCCTAGACACGCTCAAAGAGGGCGATCTGGTCGGCGTCACAGCCATGACCGTGGACATCGACCGCGGCGAAACCATCGCGCGCCGGGCCATGAAACAAGGCGCCGGCGTCGTGGTCGGCGGCGTGCATGCCACCCTTCTCCCCGAGCATGTCCAGACCTTCGCCCACAGCACCATGGTCGGCGAGGGCTATTTCACCTGGCAGCAGTTGATCCAGGATTATGCCGCCGAGGGCGTCAAGGGCCTCAAGTCCGTCTACCGCGATGAGGAATGGGCCAACCTCGACGGCGTCGCCCCCCTCACCGACCGCGTGATCCAAATGGTGGACGAGCGCAACAACTACTGGACGCCCTACATGGAGATCACGCGCGGCTGCCCGCGCAACTGCTCCTTCTGCACCGCCATCCGCGTCAGCGGGCGCCGCATGCGCCTGCGCCCCGTCGACGAAGTGATCGACGAGATCGAACGCCGCGGCATCAAGCGCTTCTTCCTCACCGACGACAACTTCGGCCTCAATTTCACCACCGACCCGGACTACATCGCCGAACTCTTCCAGGCCTTGAGCAAACTCGACCTGCATGGCTGGACCTGCCAGTCCGAGATGAGCATCGCCAATCACCCTGAGCTGCTCGAAATGGGCCTGGCCGCGCACCTGGACAAGCACTTCATCGGCTTCGAGAGCGTCAACCCCGACAACCGCCGCCAACTCGGCGGCAAGTCGAAAGGCCTGGCTGCCAGCGCCGAGGAAGCCATCCGCACCATCCGCAGCACCGGCATCGGCGTCGTCGGCCTCTTCGTCATGGGCTTCGACGAAGACACCCCTGCTACATTCCAGGCAATGTGGGACTTCATCCGCACCAGCGAACTGGACAGCATCAGCGCGACCATGCTCACGCCTTTCCCCGGCACGCCCTTCCGCCAGCTACTGGAAGAAGAGGGCCGCTTGCTCGACATGCCCTGGAGCACGTACGACACCGCGCACGTCACCTTCCAGCCCAAAAACTTCACGGTGGAAGAACTGCGCTCCGCCTACGACTGGCTCTGCCGCAAGACCTACAGCCCCATGCAGATCGCGCGCCGCGGCGTGCGCTCTCTGTGGCGCTATCCGCTCAACCAAGCGGGGAAGAAGTTGTTCGGGAGCTTTAGCACGGATTACGGCTACCGGCGCACCTATGCCTACCGCAACTCGTAAGCGCAGCGGGCTACACCGGCTGGCGCAGGATGCTGTCGAGCGCCAGCGCAGCCGCGCCCATCACACAGTCATCCGCGCCGTTGAGCGAGGGGACAATGCTCAGCGCGGCGCGCATGGGGAACAAGCTGTTTTGCTTGACGGTCTCTTTGATGATCGGGCCAAGCAGGTCGCTCGCCTGCCCCAAGACCCCGCCTAATACGACCAGTTCCGGGTTGAGGATGTTCACCAGGTTGGCGATGCCGATGCCCAGGTAGCGCGCCGCGTCTTGCAGCACAGCCAGCGCAGCCAGGTCACCCAACCCCGCCGCCTCGACCAACTGGGCGAACCCGATTTCATCGTCGTCGAGCCGCACGCCGCCGCCCACACTAGGTTCCATGCGGCTGCGGTACTTGGCAACCACTGCGCGCGGCCCTGCCAGCGTCTCCCAACAGCCGCGGCGTCCGCAACTGCACAACTCGCCCTCGGCCTCAATCGTCATATGGCCGATCTCGCCGGCAAAGCCGCCGCGCCCCCGGAAGATGCGCCCGTCCATGATCATGCCGCCGCCGATGCCCGTGCCGCCGCCCAGATAAAGGAAGTGCGCCACGTTGCGCGCTGCGCCGAAATAGTATTCGCCCACGGCCCCCGCATTGGCGTTGTTCTCCACGATCACGGGCAGGCCGAAGCGCTGTGACCAACGGCTGCCGAAGGGCACATCGTGCCAGCGCAGATTGGGCGCATAGCGCAATTCGCCGCGCGCCGCATCTACCATCCCCGGCAGCGCCAGCCCGATCCCCTTGATCGGCAGCGGCATCTGCTCCGCTTGCTGCAACGCCTGCCGGATCATCTCCTCGGCGATGTGCGTGTACGTCTCCTGCGGCTCGCCGTCGCCGATCAGGATGCGCCGCCGCCAGTCGATATGGGCGACGAAGTTCATCAGGATCACGTGGATGAAGTCGACGCCCATCTCCACGCCGATCATGCCGCCGCCCTGCGGGTTCAATTCCAGCAGCAAGCCCGGACGCCCGATCTTGTCCGTGCGCAGTTCGGTCTCGACGATCAACTTCTCTTCCAGCAGTTGCGCCACAATGCTCGACACGGTGCTGCGGTTCAGGCCGATGCGCTTCGCCAGATCGGCGCGCGACAGCGGGGCATACAGCCGCAGCTCGTTCAGCACGAGAGAGGCGTTATGCCTGCGAATAGTGTTCTGATCCGCTTTGCCGGGTACAGACATGCCTGGAGAACGCTCGGATCGATGGGCTGAAACGGATCGACCCCGCCGCGCAGCGCCGGTCCGCAGTTCGCTGAATAAGCGTAATCTATCTGGTCAAGCCGTCAAATGACCCTTCTCGACCCGGCTATCGTATTTGTCTGTCCTGTGCGCGCCAAGAGGGGTGAACCCAGTTTGTTGCTAAAGCAAACTAAGTCCGAAAATCGTACAATCAAAGCGAGGGATTGTCAAACCCGATCTGCGGGACCTGGATCGTCATCTGCGTCTCGCCGCGCCGCGTCGCAACTGCGTAGGGCAGTTCCATGTTGCGAAAGACGCGCAGCGCACGCACGTTATGCGCCTCGATCACGGCCAAAACCGACGTGACGCACATCTGCTTGGCCAACAGCCCCAGGCGCCGTAACAACTCCGTACCGACCCCGCGGCCCTGGTAATCGTCGCGCACCACAATCGCGGCCTCAGCCTCCGGCGCATACGGCTGCCCCTCAGCGCGCGCCAGCCGCGCCACCCCCACGATGTGTTCCCGCCCGTCCGGCGTACGCTCCAAGGCAAGCACCGCGCCTCCGCCCGTGCGGTTGTCGACGCTCGCCAACTGCTGCGCGACCTGTTGCTTGCGCTCCTCGCTCACGTGGTCCGCGTCGGCGTGAAAGCGCCGGTGACGCGTCTCCGAAGAAAGGCGCTCAAACAACTCAAGCAGCAGCGGCGCATCCTCAGGCCGGATCAGACGGGCATACAGCAGTTTGCCGTCACGCGTGCGAAAAGTCGGCGGGAGATGCCGTAACTCCTGCCGGTAATATTCTAGGGGGTGCAGTTGCTGCGCCATGCTACCTACGCGCGCTCTCCCACAGCCGGTTGCATGTCTGCCAAGTCAGATCTTCCAGCGACGCCAGTGCGGCGCAAGCCGGCTCCTCGGGTTCCTGCCGCAGCGCGGCCAGCTCAGGGTCGCCCGACAACTTCCCGACCGCCACGCTGCCCATGCCGGCGCGCCGCGCGGCGACGATGCCGTGGATGCTGTCCTCCACGACCAGACACTCCTGCGGAGCCACGCCCAACGCCGCCGCGGAATTGAGAAAGATGGCCGGGTCCGGTTTGCTGCGCGGCAACTCCGCACCCGCCAACAGCGCCAAGAAATGATCGCCGATGTCGAGCGTGTCGACCATCACGGCGATGTTCGCCATCGGCGCGGACGAGCTGATCGCCTGGTAGACGCCCGCTTCGTGGAAGCGCTGCAGCCAAGCCGTCACCCCGCGCAGCGGGCGCAGACCGTGCGAGCGCACCAGTTGCCGGAAGTTGGCCTCCTTGGCCCGCGCCACCTCGACGACCAGGTTGGATTCCGGCTCCACCTGCAGCAGAGCGGGCAGAAAATCGCCGTTGCGCCGGCCAAATTCCGACAAAAAGCGCTCATAGGTATAGGTCACCCCATACCCGCTCAAAGTCGTCTGCCAAGCCTGAAAGTGCAGCTTTTCCGTATCGGCAACCGTCCCGTCCAGATCCCACAAAACCGTCCGCATGAAGCCTGTTGTCCCCTATAGAGTCCGTAGTCGAGTTGTCTTGGCAACAGAGTGATATAGATCGAGTATACCACACAGACACAGGCCCGCCCTTTGCAGAGGCCTAGCGTCCGCGAACGCCGCGAGGACGCCGCCGCAGCTTGCTTATCCGGCCCACAGACTGCGAGAGACTCTCGGCGCCTGCCGCGCCAATAAACGGGACGGACCCCGCTACAGGATCCGTCCCCTTCTCCCTATTCGATAGCGCCGGACGTCGGTCCGTCGCGCCTAGCCTTAGCCGTACAGCGGCCCGAAGTTGGCGCACGCCCGGAAGTCTGCGCCCATCGGCTCATTGGCGCCGAACTCCGCCCATGCACTGGGCCGGAAGATGCGCTCTTCGCCCACGTTGTGCATATACACCGGAATGCGCAACAACGCACACAGCGCCATCAGGTCCGGCCCGATATGGCCATAGCTGATCGCCCCGTGGTTGGCGCCCCAGTTGTTCATCACCGTATACGCATCGCGGAAGGGCCCGCTGCCTGTCGTAATGGGCGCAAACCAGGTGGTCGGCCAAGACGGATCGGTGCGTTCGTTGAGCACGGTGTGCACCTCGTCCGGCAGTTCCACCGTCCAGCCCTCGGCGATCTGCATCGCCGGCCCCAAGCCGCTGACCAGGTTGATGCGGCACATCGTCACGGGCATGCCGCCGCGCGTCTTGAAGCAACTCGACCAGCCGCCGGCGCGGAAGTAGCCGAGGTTGCCCGGATGCCAGCGCGTAGCGTCGAGGCAGGCGCCCGCCTCTTCCGGCGCGATCTCCCAGAAAGGCTTCATGGCCGGCTTGCCGTCGATGGACTGCTGACCCGTGCCGTCGAGCGTCGCCGCGCCCGAGTTAATCAGGTGCAGAATGCCGCCCGCACCGTGCCCGCTCAGCTCATACCCCGTCACCCGCTTGACCGATTCGGGGCTCCAGAACGTGCGCACGTCCGCAAAGATCTGCGCCGTATTGGTGAGCAGATGGCCGAACAGCATCGAAATGCCGTTCATGGCGTCGTTCTCCGTCGCCACCATATACGGGGCGCGGATGCCGTTCCAGTCGAACGAGGAGTTTAGGATCGCCTCCATAAAGTCGCCGTTGGGCATGTGATCGGTCCACTGGCGCTGTCCCTGGAAGCCCGAAGCCAGCGCGTTGCGGCCATGCGCTTCCTCGCCATATCCCATCTCCGCCAGCCGCGGGTTGCCGATCATCAGGTCGCGTGCGATCAGCGCCATCTTGACCGACGTCTCCCAGGCGGCGTCCTTCTGCGCCCGGCTCTGCTGAATCTCCGGCGCGTTGTAGTCCTTGCCCTCCTGGCAGTTCTCCTTGGTCCAGGCCAGCGCCCGCTCGTACTCGTCGTGGTCATAGATGCCCCGATCCAGGCGCCGCGCGAACTCGGACATGTCGATGGTCTCGACGCGCATGCCCAGGAAGTTCTCCAGGAAGGGGTGGTTCACAATCGAACCGCCGATGCCCATCGAGACGCCGCCCATCGCCAGGTACGACTTGCCGCGCATGTTCGCCACAGCCAACCCGGCGCGCGCAAAGCGCAGCAGCTTCTCCTGCACATCCTGCGGGATGGTCGTGTCGCCGGAGTCCTGCACCTCGCGGCCGTAGATATTAAAGACCGGCAGCCCCTTCTGATTGTGCGCCGCCGACACCGCCGCCAGATAGACCGCGCCGGGCCGTTCCGTCCCGTTGAAGCCCCACACCGCCTTGGGGATCAGCGGGTCCATGTCCATAGTCTCCGAGCCATAACACCAGCACGGCGACACCGTCAGCGAGACGCCGACGCCCTCGCGCCGGAACTGGTCTGCGGTCTGCGCCGCCTCTGCAACGCCGCCGATGGTCGTGTCGGCGATGACGCATTCGACCGGCAACCCGTTGTAGTGATGCAGATTCTCTTCGAGGAACCGGGCCACGTTGCGCGCCATGTTCATCGTCTGCTCTTCCAGCGACTCGCGCACGCCGCCCAGCCTGCCGTCGATAGCCGGCCGGATGCCGATTTTGGGCATCTCTCCGATCAGGCGGTTAGCCGGGGGATTCATCTTGAGGCTGCTGATATTAGCCATTGTGGCTTTCTCCTCTGCTTTGGCAGTTGATTGTGGTCGATCGGGCGACGCCGCGTCGTAAAAACGTCACGCCACCGCCTGTCATGGCCGGTTACGCCAGTATCTGGTTGATGTGCGTTTCCATTGCTTGCGCTTCGGCGACGTCTAGGACGCCTACTTCTATCTCTACAGTATAGCAGTCCCCTGCCTGCAACTCTTTGATATTGCCCTTTGCCTTCTCGGCGCTGTAGCCCTCAGCCTCCGCCGTCGCCGGCAAGATGATGCCCAACGCATCTTGGTCAGGCGTACGGCAGATCCAGCGCACGCCCGAATCGAGTTGGCTCAGCCGGTGGCGAATATAGTCGGCGCTGCCATCCGGATGCACCTGCATGCTGTGCGCCCAGCCCTCTGCATCCGCCATGTAGTCGACGGCAAAGGCGACCTCCGGGTCAAAGGTCAGTTCCGGCTTCAACACGTTGTGTCGCTCTGGATATTCGGTCAACTCCTCCAGGAATTCGCGATAGCCGGGGCCGGGCTTCACATGCGACGGGATGCTCTTGCGCACGCGCACATGCTCCGGCGTACATGGCGCGCTGTAGACCAGGCGACCGTTGTCCACCGGACGGAAGTTGACGTGCGCCATGTACATCAGTTCCATCGACGTCTTCTTCAGGTTCTCCACCGTCAACGTAACCGTGCAGCGCGACGCCCCGGCGTAGAGCTTCGCAAGCGGACGCGCCGCGTAGTTGGTGCTAAAAGCCACCGTATGCCGGTATTCGCCGCCCAGCCCGATGTAGGAGCCGCTTTCGTCTGCGCCCACGACCACATACGCGTGTTGGTATGGCGCATTGGGCAGTTCGCCGTGCAGCGGGTGCGTATCGCCTTCGCCGGGCACGCCCATCGCCGTCGCCCCGCAGTGCAGCAAGAAGCCGCCATAGGTCTCCAAA
The DNA here is from genome assembly GCA_030058085.1 of Chloroflexota bacterium. Taxonomy (GTDB): domain Bacteria; phylum Chloroflexota; class Anaerolineae; order Caldilineales; family Caldilineaceae; genus JASGTU01. The sequence goes on from JASGTU010000125.1 coordinate 12,962, forward strand.
TAGGCGCGCGTCGGGTTCGGCTCGCTGAACATGGACTTCATCGTCAACTTGCGCCCGCCGAACTCAGCTGACCAGATCTGCTGGCCCTGGAACGGCAGCAACACCAGACTGCCCGCGCCATTGCTCAGGCGCACGGCACAGACGCCGGTCGAAAAGCGGAACGCAGAAGCAGTAAGCGCACCCCGTTCTACCAATGTGTGTTCGCCGTCGGTAAAGAAATGGGGGCGTAACGTCACCTTTGTCTCGAAGTTACTCATCGCTTCCATCCTCTATGGCTTGTGGGAGGATTCGTTAAGAGTAGGCCGGCGCCGCAAGAGCAGCGCGCCCGCTGCGCCTGTCTGTGGTCAACGCGCCCAGGCGCACCGGCGCTTAAGAAGCGCTATTCCAGTCCCAGAACCAATAAGCCAGTCCTTTCCACTCACCCCAGGCGGCGAACGCGGCCTCCACATCCGCCGGCGTCACAGCTTGACCGTCGTGCCATTCCTGTGACACCATCTTCAAGGCCCACGAATCCACGGGCAGAAAATCATAGCGTCCCAACAAGTTGAGCAGGTTGCCCGCCGCGTAGCCGCCGACGCCCTTGAGCGACAACAGCCGCTTGCGCAACTCCGGCGTGGGCAGTTCCGTGCGCTTGAGCGCTTCCAGATCGAGTTCGCCCGAATCCACCGCGCGCGCCAGTTCCAACACATAGGGCGCCCGGTAGCCTAGCCTGGGCCCGGCGCGCAGTTCCTCGACGCTTGTCCGCGCCAGGGCCGCCGGTGTCGGAAAGGCGCGGCGCGTATCGTCTGTCGTCGCCGGCTCACCGTACAGATCCACCAATGCGGCGTTCATGCGCACCGTCCCGCTCCACGCCGTGTTTGTGGTGAGCAGCGTCTTGACCACGTCCTCGAACAGCGTAGCCGAACGCAACAGACGCCCTCGCGCCGCTCCTTGTGCATGAGCCAGCTTCGGCTCATGCCGGCAGCGTTCGTAAAACGCCGAAAAATCCTGATCCAGCCCCAGCATCCAAGTGACGGCATCGCCGGCTTCGGCGGTCTCGTCCGGCCCAAGCGCGGCATCGGTCGCCGCGAGCACGCCGCCGTCCGCCTCGGTGATCGCCAGATCGACCGCGCGACCGGAGCGCAGGCGCAGCACATAGCGCAGCCCGCCCGTCGCCTTATCCTCGACAAACGGCGCCAGACGAATCCAGCCGTGCGAGAACACGACCGACGACAATGAAAATGGCGGGTGGGCGGCCAACTTCAATTCCATGCAGGGGACCTTAGGCTAGGCGGCGCGGGCATGGCTGCGCCGCTCGGCGGCCTGAGCGCCGGCACTACGGATACACCTGGACCACGATCGGCAACTCGCCGGCGCTCTGCTCGACGAAGCGGATCTCGCGCTTGCCCGATGTCCAACGGTAACGGTACCAGGCGTTGTCTGTCCGGTGATACACGTACAGCGTCTCGTCGGAAATATCCTGAAACACCTCGCTGTCAAAACGCTTCCCCAGCGATTCGACCGAGTCGAAGGCTTTTATAACCATCTTCCGGCTTTCTCTTGGCGGCGCTATTGGTTGCGGCGACGGATGATATCGGCGTAGACGGCCAAGATCACGATAGCGCCGGTGACCACCATCTGCCACTCCTGCGGCACGGACAGGATGCGCAGGCCGTTTGTCAACACGCTGATGATAAAGGCGCCGATCACCGTGCCCAGGATGGTGCCTTCGCCGCCGCTGAGCGACGTGCCGCCGATCACCACCGCGGCAATGGCGTCGAGTTCGTAGCCCGCGCCCAGCGCCGGTTGCGCCGAGTTCAGGCGAGCGGCCATGAGCACGCCGCCCAGCCCGCTGAACGCGCCGCCCAGCGCATAGACCGCGGTCTTCCAAGCATCCACGTTGACGCCGGACAGCCGCGTCGCCTCCTCGTTGCTGCCCAGGGCCACCGTATAGCGCCCCAAGACGGTCTTGGTCAGGATCAGGTTGGCGATGATGGCTGCGCCGAACAGGATAAAAACGGCGTTGGGCACCTCAAAGCCCGGAATGACGCGCCCTATCAACGAGCCCATTGCCATTTGGCGAAATGCAGGCGTATCGTTGAAATAGATCGGCTTCGCCCCGGAAATGACCAAGGCCAACCCCTTCGCCATCATCATCATACCCAATGTAGCGATGAAAGGCGGAATTTTCATCTTCGAGATAGCGATGCCGTTGACAAACCCGGCCAACGCGCCTGTCGCCAAGCCGGCCAAAATGCCGAGCGGGATGGGCAACCCCCAGAAGGTGACAAACACGCCGCTCATCACCGCCGACAGCGTCATCACAGTCCCCACCGACAGGTCGATGCCCGCCGTCACGATGATGAAGGTCACGCCTAAAGCCAGCACGCCGTTCACCGCTGTCGCCAGCAAAATGCCGATAATGTTGTCGAACTTGAAGAAGTTGGGCGAGGCCAGGGAAAAAACCACAAATAGCGCGATCAAGCCGGCGAAGGCGAGCAGCTTTTGCGTTGCATCCGAACGAAACAGCGCCCGTCTCTCCCTCACACTGGTCGTAAGTTCGGTCGTATCAGTAGTCATGCGAATTGCGCTTCCCTGGAATTGGCGCCGGTTCCGCCGTCGGCGACGATTTCACCGCGCTGAGTGGCCAGTTTCATAATGGCTTCCTGTGTTGCCTCTTGACTGCTGAGTTCGCCCGTAATGCGCCCTTCGCACATCACGATCACGCGATGGCTCATGCGCAAAATCTCCGGCAGGTCCGAAGAGATCATGATGATGCCCTTGCCCTGCCGCGCCAGGTCATTCAGCAGCTTATAGATCTCGCTCTTGGCGCCTACATCGATGCCGCGCGTGGGTTCGTCAAAGATCAACACGTCCGTATTGGCGGCGAGCCACTTGCCGACGACCACCTTCTGCTGGTTGCCGCCCGACAGGTTCTTGACGCGCTGTTGCATGCTTGGCGTCTTGATCGCCAGCGCCTCTACATACTTCTGCGCCGTACGCCGCGTCTCCGCCTGCTTCACCCAGCCCAACGCACGCAAGAACTTGTCGAAAGCCGCCAGCACAACGTTCGCCTCGACGTCCATACCCAGCGCCAGGCCGTAGCGCTTGCGGTCCTCGGACAGGTAACCGATGCCTTGCTCCACCGCATCGCGCGGCGTGCGAATGTGAACCGGCTGCCCCCGCACAAGGATCTCGCCTGAATCAATCGAATCGGCCCCAAAGATGGCGCGCGCCACCTCGGTGCGACCCGCCCCCATCAGCCCGGCCAAACCCAAGATTTCGCCGCGCTTCAGGCGCAGGTTAATGTCTTGCAGTTCGGTCCCCCGGTTCAAGTCGCGCACCTCCAGCAGCACCTCTTGGTCGGGGTTCTCCGGCAGTTCCGGCGACGACTCGTAAATGGTGCGCCCCACCATCATGCTGATGATGCTCTCGACCGATGTCTCCTGCGTCTGCACCGTGTCGATATAGCGTCCGTCGCGCATCACCGTCACCCGGTCTGAGATCTGCTTCAGTTCCTCCAGCCGGTGCGAGATGTGGACGACGCCCACGCCCTCGTTGCGCAGATGGCGGATGATGCGAAAAAGCTCATCGATCTCCGCCTCGGTCAACGCCGCAGTCGGCTCATCCATGATGAGCGCCTGCGAATTGAACGAGAGCGCTTTGGCGATCTCGACCATCTGCTGCTTGGCGACGGTGAGGTCCGCCACCTTGGTGCGCGGGTCCAGCCGGAGATGCATCATATCGAACAGCTTCTGCGTCTCCTGGTTGATCGCCCGCTCGTCCAGCCAGAAAGGCGCGCCGTGTCGCGGCTCGCGGCCGATGAATACATTCTGCGCCACGGTCAGGTGCGGCATCAGGTTGAGTTCCTGGTGGATCATGCTGATGCCCAAGTCCTGCGCCGCCCGCGGGCTATCGATCTCCACTTCCTGGCCCAGATACAAGATGCGGCCCGCGTCCTTACGATAGATGCCGGCCAGCACCTTCATCAGCGTCGATTTCCCCGCGCCGTTCTCGCCCACCAAGGCATGCACCTCGCCGGCCTGCAGCTCGAAACGGCAATTGTCAAGCGCGTGCACGCCCGGGAACGATTTATCGATTCCCTCCATCAACACCAACGCATCGCCCATCGGCGCATCTCCGTATGGCTGGATATGACTGGCCCATAGACCGGCGCCCCGCCGCTCCCACCGCACGCCAGTTAATCAGGCCGGCGCAGAACGGCATCCGCCCTCAGCCGCTGCGAGAGGCGGAAATCGGGAGACCAGCGCCCGCTTTGCCGGATTGCCATGCCCAGTTCGGTCATATACAACGCGTCGGGGAAAAACGAGCGCCTAGCCATAAGCGGCTGGGGAGACGCCTCTTCTGCACGCGTCTCTCCAGCCGCCCTTCAATCTGACGCTACTACGCCCTGCTCTACTCGTACAACAGCGGCTGGATCTCTTCCGAGTCGATGTTGGTGGCATCGTACCAGAAGAAGCCGGTGTCGATTACCTTGTCCAGCGGCTCGCCATTGATAGCCATGACAGCCGCTTCTACGCACTTATAGCCGATGCCGACCGGGTTCTGCGTGATGGCGCCCGCCTCCAACCCGCTGCGGATGGCATCCAACTGCTGCTTACCCGAGTCATAGCCGATCACGACGAGGTCATCCCTGCCCAGTTCGGTCACGGCATTGAGCACGCCGATGATCGACCCTTCGTTGGCTCCAAAGAAGCCCTTCAGGTCCGGGTGAGCCTGGATAATGGCCTTGGCCAGGTCGGTGGACCTGAGGTGATCGCCGCCGCCATACTGCACATCCACGATCTCGATGTCCGGATACGCCTCGGCCATGCGATTCAGGAAGCCGTCGCGACGGTCGATGCCGGTGCGACTGGTCTGGTCATGTACAATCACGGCCACCTGGCCTTCGCCCCCGATCAACTCCGCCATCTTGTCCGCAGCCATCCCCGCAGCCGCAATGTTGTCCGTCGCCGCCGTCGTCACCAGGATGTCGCTGTCCACGCCGGAGTCGAAGCCGATCACCGGGATGCCCGCCGCATCGGCCTCTTCGAGCAGCGGAATCAGCGCCTTGCTGTCCAGCGCGGCGATGCACAGCGCCGACGGATTCTTCGCCAGCGCAGCCTGCACCATCTCGAGCTGCTTATCGACCTGCGACTCGCTCTCCGGCCCCTCGAACGTGATCTCCACGCCCAGGTCCGCAGCCGCCTGCTCAGAACCGGCCTTCACGGCCTGCCAGAACTGGTGCTGGAACCCCTTCGAGATCACGGGAATGTAGGGCGTCTCTGCGGCTTCTTCTGGGGCCGCCTCTTCGGCAGGCGCTTCGGTCGGGGCTGCTTCTTCCTCAGCCGGAGCAGCTTCTTCCGCCGCTTCCTCTGCAGGGGCGGCCTCCTCTGCTGGAGCTACTTCCTCGGCAGGGGCCGCCTCTTCAACCGGCGCAGCTTCTTCCGCCGGGGCGGCGCCGCCGCCGCCACAGGCGGCGAGCAACGCAATCGCCGCCAAGATCACCACGAATCCAGTCAACCAACGTTTGGCTGTCATACGCGCTTCTCCTGTTGTGATGGTTTCCTATACTCTTCGGTTGGCATACCATGTAGTACGCCACATGGAGCGGCCCGCTTTGGGGAGCTGACCGTCTAGGTGCAGTCATTGTATACGGCGCGCCGTCGCCGTGTCAATCCGAACTCAAATCCCTAGCCAAGCCGTCTGTTCTTACGCCAGCCAAGCCGTATGCACCCGTTCATACACGGCGCGCACCTCGTCGAGCGCGGCGACGCTTACCCCCTCGCCCATCGCCGACGCCGTACCCGCAGCCACGCCCCAGGCCGCCACTTCCGCCGTCGTCGCTCCCTGCCCCCACGCCCAGATTAGGCCAGCCAGCAGCACGTCGCCGACGCCGACCACGGTGCGCGCCTGCACTGGGGGCGGTTTCGCCAGGACGATCCCCTCGATGCTGCCCAGCGCCAGCCCGTCTGCGCCCAGGCTGATCGCCACGTTGCGTACGCCCGCTTCCTGAAAATGCTTGACCGCAGCCACAATCGACGCCTCGCTGCGTACAGCAAGCCCGGTCGCCTCTTCCGCTTCCTCGACGTTCGGCTTCACCAGATACGGCCCGACCATGCAGCCCCGGCGCAGCGCCTCGCCGCTCGTATCCAAGCACGCCAACCCGCCCCGCTCCTGCACCGTGGCGATCAGTTGCGCATAGGCGTCGACGGGCGCGCCGGGCGGCAGGCTGCCGCAGAACACCCATACGCTGCCGTCCGATACGCGGCTGCGCACACGCGCAAACAACGCCGCCAACTCCTGCGCAGAGATCGTCGGGCCGGCCTCGTTCACTTTGATATAACGGTCGCTTCCCGCCTCGGCGATCACCGTATTGGTGCGCGTCTCACCGTCGATCGGCACGAAGTCCGTCTCGATGCCTAATCCTTTCAGGCCCTGCGCCAGCATCTCGCCGGTAGCGCCGCCCACGAAGCCCATCGCCACGCTTTCCACGCCGAGCGCCTGAAGCGCACGCGAGACGTTAAAGCCCTTGCCGCCCCAGTCCAGACGCAGATCGGCGGCGCGCAGCACCTCGCTAAAGCGAATCTCCGGCACGGTCAACGTGCGATCCAGCCCTGGGTTCAGTGTCACCGTGAAGATCTGCACCGTATGCCCGCCTCTTCTCCCTGTCGCCGAACCTACGCCGTGACCAGCCGCCCCAGCGCGCCGAAGAGCGTTGCATTGTTCGCATACGCCGTGCGAAATGCGCCGAACGCCTCTTGGTAAAAGGCATGGCGCGCCGGGTCCGGCGCCGTCTCATCGCCATAGCTCGCCCAGGCCCGCGCTGCCTCCGCTGCATCGAACCAGTCCAACCCCGCGCCTGCCAGAATGGCCGCCCCCAGCGCCGACTGCTCGCTCACCGCCAACGGGCGCACCGGCAGCCCGAACACATCCGCCACGATCTGCTGCCAGACGCGGCTCGCCGCGCCGCCCCCCGCCAACACCACGGCAGCCGGGTGCGCGCCCAGTTCCGCCAGCACGCTGAACGCATCGTAACAGGCGAACGTCACCCCTTCCAGCACGGCCCGCGCGATCTCGCATCGCCCGTGCCGGCCCGTCAACCCCAACAGCGCGCCGCGCGCCTCCGGGTTCATGTGCGGCGTCCGTTCGCCGGAAAGGTAGGGCAAGAAGAGCAGCCCGCCGGCGCCGGGCGGCGCCTCTCCCGCCCAAGCCGTCATCCGCTCGTACGCGTCGGCGCCAGTCAGCCCCAACACGTTGTCGCGCAGCCAACGCAGCGCCAGCCCCGCGGCCAGGATCGCGCCCATCTGGTACCAGCCGGCGCCTTCTTCCGGCTCCAGCGCGCTGCAGAACGTGTGCGCGCGCCCCAGCGGGTCGACGCGCACTTCGGTCAGCGGCTGCAAAAGCTGGCCCCCGCTGCTCAACGTTAGCAGCATCTCGCCTGGCTCGACCACGCCCGCGCCCAACGCGCTGCACGCCGTATCGGCCGCGCCGGTCACCACGGGCAAGCCCGCGGGCAGCCCCAACTCCGCTGCGGCCTCGGCAGTGAGCGTTCCGGCGACGGCGCGCGCCGCCTGCAGGGGCGGCAGCCACGCTGCGTCGATCTCCAGCAGCGACAACAGATCGTCAGACCAGGCGCGCCGGCGCACATCCAGCAGCAGCGCGCCGGAAGCGTCACTCGGCTCCGCCGCCAAGTCGCCGGTCATGCGCCAGCGCAAATAGTCCTTGGGCAGCAGCACATGCTCGATCCGCCGCCACAGCTCAGGGCGCTCCTGCCGCACCCAGAGCAGCGTCGCCGCCTGGAACCCCGTCGCCACGGGGCTGCCTGCCAGTGCGGTCAGCCGTTCAAGCCCGACCCGCGCCGTGATCTCCTGCACCTGGTGCGCGCTGCGCTGGTCCGCCCAGATAATGGCGTGGGCCAGGACCTCGTTCTGTCCGTCTAGCAGCACCGTGCCGTGCATCTGCCCGGACAGCCCGATCGCTGTGATGCGCGCCGACTCGCCATACATCTTCACAGCCATGCGCACCGCTTTGCACACGGCCTGCCACCAGGCCTCCGGGTCTTGCTCAGCATAACCCGGCTTCGTCTGGATGATGGGATACTCGGCGCTGCCGGCGGCGAGAGTCTGCCCGTCCCCAGTAACCAGAACAGCCTTCACCGATGACGTGCCCAAATCCACGCCCAGCAGCAGCCCGTGCGGAATCTTCATCGCTCTTTCCTTACTGCGCCCCTAAGGCAATAACCCAGCCTAAAGCGAATCAGTGCGCAAGGCATATATCTCGTGGTTGAGGCCGCGCAACGTCGGATACATCTCCTGATAGACGCGGCGGAAGATCGTCTCATACAGCGCCGTATGCTCGGCCACAGGCTCGATCACCGTGCCGGAGAAATGGACCTTGCTCATGGCGTCGGCGGCATCGGCATAGATGCCGGCGGCTATCCCGCCGAGCATGGCCGCGCCCAGCGCCACCGCCTCCGCCATATCCACCACCTCGATAGCCTGATTCAGCACGCTGGCCTTGATCTGCACCAGCAGCCGGTTGCGCGTGCCGCCGCCGATGGCGACAACCCGCGAGATCGGCGTAGGCAAGTAGCTGCGCAACACATCCAGCCCGTCGCGGATCTCGAACGCCACGCCCTCCAGCACGGAACGGAACATAGCGCTGCGGTCGGCGTCCGTCGTCAGCCCGATAAACGCGCCCAACGACTTGGCGTCGGCGTGCGGCGTCATCGCCGAACGCAGATGCGGCAGGAAAAAGACGCCCCGGCTGCCGGGCGGCGCCTGCTCGCCCTCGGCGATGAGCGTCGCATAGTCCGTCTCGGCTGCGAACAGGCTGCGGAACCAATCCACACATGCCCCGGACGTCGGGATCGATCCCCACACATAATAATGCTTGCCGTCCACGTGAACGCCGACCTGATAACCGCTCCGGCCAAGCTCCGCCGCGGTCAGCGGGGCGTCGAGCGGCGTGAACATCACCTCCGAAGTGCCCATCGAGTTCAACGCCATGCCGGGGTGAACCGCGCCTGCGGCAAGCGCGCCGCAGACGTGGTCATGCCCGCCCACGCCCACGCGCACGCCGGCAGGCAGGCCGATGGCGCGCGCCACGTCCGGCAGCAGCGGTCCCAGATCGGTTCCGCTGGGCGCAAGCGGCGCGAACCGATCCG
>JASGTU010000126.1 GCA_030058085.1 Chloroflexota bacterium
GTTAACGAGGAAACGCCCGGCCGTCACTGCGACGACGTCGAGGATGTTCTTGCCGGTATAGTCGATACCGTCTTCCTCTTCCAACGTCTTGCCGTCGCTGTTATACTCGAAGATGCTGAACCGCGACGCTCCCCCCGGGGCTAGCTCGGGCTGGGCGACGAAGAACTCGTCGTCGGGCCATTCGCTAAAGCCCTTGGCCGGGTCGGTCTCGCCCGGTTCGGCGGCTAGGACCAATGATGGGGCTGCCAACGCCGCGCATAGCAAAGCAAGCGTGATTAACGGGACGAACAGGCGACAGCTAAAGACTCGCCGTCTGGGAAATACTTGCACATTCATGACCTTTCTCCTTGACGCAATGCCGGCTTGAAACGCAAACAGACTGCGAAAATCTTGCTTGCCCTGTCGCACCACGCAAATCTCGCCGGGCAACATCTCCTTTTTGCGCATGTCCTCACAGCACGTAGATGGTTTGTGGGGGAAGGCAAACCGTCCGGCGTTTGTCCTCCCCGCAGTCTTCCTATTGCGCGGCCATGGCGATGTCGAACAGCCTTTCCTGATCCAGCAGGTGGCTGAGATCGTCGTCGCCGATGTCAATCCGCACCCAGTGGATAACGCCGGTGAAGGCGTTGTTGCGTTCCGGGTAGTCTTCCGTGACCGGCGAGGCGAGATCGCAACCGACGTCCATGCCCTCGTCTGCCGAGAACACGTAGCCAACCGTCTTGTCGATGCGGCCCTGGCCCGCCTGCACGTCGTTCACGAAAAGCGTGCCCATGCCGCCTGCGCCGGGCTCGCCGCCATCGTAGGTAAAGTCGTACTTCACCGTGACGGGGCCGGCGGGCAGCGGTTCCGCGGCGGAGATCGTGGTCATCTCGGACCCAAGCCAGTTGTAGGCGAACTTCAAGACGCCGGCGTTTGCATACAGCGACCAGCCGGCGAAGCGACCGCCCTGGGCAAGGATCACGCCTTCCGCCCCACTTTCGGGAATTTCCAGCTCCGCCGTAACGCTGTAGGACTTGTTCTTGACGTTGAGCACGGCATTCTCCATGAGGTGGACCATGCCGGGGTAAAGCGTCAGGGAGGTGCGGTGGCCCATGAGGTCCGGCCGTCCCGCGAAGTCAGCGTTGAAGCGCTCGACGCGCCGGTCGTCCAGCGGGAAGACGTTGTATTTGGCCGCCTCGATCAAGAAGATCTGCTGTAGTTCGGCCAGCTTTTCCGGCATTTCTGCGGCGAGGTCGTGCGCCTGGCTCCAGTCGGTGCTGCCGTCATACAGCTCCCACACGTCCTCGCTCCAGTCTTGCGATATCTGGCCGAAGAGATTGCTGTGGCGGGTGACGGCGCTCCAACCGTTGTGGTAGATGCCGCGGTTGCCGAACATCTCGAAGTATTGGGTCGTGCGCCGGTCCGGGGCGGCAGGGTCGTCGAAGGTGTAGGCCATGCTGACGCCCTCGATGGGCTTCTGCGTCACGCCGTTGACCACGTCCGGTTCCGGCAGCCCGGCGCATTCGAGGATAGTGGGCACGATGTCGATGACGTGATGGAACTGGTGGCGCACCTCGCCCTTGGCCTGGAAACCAGCGGGCCAGCGGATGGCCATGCCGGTGCGCGTGCCGCCCCAGTGCGAGGCGATCTGCTTGGTCCACTGGTAGGGGCAGTCCATGGCATGCGCCCAGCCGATAGGGTAGTGGTTGTAGGTGCGGGGGGTGCCGATATCGTCGAAGTGGGCCAGCATGAGTTCGCCGATATCGCCCACGCCGTTGAGTGTCAACAACTCATTGTGGGTTCCGTACTTGGAGCCTTCGGCGCTCGCTCCGTTGTCGCCGGCGATGAAGATCAGGAGCGTGTTGTCGAGCGCGCCCATCGTTTCGAGTGCGTCGATCAAACGGCCGGCGTGGTAGTCGGTGTGCTCGGCGAACCCGGCGTAGGTCTCCATCAGACGGGCAGCGATGCGCTGTTGGTCGGCGCTCAGATCATCCCACGCCGGAATGCCCTCGTTGCGTGCTGTGAGTTGCGTGTCCGGCGGCACGACGCCCAGCTCCTTCTGGCGGGCGAGGGTCTCCTCACGCACCTTGTCCCAGCCTTGGTCGAATTTGCCGCGGTACTTCTCGATCCATTCGGGCGGCGCGTGGTGGGGGGCATGGGTGGCGCCGAAGGAGAGGTAGATGAAGAAGGGCTTGTCGGGCGTCAACGCCTGCTGAGATTGCACCCAGGCGATGGCGTGATCCACCAGGTCCGGCGTCACATGATAGTCGGGGTCGTCGGGCGGCTCGACCGGCGTTGTGCCGCGGACCAGGGTAGGCGCCCACTGGTTGGTTTCGGCCGCGACAAAGCCGTAGAAATCCTCGAAGCCCTCACCGGTCGGCCAGCGGTCAAACGGACCGGAGGGGCTCACCTCCCAGGCAGGGGTCTGGTGCATCTTGCCGAAGGCGGCGGTGCTGTAACCGTTGAGGCGCAACACCTCGGCGATGGTTGCGGCGGTGTTAGGCCGGATGGATGTGTACCCCGGCACGCTGGTAGCCAACTCGGTGATGACGCCCATCTCTACCGAGTGGCAGTTGCGCCCGGTAAGCAGCGCCTGGCGCGTGGGCGAACAGAGCGCACAGTTATGGAAGCGGGAGTAGCGCAGGCCGTCATCAGCCAGCCGCTGGAGGGTCGGCATGTGGATGGGGCCGCCAAATGCGCTGGCCGCGCCGAAGCCCATGTCGTCGATCAGGACGATGAGCACATTGGGTGCGCCCGCGG
>JASGTU010000127.1 GCA_030058085.1 Chloroflexota bacterium
AGACGCCGTTGCTGATCAAATCTCCTTGGCTGCGCAGCGAGGTCAGCAGGATGATTACAACAGGTACAAGCCACACGATTGCCATCGCAGTAAGGATGACATAGAGAATGGCGTTATTCAGTCGAGTCTGAGCTTTCAAGCTAGGTGAAGTCGAAGACATGGATTGATCCCTATATGGCTGCTGCAAGAGTCCCTTAATGCGGCGACTCTCAATCACGCGACATGTGCTGGATGTACGGAATCGCCATAACGAGCGTGATCAGAGCGATCACCCAGGCGAGCGCGGCGCCATAGCCGGCATGGTAGTACTGGAACGCGTGGAAGTACATCCATGTGCCCAGCACCTGTGTGATCCGTCCAGGGCCGCCATAGGTCATCGTGTAGATCAAATCGAACGTCTTGAAGGAGTTGATTACCGCCAGTGAAAAGACGATAACGTGCGCCTCTCTTAACCAGGGCAGCGTGATCTGGAAGAACAACTGCCTGCCGTTAGCCCCGTCTATACGCGCCGCCTCAAATTGCTCGGAAGGGATAGCCTGCAGCGCCGCCAAATACAGCACCATCGGAAAGCCCACCCCGCCCCAAATCTGCGTCACGAAAACCGCCGGCAGCGCCGTCTCAAAGGTCGATAACCAGCCGCGCGCCAAATGACCTAAGCCGATTGCATGCAACACGTAGTTGACAAAGCCGAACTGCGGATTGTACATCCATGCCCAGATCATGCCAGCCGCCACCATCGGCAACACGGCAGGCCCGTAAAATATGGAGCGAAAAAGCGTTCGCCCGCGCAGTTTTCGGTCCAACGCTACAGCCAGGAGCAAGCCAATTACGGTGGGAATCAGCAGGACGCCAATCGTCCATAATATATTGTTGCCCAAGGCGCGTCGCGCCGTTTGGTCTTCAAAAAAGATGCGGCGATAGTTGTCCAGCCCGACGTAGCGGATGTTGGGGGAAAGCCCATCCCAGTCCATGAAGCTAATCATCAGCGACTGGTACATCGGGTAGACGAGGAAGAACAGATACCAAATCAGGGCAGGCGCCAGAAAGAGGTACGGGGCGACCCTAAAGCGTCTCTTGCGCTTACCAGGCGCCGAGCGAGAAGTCTCCGGCACAGTTTCGGTCACAGTTGTCATAACGTGTATGTATCTCCCTAACTTTCGCATCACTACCCTATCCCCCGCTCGCTAAGAGCCGGATTGGGGGATAGGGTAGGACCGATCAAGATACGGCTCGTCAGCCGGGAACGGAGCTCCCCACAGACGGCGCTAAATCTCTACTGTGTCGCCTGGAATTCCTCGACGCGCTGTTGCATCAACGCTGCGCCTTCTTCCGGCGTTAACCTCTTTGCCACGATGGCATCTTGCACCTCGAAGAAGCCGTCCATCAGCTCCTTGACAAAAGCCTGATCGGTGGGCGGATACGCAGCCTCTGCGCTAAGAATGATATCGCGCCAGCGGCACGTGAACGGCCACTCACCACAGTCAGGGTTCACACCGATTGTCGCAGAATTGGCGAAGTCATTGATGGCGATCTCGGTCTGCACCGCTGCGTCAGTGATGAAGTCCATGAACAGCGCCGCCTCATCCGGGTGTGCGGCGCCGGCCGGGATCATCCACTGCTCGGGGAATGCCGAAAAGCGCACAGGATCATGGTCCGTCGGCGGCAGGTAGAAATCGTAGTTATCCATGTCCTGCTCGTCGTTCTTCAGCGTACCCTCGTACCACACGCCTTCGAGGATGATAGCGGCATCACCCTGATACCACGGGAAGCGCGAATCATCAGGCGACACTGTTAGGAAGTCCGGCACCACCCAGCCGTTGTCTATCCAACGCTGGAATGTCTCATACGAGTCAACCACGCATTGCTGGTTCCAGCTTGTTTCCAGGCTATTCAGTTGATCGTGGACGTCCGGCCCGCAATGGTACTCGATGAAGTAGTCCAGTACGCGCATCGTGTGCCAGCCGAACTTGCCGCCCATGGTCACGCAGTAGATGTCGTTCTCCTTAAGCGTAGCGCAGACCTCTTCCTGCTCCGCAAAGGTTGTGGGAATCTCGATGCCGAGATCGTTGAAGATGTCCTTGCGGTACCAGAAGCCCATGCCCATGGCGTGGAAAGGCACGCCGTACGGCACGCCGTCAATCGTGATCCGGTCGATCACCCAGGGGGCGTACTTCTCATTCCACCCGTACATTTCGTAGTACGGGCTGAGGTCCAGCGCCTGCCCCGCATCGATGAACGGCTGCGCAATTGAGCCGCCCCACATGAAGAACACATCCGGCGGATTGCCCGAAGCCATCGAGGTCTTCAACACATCAGGGTAAACGGCTGCGCCGCTGCCTGCGGTCGATTCGCTGGAGACCGTGATGTGGGGGTACTTCTCCTCAAAGGCGTCGACTACCTCTTGCCACTGCTCCATGCCTGCGGCCTCGATGATATTGGCCCAGCGCAGCGTGACCGGCTCTTGTGCGGCTGCTTCTCCGCCTGCGGGAGCGGCCTCGCCAGCAGGCGCGGCTTCCGGCGCTGCAGGCGGTGTTGCCACACAGCCAGCCAACATAGCCGCTATCATCAGAATCGACAACAAACTCAATGCCATTCGCTTGGTAAACATCTAGTATCCTCCAATTGAAAGAATGTGGTATACAACCTGCATTCCGGCAGTTTCATCTAGTTCAGTTCGGCTTTAGGCCATACACAGTTCTCCCTTCAGTTCACAACTGGGAATTCGAAGTGAGGTATGATGCCCGCTTACAACGGGGCGAGCCAGGAAAACCGAAAGCCTTTTGACGCTGCCCAGACCGACCCCCGCTAAAGCGCATGCAACGTATCGGCTAGCAGCGGGTACAGTTGCCGGTACAGCGCGTACCGCTGCTCATATGCAGCTGCACTTTCGGCGTCCGGCTCCACCCGCGCCTGCCACGCCACCGCCGAAGCCACTGCCGTTTGCGCATCAGCATACACGCCTGCGCCAACACCCGCCAGCAACGCCGCCCCCAGGCAGGCAGCCTCTGTCACCTTCGGCGTCTGCAACGGGATATGGCAGATGTCGGCCTTCAGTTGCAGCCACAATGGGCTGCGGGCGCCGCCGCCCACGGCATGAAGTGTGCCGATCTCGACGCCTGCGCTACGCAGCAAGTCTAGGTTGATGCGCAATTCAAACGTCAACCCTTCCAGAATCGCCTTCGCCACCGTCGCGCGATCTGTGCCGAAGGTCATACCCAACACCGCGCCCTTCGACTCGGTGTCCAGCCACGGCGTGCCGCTGCCCGAAAAATGCGGCAGGACCATCAGCGGGGTCGGACTGGCGGGCGCGCCGTCCAGGATCAGGTCATAGGCGTCTTGCCCGGACGCCTCGGCCTGCGCCACCTCCGCGCCGCAGAACGTATCGCGGTACCAGCGCAAGAGCAATCCCCCGCTGTGATTCAACGTCATCGCCAGGAACAGACCCGGCGCCGTGTGGCGATAGACCGAGATGTTGCCTTTGCGCAGCGCGTTGTCCAGCGCCGGCGAATCCATCGCCACCTCGACTACCTCCGCCGTACCGGTCGAGACCATCGCCAATCCTGGCTCGATGACGCCGCTGCCGAACGCAGCACAGGCCTGATCGTGTCCGCCGGCGACCAAGAGCACCTCCCTCTTGATGCCAAGTTCCTTTGCCAGTTCGCGGCGCATCACGCCCACGACGCCCCCCTCCAGCGGCGCAGGAACCGACAAGCGGTCGGGATCAATATTGCATTCGGACAGCAGATCGCCCGCCCACTCGCCGGTCTGTAAGTCCATCATCTGCGTGCGAGAGGCCAGGCACGTACTGACAACCGCTTTCCCGCCCAAGCGGCGCAGGAAGAAGTCCTCGTAGAGCAAGAACTTGTGCGCCGTACGCCATATCTCCGGCTCATGACGTTGCAGCCACAGCATCTTGGGCAACGAATTGATCGTGTGAACGGGCATCCCGGTCCGCTCAAACAGGCTGTCGGCGCCGAACTGCCGTATCAGCCACTCGTTCTCCGCGACTGTGCGCGTATCCATGCCCAGGATCGCGGGGCGAAGTGCGACGCCATGCTCATCCACCGGCATCACCGACTCACCCTGGCACGAGATAGCAAGCGCGACCGGCGGGTCATCTCCGGCCTCGGCAACGGCCTGGCGCAGCACATCCCATGCCAACCGCCACACCTGCTCCGGATCCTGTTCTGCCCAACCTGGCTGCGGTGAATCTATGCCGTACTCGCGCCGCGCCTCACCCAGGATGCGCCCCTCCACGCCAAACACAATCGCCTTACAGCCCGTCGTGCCGATATCCAGTCCAATCAGCGACATGGATTATCCTGTCCTTTTAGCCTGGCGACGGTGCAGCCCGTCGCGACATTGGTCAGAGATTGCGGGCCATTCCCGCCGCACCCAATAGCGTCAGAAGCTCCTTGGTCTTGGCATAGAACCCGTCTATACTCGCCGATATGATGCGGTGATAAACGAGACCTTCCTCGGGTGCGTCCGCCAGCATATCGCGCAGATCGTGGCTCACTGCCCGCGCCATAGCCGTGTAGTAATTGACCTTGCTGATGCCGCTGCGGATGATGGGCGGGTACTGGTCGTCCGTCAAGCCGGACGCACCGTGCATCGCCAGCGGCACATCGACCAGCGCGGCGATGGCGCGCACCCGCTCAAGGTCCAGCCGCGGCACCCCGCGGTACACCCCATGCACATTGCCGAACGAAACGGCGAGTACATCCACGCCCGTGCGCGCCACGAACTCCGCAGCCAGGTCAGGGTCGGTCATAGAGCTAACCGCCGCATCGCTCGCCCCCAGTTCAACCGACGAGCCGCCGACCGCGCCCAGCTCACCCTCCACCGAGATGCCCGCCACGTGCGCCAGGCGAGCCGCCTCCGCTGTCGCTTGCACATTCTCCTCGAAGGGCAGCGCCGAGCCGTCGAACATCACCGAGGATGATCCCAGTGCGATCGCTTCCTTCACCTCGTCCAGCGTCCCGCCATGATCCAGAATCGTCGCCACCGGCGTGCGTGCCTGCCGCGCGGCATTGGCGATAGCTGGCATCGCCAGCGCAATCGACACTTGCGGCGTGACGCCGCTGTTGTAGGCCAGAATCAGCGGCGCATCCAGTTCCTCCGCCGCCTGAATCTGGCCGATGGTCATCTCCAGATTTCCCGCCAACAGGCAGGGGATGCCATAGCCGCGCCGGCGTGCGTCGGCTAGGATCACATGCGCTGGGACAAGCGCCATCGTCCGTGCTCCAGTTCTCTGAACCTAACCACGATCCCGGATATCCGCCAGCGCCGCGAAGTCTTCCTTAACGTGCTCATAGAGCCGCTTGTACAGGTCGAAATACTCCATGTACCGTGCATGATTCTCGGCATCCGGCTCCATCGGCGCGACAAACTCGGCCCACTCCTTGGCGACCGAGAAGTCGGGGAAGAGGCCGCACGCCACGCCCGCCAGCACGGCATCGCCGAAGGGAGCGCCCGTGCGTCGTTTCACCAACACCGTCGGCGCATTGAACACGTCCGTGATGATCTGCCGCCACAGCTTGCTCACCGCGCCGCCTTCGTTGAGCACGATGGGATAGTTGATGGGCAGCCCCGACGTGACGATCAACTGGTACGAGTCGTAGAGCGCAAAGGCTACCGCCTCCATCATGGCGCGCACCACATGGCCCTTGCCGTGATTCAGCGACAGCCCGAAGATGACGCCCCTGGCGTTCGTGTCCCAGATCGGCGTGCGCTCACCCATTAGGTAGGGCAGGATGATCAGTCCGTCGCTGCCGGGCGGCGCTTTCTCGGCCTGCAGGTTAAGAAGATCATACGAACTAACGCCGAGTGCGCGCTCGGTCTCCACTTCCAACTGCGAGAAGTTGTCGCGCAGGTAGCGAATCGATTGGCCGCCCGTCGTGGTCGACGGAATCGTGATGTAGGTGTTAGCCGAGTCGATCGTAAAGGCAAGGTTGATCATCGACAGGCCGACTGGCGAGAAGTTGAACTCGCGGCTCTTGTGGATCACGCCGAAGTTGCCCACCGTGCCCAAGTTGCTCATGATGTCACCCGGCTCGGTGATGCCCGCGGCGATGCATGAGGCGTTGAAGTCCACCTGCCCCACCGCCACCGGCGTGCCCGCAACCAATCCCGTCTCCACCGCGGCCTCTGACGTCACCTCGCCGACGATCTCCTCACAGCGCGCCATCGGCGGCAGGATTGCCGGGTCAATGCCGATCTCCTCCAGCATCTCCTCGTCGAACCGTTCATTCAGCAGGTCGTGGGCCACACCATAAAACGGCCCGGCGGATACGTTCATCACGGCGCGTCCGGTTAGCTTGAGCGTGATGAAGGCGTCGATCGTCAGCGCCTTCCATATGAGCGCAAAGGAATCCGGGCGGTGTCGCTTCTCCCACAGCAGATTCACCAACGAGGGATGATCCTCGATGCGGTTGCCCGTGAGCCCCTTGATCCGCTCCTCGCCGATCTCCTGCTTCAGCCACGCCACTTCCTGCTTGGCGCGGCGATCCATCAGGTTGTACGCCCGCTGGATCGGCTGATGCTGTTCATCGACCATCACCATCGACGGCAGGGCCGACGACACAGCTATGCAGCGGATGTCGGCCGCGTCCGCCCGCGCCTGCGCCAGGCAGTCGTGGATCATGTGGCAGGCGACGGTCCAGTAGTTGGCGGCGTCATGCTCAGACCAGCCGGGCTTATCGTGGTAGAAGGGGTATTCCTGAAAGGCAAACCCCAGGACATTGCCCTGCGTGTCGATGATGCATGCCTTGGCGCCGCCGGTTCCGTAGTCGATCCCCAACAACAAGTCCGCCATGTCGGCTCTCCTATTTCTTGCGCACGAGTTCCGCCGTCGCCCCTGAAGGATGTGTCTGCACCAGCGTTGCGAGGTCAAAGCCGCGCAGCAACTTCACCATCTGGCACAGCACATCGCTGACGGCGCCGGCGGCGAGCGTGCTGCCAAACGGCAAGATGCCCTCGCCTTCGGCGCGCTCGCCCGAACGCACCACAAGCGTGATGTCGCTCAGCTTGCCTAGCTCGGATTCAGGCTCCCACGTCAGGGAAATGACCCGGCCTCCTCTTTGCTTCGTCACTTGTACGAAATGGTTGATTTCGGCGCTCTTGCCCGCCTTGGAATAGGCGATGAGGATGTCGCCGTTCTGCACGCTTGCCGAAGGCCCGTGCAGCGCATCGGCTGGGTGCACGAAGCTAGCGTGCATCCCCGTTGTCGCCAGCATATGCGCCAGTCGCCGCGCGATCGTCCCCGACGTGCCGGAACCGGTCGTCATGACAACGCCGGAGCAAGCCGCCACCATGCGCACCGCCTCAAGGAACGGCTCGCCCAGCAGATCAGCCATCGCAATGACCGCTTCACCCTCCGCGCGGATCATTTCCCGTGAGCGCTCCAAAATCTCGCTATTTTCCATCGCTATAGGTCTCCCAATCGTTCTCTCGCAGAGCGTTCCGCCTCGTCAATAAGCCCGTCGAGTGGAACGCAATAGGCCTCAGTCATACGGCGGCGGGCAGCGCATACCCGTTCGGGAACTCCGGCCGTAGTTGGTACTCCGCTATTCGCTCCATGAACTTCAGATAATCAATGCCATCCTTCGCCGCCGTGTCCGCGTCGGGAATCATCGGCGCGCTCTCGATGGTGCAATACCCTTCGTAGCCGGATCGCTTGACGGCGCGCATCACCGCCTTGAAGTCCACCGTGCCGTACCCTGGCGTCAGCGAGTTCGAGTCGCGGAAGTGCATGTGCCACAGCAGCGGGTGCGCATCCATCACCGCCTCATACGGGTTCAGTTCCTCGAAGTTGGCGTGGAACCAATCGAGCTGAATGCCGATGTTGTCGCGTCCGGTCAGTTCGATCATGCGCTTGTGGTTTAGCGCGGTGTTGACGAACTTGCCCATCTCCAGGTGGTTGGTCGCCTCAAAGACCAGGCGCACCCCCTTCGACTTGGCATAATCCGCCGCTCGCTGCAGCGCGTCGACCGCTACAGCCGTGGCCTCCTTCACGTTGGCAGCCGTGATATCGGCGTGGATCGCCACGGCGATCGTCACGCAAGGCGCGCCCAACTCGGCAGCGAAATCGACCGAGGACATCGTCTCGCGCACGGCAAGGTCCGCCGTTTTCGGTTCAGTCAGCGTCTTGTACGTGGGCGAAAACGGGTCCCACTCCTCTCCCCAACACTCGTTGATGCACGACACGGCCAGCCCGAAATCCGCCTTCAATTGGCGGTGCGTCTCGAGATACGCCTCCATCTTGACGCCCATGCCGTACCGGCCCTTGGGCGGCGTGATCTCGATGGCGTCGTATCCACATCGCTTTAGGCGCTCGTATGTCTTCTCCGGATGCAGATAGGCCTCTTCCTGACCAAAGGTTAATTGAAAAAAGCTGTACTTCAAGGGTTTCACGATAAGCTCCTTGACATTATTTGGCCCAGCCCGAACCGTTGGGCAGGAACATCGCTTTTAGATCGCGCTTCTCCCGAAGATTTGTAAATGCAGTCGCCCAGTCTTCCAAGGCGTAGTGTCCGGTTATCATCGGCGCGAAGTCGAACAGCCCGCGGTCGAGAAGGTCCACGGCATGCTCCCACGTCTCGCGCCCGTTCCAACTCCAACTCCCGCGAATGTCCAACTGGCCCAGACTCACCTGATCCAGATTCACCCTCAATTGCCGCCCCCACAGGCTGATGAAGACGACCACGCCCTTGCCGCCCGGCCCCTCATAGGCCTTGCGTGCACAGTCGATCGCATGCTGCACGCCCAGCTCGCTGGCGCTGCATTCGAGCACGAACTCGGCGCCCTTGCCGCCGGTGATCTCCATCACCTCCTTTGCCGGATCGTCCTCCGAGTAGAGGGTGACATCTGCGCCAACGCGCCGGCCAATTTCTAGGCGCATCTCATCGCTCTTGAGCCCGATTAGGATCACGCGTCGCGCGCCGCAGATCTTAGCGTACTGCGTAGCGACGATGCCCATCGGCCCCGGTCCCACGATCACCACGTCATCGCCGACCCGCACCTGGGCGCGCTCCTGGATGAGATGGTGCGTAGCCGCGATCAGTTCGCCCATCGCCGCGTGCTCGATCGGCACATGCTCCGATACGCGGTAGATCACGTTCTCCGGCACGCGCATGTACGGCGCGAATGCGCCGTCCACCGTCACGCCTAGCCATTCGCCTTTACTGCACTCAATGTCGGCGATGAACTTGTCGCCCTCTTTCACACGCGTGATGTTCTTCCCAACCTTGTAGGCAATGCCGGAAAACTCATGCCCCTGCGTCACAGGTGCGCGGTAGAAGTGGCGGTCCTCCTGGATCAACAGGTCGCTACCGCAGATACCCGCAGCATACACCTTCATCAACACATCATTCGGCCCGATTTCGGGAACCGGCGTCTCGCAAAACTCCACGTTCCCCGGACCGGCTTTTATCTTGCGTACAGCAGGCATCATAGAAGCCATCACCTAGCCCTGTCCTTTCATGCTTGCCAATCGGGTATTTCCGCCAATATGACGCGGCCATCCTCCAGGCCAAGCAGCAATGGTTCGCCCGCGGCCAACCCTTGCGGCGCGCAGATGCATGTTGGCGCCGCATCCAGGGAAGCGGCGGCGGGCAGGCTGCGCCAATGCGATCCGCCGTCCCTCGAGTAACTCACGCTCGTTCCAGCCAGCGCCATTAGAACCCAACTGCCACTACCTGTATTGGCGACGACTAATTGGTTGACAGCAGAATCTCCATCCCATTCATACACCCGTTGCCAACTAGCGCCGCGGTCTGCAGACCGGAATAGGCCGCTCGCCTCGGTCCCCGCCAGTA
Source organism: Chloroflexota bacterium (assembly GCA_030058085.1). Taxonomy (GTDB): domain Bacteria; phylum Chloroflexota; class Anaerolineae; order Caldilineales; family Caldilineaceae; genus JASGTU01. Next base: position 9,819 of record JASGTU010000127.1, read on the forward strand.
GAATGCCGTCCGCTGCATATCCGGGTGATAGCGCCAGCGACAGCACCGGTGCTGCCTCCATCGCAAACGGAACCTCGCGCCAGGCGCGGCCGCCGTTCGTACTGGAGAAGATGCCGCTTTCCGTTCCAACATACAGCGTTTCGTCGCGGCCAAAGTCCGGCGAAATCGCGAGCGCATAGACATTCAAATCCAGCAGCCCGAAGTTCCACGCCGCCCAGCTTGCCCCGCGGTCCCACGATCGGAACACCCCGTCCTCCATCGTCGCGGCAAAAACGAGCCCGTCGCTTTCGTATTCAGGAGAAACTGCGATCGCAACGACGTAGGGTGGCGGCGTGGGCAGCGTGGCTGTCAGCCAATTTTCGCCGCTATCTGTCGAACGTAGGACACCACCTAGCGCGCCGGCGAACACTGTCGTCTCAGGGGCCGGCTGGGGTGACAGCGCCACAGTCACTGTCGTCAGCGGTGTTTTGAGCGCCAGGCTACGATAGGCGTCTCGCCAAGTACGGCCTCCATCGCTGGACACGTACAGCCCCGAAGCGCGCGCCGCGAAACAACGTCCCCCCTCCAAGAAGTCAGGCGTTGCAGCCAAGCCATAGACAGAATCTTGTTCTATGCGGTTCTCCGCCATCGGCGCTACAGTCGCTTTCTCTTGCTTGGCGGGCGCACAGACGCGCGCGCAGGTTGATCGGGGCGATGCACCAGCACGTCGATGGTCAACGCCAAAGCCGCGCTCGTGATGCCCGTCACCGCGGCTGCTTTCTGGACGCTAGCCGGATCGAGGATGCCCGCCTCCGTCATGTGCACGGCCTCGCCGCGCAGGACGTCGAAGCCGAAACCCGTTCCGCCTGCCTCTGCCTCGCCCACCGCGAGGGCAGGGTTGTAGCCTGCATTAGCAGCCAGCGCACGCATCGGCTCCGCCACCGTGTCGATCAGGATCCGGTACGCCGCTGCTTCTTCATCATCTGCAGCCTGTCGCAGTCGCTCATGCAACGCCGGACGGCAGGCCAGCAATGCAGCACCGCCGCCTGGCAGCGCGCCTTCGCGCAGCGCCCCGCGCACAGCCAGCGCCGTCCGCTCGGCGCGTTCTTTGCGCTCTTCGATCTCGTGCTCGCTGACGCCGCCGATGCGAAGCGTTGCCGAGCCGCCCAACAACTTACCGATGCGCTTCTCCAGCTTCGAGCGGTACACGACGTCGAGGCTATCCTCGAATGTCTGCTGCAGTTCGGCAATATGCCTTCGCAGCATCCGCGGATCGCCGCGCCCGCCGATAATACCGAAGTTCTCCCGGCTCGCCCACACGCGGCGCGCCCGGCCAAAATGCTCAGGACGCAGCCCGCGCGGGTGGTCGCCCGCCTCACGAATATACGGACGCCCGCCGCACAGTATCGCCGCATCTGTCAGGAACCACGCCTGCTCCTCCGCGCCGTGGCCCGGCGTGTGCACGGCCAGCACCTGGAACTCCTCGGGCTTGCGGTTGTTCGCGAGCAACAGCGACATGGCGCTGTCCGAAATCTCGTTGGCGATGATCAGAAGCCTTCGGCGTTCGTTTTTCAAAGCGCAAACCAAGATCGGCAGCAGATCTTCCGGTTCGCGCAGACTGAGATCGGAGATGAAGACGGCAGCATCCTCCAACTCGCTGCGCACACGCGTCCAGTCGGCGATCAGTTCACGCGAGAGCAACCCTTTCTCCCAATACATGCCCTCCACGTATTCCCGCTCCAGCCCGCGACCGCTGTCCTCACGTATCTCAAGCCGGCCGTATTCGCCAACAATGTCGAATATTTCGCCTAGCAGATCGCTCAGTTCGGCATCCTGGCAAACCGTGTAAGCGGCTTGCGCCAATCGCTCTTTACCGTTCACCGCAGCCGTCATGCGCGTCAGCTCGGCTAGGACAAGGCGCGCGCCTTCTTCGAGGTATGTCTGCAGGCGGCGCGCATTATAGCCGCCGGCAACATGACGCACGCCCTGATTGAACACGCTCTGGAATATCACCGCAGCCGTCGCCGTCCCGTCGCCCTCCTGGTCCTGCAGCTGCCACAGGCAATCGCGCACATACATTGCGCCCACATCCGCATGCATGTCGCGCAGTTGAATGATTCGCTTCGCAATCGTCCCGCCGTTGTCCAGCAGTTCCGGTATGCGCGTATCCAGGATGCGGTCAATCGCAACCACTCGCGGCAACGGCCCGAGCGTTGGCCGGATGGCATTGACGATCTGGTTGGCGCCGGATTGCAGGCTCGCATAGCTGCCGGGCTGGAAGACCAGCCGGCGGCTGTTCGTCGGGCGCATAAGCGTCCTATCCCTTAATGGCGCCGGACATGACGCCTTCGATGAAGAAGCGGCGGAACATCAGGTAGACGGCAACCAATGGCAGTACCGACGCTAGAATCGCGGAGTAGATTAGCTGGAAGTTCGTCGAGAACTGCCCTACCGCGCTCTGAGTGAAGGGCAACAACGTGGTATTAGCTGGATCGAGGTAGACATACGGCTCTAGGAACTGATTGTAGATGAGCGGCAGCATGATTACGATGATGCTCACGATCGGCACGCGCAGCAGCGGGATGAGGATGTAGCGCACATACTGCCAACTGCCCGCGCCGTCGATCTGGGCGGAGTCCTCCAGTTCCTTCGGTATCGACGAAATGGCTGCCGTAAACACCATGGTCGAGAGCGCCGTGCCCTTGATGTTGATGAGCACGATGGACAGCAGCTGCAGGCCCCACCGCAACGGCCCCGGCTCGCCATATCCCGGAAAGAGTTTGAACACCCACTGGATGATCAGGAACTGCGGCAAGAGAATTAGCATCGCCGGTATGACCATCTGCAATAGATAGAGATTGTAGACAAACATTTGATCGCGCCGCCGCAGCCCCGCCAGACCATACCCCGTGAAGATCGACAGAATGATGGCGAGCGACAGGCTGATTACGGTTATGATCAGCGTGCGCGCCAAAGCCCCCCAAAAGGATGTGCC
>JASGTU010000128.1 GCA_030058085.1 Chloroflexota bacterium
GCGCTGGCCCGCTATCTATTGGGCATGCCCAGCCGGGTGATGGGCATGGCGGGCCATCTGCTCAAGGACTATGTGACGGTGGACGACAACGCCGTGATCATGATGCAGTGGCCGCGGGCGATGGCCGTGTCCGAGGCGTCCTGGACGCAGATCGGGCATCTCACGTCGTACCAAGCGGTGATCTACGGCAGCGAGGGAACCATCGTGATCGAGCCGGGCGTGAATGGACGCGTACTGCTGGCAACGCGAGAGCACGAGGAGGGCGTCGAGGTGGACGTGCCCGCGTCGCCGCCGCACATGACCAACGCGTCGGCCTATTTTCTGCATTGCATCGCCAACGATCTGCCTATCGAGGGGCTCTGCGCGGCGGAGGTAGGCCGGGATGCGCAGGAGATACTGGAGGCCGGGTTGATCTCGGCGCTGGACGGCGCGGCGATCTCGCTGCCGCTGCCGGTGTATTAGCGGGAAGATGTGCGTATGATTCGCATTGGCATCGTAGGGTGTGGGCGCATCCTCAACGCCCACCTGCAGGGGTATATGAAGCTGCGAGCGGCGGGCGTCGACAATTTCCGCATCACCGCGCTCGTGGCGCGCAATCCAGAGGATGCGCTGATGTTCCGCCGCCGGGGCGAAGGGCCGGAGCCGCGGCCATCGACGCTGCCGCCGGAGTCGGGCGATCCGCTGGCCGCGCCGCATACCTATGTGAGTGACTTTCAGGATGACGTGGACATCGCCATCTTCACGAACTATGTGGAGATGCTCGAAAGCGGCGCGGTGGATGCGGTCAACGATTTCACGACACTGGCGCTGCATCACCAGGTGGGGGAGGCGACGCTGCTGCATGGCAAGCACCTGCTGACGCAGAAGCCATTGGCGATCTCCGTGGCGGCGGCGAGGCGCATTGTCGACCTGGCGCGCGAGAAGGGGTTGACGCTGGGCACGTTTGAGAACGTACGTCATGCGCTCTTTACGCGCGCGGCAGGTTGGGCGGTGCGCCAGGGGCTGATCGGCGAGCCGCAGATGGCGATCTCGGGCTCGTTGGGCGGGCTGTGGTCGCCGGACAGGGTGGTGGCTGACACGCCGTGGCGTCACCGCAAGTTGCAGGCGGGAGGCGGGGGATCGATTGACATCGGCGTACACCAGTTTCACCTGCTGCGCTACGTGTTCGGCGAGGTCGCCTGGGTGAGCGCGTCGGCGCGCACGTTCGAGCCGGTGCGCTATCGCCGCGACGCCGCGGGAAACGTGATTGAGACGGTGGATGCTAACGTGGACGACACCTACTTCGCCACGGCGGGCTTTGAGAACGGCGCGTTGGGGCAGTTGCTCTGGTCATGGGGTACGCGTGGCGAGCCGCTGGAGATCCCGGGGACGCCTGCCTTCTATGGCAGCGAGGGCTGCATCAAGGGCGGCGAGCTGATCGGCGAGCGCGGGGCGCGCGTTGCGCTTGTGGATACGTTTGAGCGGTCGCTAGACGCCGCGGCACGCGAGGCTTACTTCCCACTTGGCCTGGAGGATCCGTTCGCGATTCAGCAGTTGGACTGGCTGCGCGCCGTCGAGGAGAGCACGGACCCGGAGACAAGCGGCCGCGAGGGGCTGCACGACCTGTCTTCCGCCTACGCGCTGTTGGAGTCGTCGCTAGCTGGGAGGCGGGTGACGCTGCGCGAAACGCTGGACGGCTCCGTGCGCGCGTACCAGGCGGAGATAGACGAGCATTACGGGCTGTAGCCATTGGCATATGAGCCCTGCGTTATTCGAATTGGCACACAACTGAAAGAAGGACTTGAAACGTGGCAGAGCTATTGAAGGTGGGCGTGATTGGCGTGGGCGGTATCGTGAAGGTGCACATGCCGGGTTGGCACGCGTCGGAACACGCCGAGGTCGTGGCGGGCAGCGACGTGGCGGGTGATGTGCTGGATACGTGGGGCAGAATACACGGCGTAGAGAAGCTGTATACGAATCCGGCAGACCTGATCGCAGACCCGGACATCGACATCATCGACATCTGCACGCCGAACATGTACCACACGGACATGGCGGTGGCGGCGCTGGACGCGGGCAAGCACGTCATCTGCGAGAAGCCGCTCGCCCCCACGCCTAAGGACATCCGGCGCATGATCGAGGCGCGCGACCGCTCCGGCAAGTTGCTGATGACGGCGCAGCACTTCCGCTTCAAGGGCAGCTCGCAGGCGATGAAGCGCGAGTTGGAGACCGGCGCTTTGGGCGACATCTACCACGCGCGCAGTTGGATGATCCGGCGCGGGTGGATCCCGGTGCGACCCGGCTTTGTGTACAAGAAGAACAGCGGCGGCGGACCATGCATTGACATCGGCGTGCATATTCTCGACCTGACGTTGTGGTTTATGGGCAATCCGAAACCAGTTGCCGTGAGCGGCGTGGCGAAGGCGCCGTTGGCGAAGCATCCTGGCGCGTTCAGCATGTGGGGCGGCGCGCTCGTGCCGGGAGACATGGACGTGGAGGATTTCGCGGCGGCGTTTGTGCGCTTCGAGAACGGTGCGACGCTGGTCCTCGAAGTGGCGTGGTTGATGCACCACGAAACGACGGGCGAGGACATGCAGATGTGGCTGTACGGTACGGAAGCCGGTTCGCACTGGCCTTCGTGCAAGTTTATGGAGACGAACTACGACACGAAGCAAATGTATAACCGGACGTTGCAGTTGACCGCCGACTCGATGGAGCCGCACGCGCTGGAGTGCATCGAGTTTGCGCGCTGCGTGGCGGAGGGGCTTCCGTCGCCCGTGCCCGCGGAGCAGTCGCTGCAGGTGCTGTCGATCCTGGATGGCATCTATCGCAGCCAGGACGAGGGGCGCGAGGTGCGGTTGGAGGACTGAGCCGCGGTAAGCGACCAAGACGCGTAAAGTAACAGGACGGTTGCGAGTCTGTTCGCAGCTGTCCTGTTTTGTCATTTGTCAGAAGTCACCAGTCACGAGTCTGGAGGCATCTTAGCAGATGCGCGGCAGTTGCTCGCCGACCTGCATGTCGACTAGGCGCGTGGCGCCGATGCCGGTGCGCGCGGTGACGACGCCTGGGTTTTCGGCGGTGACGCTGCCGATGATGACGGCATCGCGGCCCAGGGGATGCGCGAGCATGGCGGCCAGGATCGCCTCGGCGG
>JASGTU010000129.1 GCA_030058085.1 Chloroflexota bacterium
CCGGATTGACATGCCTGCCGCCAAGTGCTAGACTCGTTCATGAAGGGAATCCCTGTTAGAAGTGTGAGAATCTGTCGCAAGGGACAGGCGCTGTGTCGGTGGACTGAGGCGCTCCCTTCGTTTTACCGCCACCCTCTTGCTTTCTCATCAACACAACCTGACCAAACACAACCTAACCAAGTCGAGCCAATCCATACTTTTAGTTCTCAGGAGGATAGTAGCATGAGAAGTGCATTGCGAAAGTTGCTTCCATTGATGTTGCTGCTGGCGCTGGTGGCCGGGTGCGCCGCGCCGGTGACTGCGCCTGCCGCGCCCGCCGGCGAAGAAGCGGCGGCGCCGGAAGGCGAAATGCCCTACGCCGGCACGACGCTGCGCATGGTCGGCGCCAACCACCCCTGGCAAGTGGCTATCACCCCCTTGCTGGCTGACTTCGAGGCCGAAACCGGCATCAAGGTCGAGTTCGAGTCCTATGGCGAGGATCAGCTCAACCAGAAGCTGACCACCGAGTTCACCGCCGGCGGTTCCGACATCGACGTCTTCATGCAGCGCCCGCTGCAGGAAGCTCGCGTCATGCAGATGAACGGCTGGTACGAAGACCTGACCGCCTGCGTCTCCGACCCGGACTATGACTTCGAGGACTTCGCCGCCGGCGCAGTTGGCACAGAGACGGTCAACGGCGTGCTGACGGGCATTCCCATCGTCACCGAGCAGGAAGTGCTCTACTATCGCAAAGACTTGCTCGAGGAGGCAGGCCTTGCCGTGCCGACGACCTTGGACGAGTTGAAGGCGGCAGCCGAAGCGTTGACCGATCGGGACAACGAACTGTACGGTTTCGTGGCGCGCGGCCAGCGCAGCCCGCTGGTGACCCAGTTCTCCAGCTTCCTCTACAGTTCTGGCGGCGACTGGTTCGACGAGAATCGCCAGGCCACCATCAATGCGCCGGAAGCATTGGCTGCCATCGAGCTTTACAGCACGCTGCTGCGCGAGTACGGCCCTCCGGGCGTGCTGAACATGTCGTGGCCGCAGGCCGTAGCGGTCTTCGCCCAGGGCAATGCCGCGCTCTATACTGACGCCAGCTCCATCTACGCCAACCTGCTCGATCCCGAGTTGTCCACGGTTGCCGACAAGACCGGCGTCGCCGTCTTCCCCGCCGGCCCAGCCGGTTCGGTTATGTACAACGTGACGAGCTGGGGTCTGTCTATGCCGTCCAGCTCCGACAACAAGGAAGCCGCCTGCGAATTCATCAAGTGGGCGACGAGCAAAGAGATCGTGCTCAAGACGCAGGTCGACGGCGCTGTCCCCGGTGCGCGCGAGTCTGTGTGGGCCGACCCTGCCGGCACGACGGCCTTCCCGGCTGACTGGGTGGAAGCCGTGGCGGCTTCGGCCAACGGCCGCGGCTATGACCGCCCGCTGGTGACGGCCGTCACCGAGGCGCGTGACATCATCGGCGGCGCTGTGAATGTCGCCATCGAAGGCGGCGACTTCGTCGCTGCCGCCAACGACGCCAATGCCCAGTTCCAGGCCCTGCTAGACGCCGAGCAGCAATAAATCAGGCTATTGAGGCCCTGGGGCTCTAGGGCCTTGAGGTTGTCGGGGCATCGGGTTGCGCTGTGCCAAGCTTAATCGGCGCACGACCCGATGCCCCGTTCCCCCCTAGCTGCGAACACGGAGCCGATCGTGATTAACCGATTCATCGACCGTCACCAACGTTGGCTGTTCCCGGCGCCCGCCGTGATCTTCATCGTGCTGATGATGATCTTCCCCATCGGTTACACGCTTTGGAACTCGTTTTCCGGGTGGAGCCTGACGGCTGGGCGTCCCAATACGCTGATCGGGCCGAAGAACTACATCGACATGGCCAGCGACGCCAGATTCTGGAACGCCGTCTGGAACACTTTCTATTTCACCGCCCTGGCAATGGCCTTGGAACTCCTGCTAGGCGTCGCCATCGCCCTGTTCCTCGACGCAAAAGACTACCGCGGCAAACGCCTCGTCACCTCCATTTTGCTCCTGCCCATGATGGCAACGCCGGTTGCCGTGGCGATGGTCTGGCTGCTGATGTTCGAGCCGACCGCCGGCGTCATCAACTACGTATTGGGCGAAATCGGGCTGCCCAAGCCGCTGTGGATCGCCGGATCCAGCAGCGTCATCCCTTCGCTCGCCCTGGTGGACATCTGGGAGTGGACGCCGCTGATCACGCTGATCGTGCTGGCGGGGCTGACCGGGCTGCCCAGCGAGCCCTTTGAGGCGGCGCGCGTCGACGGCGCCTCCTATTGGCAGACCCTTTGGAACGTGACGCTGCCCATGTTGATGCCGACGATCAGCGTAGCCGGCCTGCTGCGTTTCATCGACTGCATCAAGACGTTCGACATCATCTATGCCATGACCGGCGGCGGCCCTGGTTTCAGCAGCGAGACGCTCAATATCTACACCTACAACCAGGCGTTTTACTATTTCAGCTTCGGCTACGCCTCCGCCCTGCTGGTTGTTTTCTTCACCCTTGTCACGGGCGTTAGCCTGCTGGTGACCTACGCCCGCCGCACCCTTGAGGTGTAAGCTATGAGCGCATCCCGCGTCACTTCGACCGAGCTAAGCCTTAAGCGCCGGAACCGCACGCGCCGTCTCATCGGCAACATCATCTATGCGGTGGTGCTGTTTCTTGTGGTCTTTTTCTTGCTTACGCCATTTCTGTGGATGGTGCTCAACTCGTTCAAATCGCCGTTGCAGATCATCAAACTGCCGCCTGATCTGATCTTTACGCCGACGATGCGCAACTTTGAGAACGTCTTCGGCACACAAAACTTTATGCGCTACATCACGAACAGCGTGATCATCGGCGGCGGATGCACCATCGTCGGCCTGCTGATCGGCCTGCCCGCGGCCTACAGCATCGCCCGCTACCGGCAGAACCGGCTGGCGGTTATCATCCTGATGGCGCGCATGGTGCCCGGCATCACCTTCCTCGTGCCTCTGTTCATCATTTTCCGCCGCCTGGAGTTGATCGACACCTACACGTCGCTGATCCTGGCGCATATGTTGGTGGGGTTGCCCTTTATTGTCTGGGTGATGGTGCCCTTCTTCGAGAGCATTCCGCGCGAGTTGACCGAGGCGGCTGTGGTCGACGGCGCCAGTTCGATCCGCACCTTTATCACCGTGGTGCTGCCGTTGAGCGGGCCGGGCATCGTCACGGCGTCGATTCTCTCGTTTGTCTTTTCGTGGAACAACTTCATGTTTTCCATCGTGCTGGCGTCGAGCCGCACGCGCACGGTCCCCGTCGCCATTTACAACTTCATCTCCTACGCCCAGATCGACTGGGGCGGGCTGATGGCGGCTGCGGTGGTGATTACGCTGCCCGTGCTGGCGCTGGCGATCATCACCCAGCGCTACGTGATCCGCGGCCTGACGGCCGGCGCGGTCAAAGGCTAGCGGCGGG